>PLDW01000242.1:166-43598 GCA_003136315.1 Gemmataceae bacterium | reverse complement strand
GGGGTCGTTCTAGTGTCCGTGTTCCCGTTATTGTCACCGCTCCGCCCCCGGTGGTAGAGCTGCGCTCGACCACCGGCTAATCGCTGCGACCCCTCCGGGGTCGTTTTGACAATCTTAATTGCGTCATTGTCATCGTGCCCGATGCCGGTGGTATCGCTGCGCTTAACTACCGTCATCCCGACCCCGGAGGGGTCGTTTCGACTTGTCGCTCTTCACCATCGATCCACCGCTCGAATTTCTTGGCTTTGGCGTGCCACCCTTCCGCTTCAAGACGGGACCGCGCTTCGATCTGAGCTGCCGGCAGACCCGTCTGCAACCGGGCCAGCACGGCTGTCGCGAACTCGTCTGGGGTGTTGGCCATGTCGAGACAGTCGGCCCAGGGTTCCGTCGACGGCAGCTTTCGTACCACAACGGGTTTCTGGGTCGCGAGATACTCCTTCAGCTTCAGTGGTTGCATCGCCCGTGTTACCGGCAGGTCGGCGTAGGGCATCACCAGGACACTCGCCCGCGCTGCCAGAACGGGCAGCTCGGCATACGGAACGGGCGGGCAAGCTCGCACCCGCGGGAGACGAAACAACTCCGGGGCCGGGTCATCCTGTGGGCCAACCAGAAGGATCGTACCCTCGGTCATCCTCTCACCCAGTCGACGCACGAACGCGAGATCTGTCCGCCGGTCGATGACCCCCCAGAACACGACAAGCGGAGGGGGTAATTCCGAAAGGCCCTCAACCCAGGCAGGCGAGTGGGTCGGGATCTGGCGAAAGTGGTTGAGGTCGACGCCATGCGTCAGGAGGTGCGCGGACTTCCCGAGTCCCGCGATATGAGCCTGGAGAACCGCGCTGACGGCGACCACAGTATCGACTTTCGCAACGAGTTCGGCTTCCATCTCGCTGAGAACCCGGCCATCGAGACCGGGCCAGACGCCGAAGTCGTCCACGCAGTAATACACCCACCGGGCCGCGGGGAACGCCCCGACGAGATCCGCGACAAGCGGCAACGTCGTCACCACGATCGGTGGTCTGGACATCGTCTCCGCAATCGGACGGAGGACGCGGGTCAGCAATCGGCGGTTCAGTCCCCGCGCGACGCCTGAACGAAACGATGGCCACATTTTCGGGTTCAGGATGCACGGAGAAACCCCCTCTCCAGTCTGGGGAGGGGGGGAGTCGTTCGGCTGGGGCCGCACCCATTGTTTCAACTTCTCGATCGCGCGCGTCATGGTGGACCAGCTCAGCCGCGGCGGCCGGGTGCCGATGGTATTGACCCACACCACCTTGCGCTGGGGCAGAAGGTGCGAGATGAGGTGCTGACAGCTCGACGGGTGGCGGCCCCAGTCGTCCGCAAACACGATGAGCGGGGTCAGGTCGGGCATGGTCGGGGGAGGGCAGGTGGGAGAGGTGAGTGAAACCCCTCTCCGGCTCCCCCTTCCCTAATAAATGAACCCTCAGAGGCTGTCTCATTCGAGGAGCGATCATCGGTCTAACGGNNCCAGAGATGCGACAGCCTCAACGGGTTCCTGTATAAGAAGGAAGGGGGTTGGGGGGTTCGGTTCAATCCGTTCGCCTCACCACTGCACTTCCGGGAGGGGAGCGGCGGCCGGCGTAGCCGACGTTGCGATGACCCGACGGGCCAGTGCCAGGTACGCCTGGGCGGCTGGAGAATCGGGATACTTCCGCACCATCGGCTCACCGGTGTCGCCACACTCGGCGATCCGGGGATCGATCGGCATTTCGCCAAGTAGCGGAACCCCGATCTCACTTGCCAGCTTCTGTCCACCGCCAGCGCGGAAGAGGTTGTACCGCTTCCCGTCGTCGCCGACAAAATAGCTCATGTTCTCGATCACCCCGAGAACCGGAACCTTGACCTCCTGAAACATCCGCACGCCCTTGCGGGCATCGATCAGGCTGACGTCCTGCGGGGTGGTGACGATCACCGCCCCCGACAACGGCGCACTCTGCGACAGCGTGAGCTGGGCGTCACCGGTTCCCGGGGGGAGATCGATCACGAGGAAATCGAGGTCACCCCAATCGATCTGGCCGAGGAACGCCTGCACTGCCTGGGCAACCTTCGGTCCCCGCCAGATCACGGCCTGGTTCGGATCGACCATGAACCCCATCGACATCAGTTTCACCCCGTACTTCTCAAGCGGGAAGGGCGTGGTCTGGGGGTCGACCATGCCGAGTCCGAACATGATCGGGACGGATGGGCCATAGATGTCCGCATCCATCAGCCCGACCGACTGCCCGGACATCCGCAGGGCCAGAGCCAGGTTCGCGGCGACGGTCGACTTCCCGACCCCGCCTTTCCCGCTGGCAACCGCGATCACATTCTTCACGCCCGGCAAGGAGAGTTTCTGCGGCATCCCGGGGTTCATGGTGTTACCTCAAGAGTAGGATCAATGGCGAGTGGCAAATGCAGCAAGAAAAAGATCGTCTGCGCGTGGCTAGCAGTCGGTCAGTTGCCATGTGTTACTGGGGTTCCGAGCTTCCGCAAGTGCTCGAGGGTGTAGATCCCGGTGTCGTGTCCGTCGTTCCAGGCGATCTGGTAGGCGTAGTAACCCACCGTCTTGATCCCGACCGGAGCGGCCGGCCCCGCAGCGACCTCCTGCGGGGTCAGGACGCGAAACGGGTCGGGCGGTTTGGCCCGGTCCTCAGTGCAGGCAGCGCAAGGGCAACTTGCCCGCAAGTGCCGCCACGTTGCGAACGTGGTGACCCCATCGGCCCACTCAATCTTCAAACCATCGCCCTCTCGCTTGAGGGAAACCGGTCGGACGTCGTTCGCCATCGCGCACCCGGGAGCGGGGGAATCGAGCAGAGGTGGTTATAGGGGGAAATCGGCTCGGAGGGAGCCAGTCCCTGGGTTGCGCCTGCGAACACACGTCCGCATTCGCGCATCTCAGGTACTGCACCCCTGCACCCTGGCGAGCGCAACTGGGATGGTACTTTTTTCCGATTCCGGTTAATTAATTGATGCGCCCGTCCGGAAATTCTGTAAGCCCGTCCTGCTGGTGCAGGTATGCCCGATAGAATCGGCAACAGTGTCCCGTTGCGGCCACTTCCGGCCCAACCGTTGTGAACCGAGTACGCCATGCTGCGATCGTTGCCCCGCTTGTTGACACTCGCTGCCCTGATGACCGCCCTTGCCGGGTTGATCGGCTGCAATCGTGGCAAAGCCCCTCCGCCACCAATGCCGCCTCCTCCTGTGACCGTGACCAAACCGGTGCTGTATCCGGTCCAGAGTTACTACGAGTACAACGGCTACCTTGATGCGGTCGAAACGGTCCAGATCCGGGCCAGGGTGAAAGGATTCCTGACGGAGATTTTGTTCAAGGAGGGTAAGGAGGTTCCGGCCGGTAAACTATTGTACACGATCGACCCCCGGGAATACGACGCCAGCCTGGCCAAGAGCCAGGCGGACATCAAGAAAGCCGAAGCCGATATCGCCAACGCCAACGCCCAGATCCAACTGGCCGAGGCTGAGCTGGCCCGCCAGCAAAAGGCGTACTCCCAAGGAGCAACGCCCAAGACCGATTTGGATAAGGCGATCGCCACACTGGCAGCGAACCGGGCTCAACTGGATGTTTCGATCGCCAACAAGGCGGCGGCCGAGTCATCCCGCGACACCGCCCAGCTCCAACTCGACTACACCAAGATTTATAGCCCCATCGCCGGACGGATCAGCCGCACCCAGGTGACCAAAGGGAACCTGATCGGCCAGAGCGAGACGACCTTACTCACCACAATCGTCACTGTGGACCCACTTTACGTCTATTTCGACGTCCCGGAGCGGGACTTGATCGAGCGCCAGCCGGGTCACGGCACAAGGCCGCCGGGCTCCTCCAGTGAGAGGACACCCCGAGTTGAGGTTGGGGTGGGGAGCGAAGAAGGTTACCCCCACGTTGGGCCAATCGACTTCCAGGAGAACCGGGCCGACACGGGCACCGGTACGGTTCGGATCCGCGGACTGATCCCCAATCCGGTCCTGCGTTCGGACCCCGGGATGGCAGCCGTCAGTTCAGACGGCTCGACCCCCTCCCGAAAGCTCTATCCCGGGCTCTTCGCCCGTGTTCGTGTCCCCATCGGTGACGCCAGCCCGCGCCCAGTCATCCCCGAGGATGCCCTGATGACAGGTCAGGAGGGTCGGTTTGTGTATGTCGTCGGAGCGGACAACAAAGTCGTGAAGCGGACGGTCACAGTCGGCACGCAGGTCTATCGCATCCCTCCTTCGCAGGCGGGTCAGCCAGCGGAGTGGATGCTGACGAATCCAACCCCCGCACCCCCACCCCAGGGGGCACCACCGCCACCGGCGAAGACCCCCGTTCGCTCGGTCGTGGCGATCGTGAAGGGGTTGAGCACGGATGACGTGATCATCGTCGATGGGCTCCAGAAAGCGCGGCCGGGCGGGGAGGTCACCCCCGAAATGCGGACTCTCAGCGGCCCGCCGCCGAAATAACGATCACAGTCCTGATTCCCTCGCAGCAGCCGGCCGGGGCGGCCTTGGAGCCGTCCGTCGTGATCGCCCTTGATTGGTGTGTCGTCGCCCTCCGTCCACAAGGCCGCCGTATGATTTCCCGATTCTTCATCGACCGCCCGATCGCTGCGAACGTGATCGCGATCCTCACCATCCTGTTCGGGGTGATCGCGATGAAGCGGCTCCCGATCGAGCGCTATCCCGCCATCACCCCGCCGACCGTCATGGTCAGCACCACCTATCCCGGTGCCAATGCGCGGGTCGTGGCGGATACGGTTGCCGCTCCCATCGAACAACAAATCAACGGAGTGGAGAACATGATGTACATGTCCTCCACCAGTTCGGCTGATGGTTCGTACGCGCTGACCATCACATTTGAAATCGGCGCCAACCTGGACGATGCGCAGGTGCTGGTCCAGAACCGCGTCGCGGTCGCCGAACCCGCCCTCCCGGAAGAAGTGCGGCGACAGGGCGTCACGGTCAAGAAGCAGTCCTCCAATATCCTCCTTGTGATCTCTGTGACTTCGGAAAACAAAACGTACGACCCATTGTTTTTGTCGAACTATGCAACGCTCCGGTTGCGGGATGAACTCAGCCGTGTGGCCGGCGTTGGGGAAGTGACCGTCAAGGGGGCTGGCGACTATTCGATGCGGGTGTGGCTCGATCCGGATAAACTGGCCGCGCGGCAGCTCACAACAGCCGATGTGACCGCTGCACTGGTCCGGCAGAATGTCCAGGTCGCGGCCGGGCAGGTGGGCCAGCCTCCGAACCCGTCGGGACAGTCCTTCCAGTTCACCGTCACCACCCTGGGCCGGCTATCGGACCCGTCCGAGTTTGAGGGAATTGTGGTCAAGTCGGGTGCGAACGGGCAAATCGTCTACATGCGCGATGTCGCCCGTGTCGAACTCGGGGGTCAGTCCTACGACACATTTGAAACACGATCGGGAATGGCCGCGGCGAATATTCTGATCTACCAACTCCCCGGCTCCAACGCTCTGGACGTGGCGACGCGCGTCCGGGAGATGATGGAACGCATTCGCCCCTCTCTGCCGGATGGGATGGAATTCATGGTCCCATTCGACACCACGAAATTCGTTGATGCCGCCATCGGGAATGTCTACCAGACTCTCTTCGAGGCGGGGATTCTCGTGCTGATCGTGATCCTCGTTTTCCTCCAAAGCTGGCGCGCATTGCTTGTGCCGGCCACGACAGTCCCGGTTACGATTATTGGCGCGTTCGCATTCCTGTATGTTTTCGGATTCTCGATTAATCTGCTCACACTGTTTGGGCTGATCCTGGCGATCGGAATTGTCGTGGATGATGCGATCGTGATCGTGGAGAACGCGAGCCATCACATCGAGAAAGGGGAGGCCCCGCGAGAGGCCACGATCAAGGCGATGGGTGAGGTGACCGGGCCGATCATCGCGATCACCTTCGTCCTCCTGGCCGTGTTTATCCCGACTGCCTTTCTGGGTGGGATCACTGGCCAGATGTATCGCCAGTTCGCCCTGACCATCGCCGCGACGGCCGTGATCAGCGCGGTGAATGCCTTGACCCTCAAGCCGGCCCAGTGCGCCACGTACCTCAAGCCTCATGCCGGACGAAATTTGTTCACACGGATATTCGACCTTTTCTACCGCCCCATCGAGAACCTCTATACCTGGTCCATCCGACACCTGTTACGGGTGTGGTGGCTGATTCTGCTGGTGTTCGTGGGTCTGGTCGGAGTGACCTTGTGGTGGTATCAGCAGGTTCCCACCGGGTTCCTCCCCACGGAAGATGAGGGGTACGCGATCATCGCCGTTCAACTTCCCGACTCCGCCTCACTGGACCGAACCCGCGAGGTGGCGGAGCGGATGAACAAGGTCTTTGAACGCTACCGGGATAACGGAGCGATCGAGAACTGGTTCGTGCTCGGTGGGCTCTCGCTACTGGACGGGTCGAACGCCCCGAACGGGGCGACAGCGTTCTGCACCTGGACCGACTGGGCGAAGCGGACCACTCCGGACATGCAACAGGCAGCGCTCGTTCAGTCTCTTCAGATGGAATTCTTCCAGATGAAGGAAGCGAATATTTTCGTGATCGTCCCGCCTTCCATCCAGGGACTCGGGTTCGCGGGTGGGTTCGAGATGAAAATCGAGGACCGGGAGGGCGTCGGGCTTGATACTCTCCAGGAACGGACCTTCGCCATGCTGGATTCGGCCGCGAAGCGGCCCGAGATCGCCCCGCCGCCAATGACACGCAGCACCTTCCGGGCGGGAGTTCCGCAGATCTACCTCGACATTGACCGGGTCAAGACGGAGAAGATGGGGGTACTGATGAGCGATGTGTTCACTGCCCTCCAGGCGAACCTCGGGTCGGTGTACGTCAACGATTTCAATAAGTTCGATCGGACGTATCAGGTTCGTGTCCAGGCGGATGCCCGATTCCGGAGCGACCCGGGGTTGCTCCGCCGACTGGAGGTCCGCAATCGAGATGGTGGTCGGGTTCCGCTGGGCACACTGCTGTCGGTCGAAACCCGGGTCGGCCCCCAGGCGGTCACCCGGTACAACCTGTACCCAACCGCAACGATCAGCGGAGCGACTGCCCCGGGAGCCAGTTCCGGCGAGGCTTTGAAGGCAATGGAAGAGGTGGCAGCGGAAACCCTCCCGCGGTCGATGGGTTTTGACTGGACCTCCATCGCCTATCAGGAGAAGAAGGTGAGTGGGGAGGCGGTGAAAGTGTTCGCTGTGGCCGTGCTGCTGGTCTATCTGGTTCTGGCGTTCCAGTACGAGAGTTGGATTCTCCCTCTTGCGGTGATCCTGGTCGTCCCGCTCGGACTTTTGGGGGTGGTCGCGGCAGTCGAATTCCGCGCATTCGACAACAACATCTACACCCAAATCGGGGTGGTCCTGATTATCGCGCTGGCCAGTAAAAACGCGATCCTGATCGTCGAGTTTGCCCGGGAACTCCGGCTGGCGGGGCGAGGGGTACGGGAAGCGGCGATCGAGGCCGCACGGCTCCGGTTCCGGCCGATCCTGATGACCTCGATTGCGTTCATCCTGGGGATGCTCCCGCTGGTGACAGCGACCGGAGCCGGTGCAGCGAGCCGTCAGGCACTGGGAACCGCCGTGTTCGGCGGGATGATCACCTCAACGGTGCTCGCGGTGTTCTTCGTTCCGGTCTTTTATGTCGCGATCCAGTGGTTGATCGAACTGCTAAACGGTCCGCCGAAATCGCTTGCCGTGCCCGAGCCCGAGCGATTGGCGGGACACGCACAGCACAAAACCGAGGTCCATCACGACCCCCTGGCCTTCGTGCCACCGGGCGAGACCCTGATCGCGGATGGGCCGGTCAAGAGCCGAACGTGACCGCGATGGCTTGTTGCGGGTGAAGGGAAGCCGTTTCGGTCGAGGCTGGTGACGAAATGACCCCGCCGGACAGCCGGCGGGGTGAAGGTGCCAGGGAGGGGCAGGACGGATGGTATCGGAGGCGCGGTCGACAATCGGACTTGACAATTGACGCTTTGGGCAATCTCAATGCGACTGGACACCCACACGACCGGGCCAGGGTTTTGCCGTCTTGCGGATAGTCTCAATGAGGCGTTGCATTTCATCCGCAAGATAAAACTCGGCCCCACGCTGCCGAATCAGAGCGGCGACGCGGTTGGCGATCTCTCTCCGGCCTTCCGGGAACTCGCCCACGACGACGAGTTGCATATTCGCCTGCTGAATAAACTCACTCTCCAGTTGAATTCGTCCAGTCCGTTGAACGAGGTCGCCCCCAGAGTCGTGCGGAAAAGTCACGGGTTGGATCAGGTTACACCGATCATGGACGCGACCATTCATATAGCCAAATGGAATGGTGAGTGTCATTTCACCGAACACAGGCACGGGAACGATAACCTCGCGGGCGATGATGTCGTCGAATTCGGGTTTCCTGAATTCCTCGTCTAGCCGGTCGCGCAAGCCGAGATGCTTCTTGTGACTGGACCGCTCGACCAGTTGCTCAAATAAGTCGGTCAGCACCAACCCAGGTACAGTGACGGCAACCGGTCGAGGGTCAGTCATCAGAATTTCGTTGCCCTCGCGAGCGATAAATTCTCGCAACCCTTCAATGCCCTCGAACCCAGACACAGCACGTTCGAGGCGAGCTTTGATATTGCTACGAAGCCGATCAAGGACCACGGCGCCGACGCTTTTTTTCCCGAAGAATTGACGGACACGCTTACAATTACGTGAAAATCGTGTCGCGAAGTAACGCATGTCCGGGCAATAGAGAAAAACCCCGATATTGGCCGCTTCCATCCTTGCGGGGTCGGGGCAGTACTGAATCAGCGAGTAGTAGCCGCGCGTCATGGCTGGACACTTCCCTGGGGCGGGTCGTCGAAGAGGTCCGCTCGCGGGAACTCTGTCTCAAGAATTCTCCTCAGAGATCGGGAGCGAGAGTATACCAAATCGGCCAGGGCAACACGAGCGACGTTTTCCCGAATCCAAGCAGGCGGGACCAATGCCGCCGGTCTCATGAGGCCGGCACCTTTCACCGAGTCCGCCTGCCGGTCACCGCCCAAGAAGGCTTCCCGGACGGTCCAAGGCGAAGAAAAGTAACGGCGCGCTCTTGACGGCGTTAAACTCCGGGTTTAATATACTGATGAAGAGCCTGACCCCCCAGGGCACATGTAAGTGTGTATGCCCTAACGGGCTTGAAGGTCAGTCGCCGCGAGATTGGGGACGAAAGGCCCCAGCAGCACTGAGCTTCGTTTCCGTATTTTCCCCAGGAGAGAATAGTCTTCCGAGGATATGAACGGAGACACGCAAGTATAGTAGTACATATGTACTAACTTACTTGTGAGGGTAAGATTTTCATTGTGAACTTCCTACCAAGCTGTTTCCAAGTCTGGGGGGTGGTATGTCAAAAGTACGACGGGTTTTTCCCGGATTAACCCTGCAACAACAGCAACGACTTCAGAAGTCTATCGACTTCTGGGAGGCGTTGCCGCGGTGCGAGGGTGAAACGGCGGAGACACGCGAACGGATCCTAGAAGGACTTCGTGCGGAGGTCAACGATCTCCTGAACGGGCCGGGGCCGATCGACTTTAATTTAGTCGAATCCCTGACTTTTCAGGCTGCTCTGCGGCTTTCCGGACGACAGAACTTCTAGGATCCTTCCCATTTCAATCGAGTAAATTTATCATGATTCATCTCGGACAAACTGCACGTCGCGTCAGGGAGCAGAAAGGGCTCACACAACGGGCCGCCGCAGAGATACTTGGGATTTCCTATGTTCACCTCTCAAACATCGAGAATAACAAAGCAGCTCCATCGCAATCATTGTTGAATCGTTATAAGGATGTATGGGGTGTTGATTTATATATACTTGCTTGGTGTCTTTTCGGTGACACAAACGACCTACCCGTCTCGGTTCGCGAGCCGATGCAGGCATTGGCAGAGGCGTGGATGAAGCAACTGGGTGACTTCCTTCCCGAACAGAGCAAGGAATAATTCGATGCTACCGTTTCCGTCACCCGCAGCACTCGCGCGGAGGTTGGCGATCCGGGAGAATAGATTATATGATTTGCTTAATCGATTTGATAATTATGTTGAAGAGCTGGTTATCACAAATCCTCTAAAGCCAGACAAGGTGCGAAAGGTCATTAGCACTCGGCCGCCACTCCGAGACGTGCAGAGGAAATTCTACCGCTGGGTTCTACTTCCAAATCTTGCTCGTTCCCAGCACAGTCATGGAGGGGTGCCTGGCCGGAGCATCCGAACAAACGCTCTCGCCCATGTCGGACAAAACTTTGTCTACACCACTGATGTTTCAGACTTCTTTCCGAGCATCCATTACGAGCGTGTTCGAGCCATGTTTGTCCGCCTTGGTTGCGCTGAATCAGTCGCTGCACTTTGCACGCGACTCTGTACGTACAATGCGAGATTAGAACAAGGTCTCGTCACCAGCCCAATCCTGGCCGATCAGATGATGACATCTGTGGATCAGCAAATCGGAAAGGCGTGCCAAGAACTCGACCTAATCTACACTCGGTACGTGGACGATATCAGTATTTCCGGACCCTTTAACTTCGAGAGAAGCGGAATCCCTGGGCTCGTCCGCCGGATTCTTCGCTGCAACGGCTTTAAGGCCAAAGAGGAGAAGGAGCAATTCGGCTCGTTTAGTGATGGAACAACAGTCACAAAACTTAGGATACTCGGCAATCGTCTCGACGTTCAGGGCTCGTACATTACAGAGTTGGAACGCCAACTTCGGGATCACGCCCATCTCGGGGATGGGAAGTGGCGGTTTACCGGTCCGTATTACACTCAGGATCAACTCTGGGGACGCGTGGAATACGTTTGCTGGGTAAATCCAAAGCGCAGAGGTCAGCTGTACGGGTTGCTGAATAAGATTAAATGGGACAAGGTTCGGGAGGAAGCAGCAAAACGCAAATTCGTTGCTCGAACTCGAGGGTCGTGTAAGCTGCTACAGAACGAGAGTCGCACAACGGGTGTATAATCACTCGCCCACATCGTAAGCGAGCGCGTTCGGTAGCTTGGATTGCGGTCTAGGTCATAGACCCGATCTCGTCGGCTGTTCGTACATCAGGGCCGAATGCACCATCCATTGCTCCCCAGGCCCGCGGCCTGGGCTGGAGGAAACGGCCTTACAGGCCGAAGACAAAACACAGCTTCGATTCCGATTTGATTCCGATTGAGACATCGGGAGGTAATGCCCGCACGGCCCGAAGGGCCGGTTCTTCCAGCCCAGGCCGCAGGCCTGGGGAGAGAGGAGAATTGGTCCGGCAAGAACGGCCCCAAGTGGGCCGAATGCACCAGCAACCGATTCCTTCTCGGGCAGGCAACTTCCCCCAGTAGGGTGACCTGAATGAGCTTTCCTGATGACATCCCGTAGCAACTCGGGATTGGACTTCTTGCCGCAGGGTCACAAGCCCAAACGGTATCAGGCAGGCGGCGGGAGAAAATCGACCACCGGGCTCGGGTGCCACGGGCGGCCAGACCCAGCCGGGAAATCACTTCCCGACTTCAGGAAACGGAGAGCTGTGATTTTCCAGTCGATCCGAGGTTGTGGCGGCACGCTTTTAACGTGCCGGGGGTGAGTGTCTGGGCACGTTGGAAACGTGCCCCCACAAGCTGAGTCCGCCCGTGAAAGCGTCGCACGGGCGGACTTGCCGCCCGTGGCACCCACAAACGTACTCGGTCATTTCCGGCCGTCTCCCTCCCAGAATGCCTGGAAGACGCTTCCTTGAGTGAAACCACGAGGCAGTTGTGACGATTCCCACCCACAACCCCTGGAACTCGTCACAGTTAGAACATCCCCGAGAACTGCGTGAAACAGTCAAAGCGGGGCNNTAATAGATTTGTCAGAGTGTCCAAAGATCGCCGGGTGCCATGTCCACCGCTTTGGGTGGACATGCATGAAGCACCAGGGGAGGACTTCGCCCACCGAGCGATCCACGCTCGCATGTCCACGCAAAGCCGTGGACATGCCACCCGGTTCCCCACAAGCGGGGCAGCGCAGAAAGTGTCACATAATAGAATTGTCAGAGCGTCCGAGTGGCACACAAGCGGGGCAGTGCAGAAAGTGTAACAGAATAGACTTGTCAGAATGTCGTATCGTGATCCGGCTCGGTCCCCACTCTTCAAGCCGTGACCGAGTGAGTTGGCTGGCGACGGGATAACCGCTCCAGATCGTCCCTGTTCCCCCGACCGAACCGTCGCCGGCCCGGGTAGGGAGGCTGTTCGGCAGCCGGAATTCCCTTTTCTGCCACCCAGGCTGGTCGCCGGGGGTCGTCGGCGACATGCTAGAATGAAGTGTCTGCTTTTCTCGGCCCGCCAGAGGATTCCCCGGATGACCCCGGTTCGTCTTGCGCTCGCAGCGATGCTCACCACCTTCGGAATGTTCATCGGGTTCACACCCGCTCAGGAGCGCAAGGCCGAACCGGCTCCCGCCGCCCCGCCTTCCGTTGAACAGGTCGAAAGGCATTCGGACATTGCCTATGTCACCGGAGCCGATGCCGACCCCGAGAAACACACGCTCGACGTGTACACCCCCAAGGGTCGCAAGGACTTCCCCGTCCTGTTCTTCGTCCACGGGGGAACCTGGCGATCCGGCAGCAAGAATATGTACGTTGCGATCGGGCAGGCGTTCGCCCAGGCCGGGATCGGGACCGTGATCATCAACTACCGCCTCTCGCCCAAGGTCAAACACCCCGCCCACATCCAGGACGTGGCCCGGGCATTCGCCTGGACCCACGCCAATATTGCGAAATACGGCGGGAACCCGGGTCGGATCTTCGTGTTCGGCCACTCGGCCGGCGGACACCTGGTTTCTCTCCTCGCCACCGACCCGGAGTACCTCAAGGCCGTCAAGCTCGCCCCAACCGATATCCGCGGTGTGATCTCGATCAGCGGGGTGTACACCATCTCCCCCGACTTCGGACCGTTCCGCCCCATCTTTGGGACGGACGAGGCGGTGTGTCGGAAGGCGTCGCCGATCACATGTGTCGCGGGTGGTCACCCTCCCTTCCTGATTGCTTACGGTGACAATGATTTCCCGCATCTGGACACGATGGCAATCGACATGAACGCGGCCCTGGAGAAATGCAAATCCCCAACAAAGCTTCTGAAACTCCAGAACCGCAACCATTACACGATCATCATCTACGCGATCGCGGCCACCGACCCGCTGAACGTCGCGATCCGGGCGTTTGTGGCAACCACCGGCGTAAAGTAGCCTGCGGGAGACTGGGAACCTAACCCCCCAACCCCCTTCCCTGGTGGACCTTCGGTCAAAATGACCCCGGAGGGGTCACAGCGATTAGCCGGTGGTTGAGCGTAGCGATACCACCGGATGCGGTCAAAATGACCCCGGAGGGGTCACAGCGATTAGCCGGTGGTTGAGCGTAGCGATACCACCGGTCTGCGGCCACGGGGGCAATTCGTGGTCGCGTCAGAGCCTTTGTCCCCGCCCCCGGTGGTGGAGCTGCGCTCCACCACCGGCTAATGGCTGCGACCCCTCCGGGGTCGGGGTGAGGGGAGATTTTCTCCCCTCACGGGTCTGGTGGAGATGCACACCGTGCCCGGCTCCGTTAAAATGGCGGTATGAAACCGACAATGTCTCCTACGTCCTCGCCGCCGACCGAACCAACTTTGACCTTCTGGGGTGCCGCGGGTGGTGTCTCCGGGTCCATGCACCTGATCGAAGTTGGTAACCACAAGATATTACTCGACTGTGGGTTGCATCAAGGCCGCCGGGAAGAAGCCCGGCAGCGGAATGGCCACTTCCCGTTCCACCCGGACCAGATCGATGCCGTGATTCTCAGTCACGCCCATATCGATCACTGCGGAAACCTTCCGACACTCGTTCGTCACGGTTTCTCCGGTCCGATCTTCTGCACACCCCCCACCCGCGACTTACTCCGGGTCATGCTCGCCGACTCGGCCAAGATCCAGGAGGAGGATGCCGCCCACCTGAACATCGCCCGGAACTACGCCGAGCCGTGGGTCCAGCCGTTGTACACTCATCCAGACGTTGAGAAGGCGTTTCGCCAGGTGGTTCAGGTGCCCTACGGGAAGGAAGTGGACGTGACCCGGACGGTGCGATTTCGGTTCACGGAGGCCGGGCACATCCTCGGATCAGCAATGGTCTTTCTCGTCGCTGTCGGCACGGATCGGGATCGCACGCTCTGCTTCAGCGGGGACATGGGCCGACGGGGGATGCCAATCTTGAAGCCGACAGCCGACATCCCCCCGGCCGATCTGCTGGTCTGCGAGAGCACCTACGGGAACCGCAGGCACCGGTCGTTTGATGAGACTGTTGGGAAGCTCTACGCGGTGATCCGGGACACTGTCGCCCGGGAGGGGAAAGTGCTGATCCCGGCGTTCAGCCTGGGCCGGACGCAACTCATTATCCACGTCCTCCAGCTCGGGCTGCGAGAAAAACAGATACCGCCGGTCCCGATCTATGTCGATAGCCCGCTCGCTTCCGAGGTGGCGGAGGTGTACCGGGCGCACCCCAACAGCCTCTCAGCCGAGATTGCCAAGGCCCTGCGGGAAGGGCACGGGCTACTCGGCGGAGACGGGGTGAACTATGTCCGCGACTTTGAACAGAGCACCCTGCTCGCATCCCGCCCCGGGGCGGGGGTGATTATCGCATCGAGCGGGATGTGCGATGCGGGCCGCATCCAGCAACACCTCAAAGCCCTGGTCGACGATCCGCGGTGCAGTATCATCCTGGTCAGTTTTCAAGCCCCCGGGACGACCGGGCGGCGTCTGCTCGAACCGAAACCGACCGTCCGGTTCCAGGGTCGGGAATGGAACAAGTGGATTGAGGTTCACCACCTGGACGGGTTCAGCGGTCACGCCGACCGTGACGACTTCCTGGCGTATCTGGGGCCAATCGCCGGACGGGTCGGGAAGGTGCGGCTCATCCACGGCGAGCGGGAACAAGCCGACGCCCTGGCCGACACGCTCCGCAACCTCGGGTTCCCGGATGTGGCCGTCCCAGCGCCCGGGGACCGGGTGGTGATCGGGTAAACGGGCGGGAGCTGGGTGGTTGAGAAGAAATGGTCCGCAGATGGCACAAAACCTCGGAATGGCCCGCAGATGACGCAGATCTGCGAACGCAGATGAAATCCAGATAAGACGACATCTGTTTTGATCAAGATTTCATCTGCGTTCGCAGATCTGCGTCATCTGCGGGCCAATGCCTTGCTGACGTTATCGGTCTTGGGCTGCCTTCAGGTCATCCAGGATTGCCTTCAGCTCAAGCACTCCCGCAGTGACGACGTGTTCACCCGGGCGGACGGTCTGGTATCCTTGCCGTTCCTGCTCGGGTGTGAGCCGGGTACGGACATGCACCGCATCCTTGCCCCGCCGCACGACGAGGACTCGCCGCTGTTCGTAGGCGAACTTCTTCGCATCGATCTGGATGAAGATAAAGGTCTGATGGTCATCTTCCACAAGGGCCGAAGACGGGAGAACCACCTCCGCTACAGGTCGCGGCAGGACGACCGTGGCTGTGATGTATTGTCCCGCCCGCAACTGATGGTTCTTGTTGTCGATGTGACCTTTTACCACTGCAGTGTGCTGGTTGGGGTCAATCAAGTAGCCGATCTCGTCGATGACACCCTCCACGGGTGTGCCCCCCCCGGCTGTCTGGATCGTCCAGCGCCGCTCGCTGGCCTTGAGTGCCTGAAGGCTCGGCAGATCCTCCTCCGAAACATTGGCGAGGATCAGGAGTTGGTCCATGTTGGCGAGCTGGAAGAGATTGCCCGTGCCGTCATTGACGACCTCGTGCTGCTGCAAGTTACGCTCGATGATGATGCCAGCGATCTCCGCTCGCAGTTCAACCTTGCTCCACTGCTCCAGGCGGGCCTTCCGCATGTCCTCGGTGTCGGGCTTGCCATTGGCACCCGCCTCACGGGCCTCCTGGCGGATGGCTGCGATGTCATTATCAGAAACGCCCCAGCCTTTGAGGTTATTCAGGGTGCGGGCGATGGCGTTATGATCCCCTTCGACAGTGCGGCGAGCATTGAGAAGCATGATCTCCGGCACCGCAGTGGCTGCGCGTTCGATGCGTTCGAGGATCGTTTCATCAAGCTTCAGTTGTACCAAGGCGCTGAACAGGTCATGCTTTTTCTGGCTGACGTCCAAGCTGGAGACCAGGGCGAGCACCTGACCCTTGCTCGCCACGTCCCCCGGTCGAAACTCCCGATCCTGCCCGTCAGGCTTGCCGATCTCCAGTACCCTGAAGGGGACAAATCGGGCTCGAACACGGGAGATCCGCTGGGGGTCCAGCGCCGTTGAGCCTCGCAGGTGGAGCACGCGCGGCTCTGGGGCCGCTCGAGACTTGACCTCGGCGGCCTGGATGCCGAGTTTGGTGAGCATCTCCGGAGGCAGGTGGACGGTATCGCCCTTACGACGCTCCAGCGCCGGACCCTTGTCGCCCTCCGGCTTTCCTGCCCGGACGTGTTGCGTGGACAGCCCCATGCCCAGACTCAGCAAACTCAGTACGAGCAACCCCAGCGTTGCTGTCTTCAGCTTGGTCATGAACATGGCTTTCATCACTCTTTCTGTTAGCGCGGCAACGCTGGGCGGGACGAGCAGGGCCGCTGTGCCGCCTCCCGCGACCGCTGTTCCGGCTTTGACCGTGGAGACGAGGAGGGCGGGCGGAACGGCCGCCGAGGCCGTTCCTTCGTGGAAGACGGAGGCGACGAAGATTCCCGCCAGTGAGAGTCCCTGAGAGGTCAACCGTACACGCAGTCGTTCCCGCGCCTGCTCCAGGCGGCTCTTGAGCAAACTCACCGGCCAGTCGAGCCGCTGGGCAGCCTCATCCCGTGTGAGACCTTCCAGGTAACACAGCACGAGCGGGACGCGGAATTTGACCGGGAGCCGGGTCAACTCTCGGTCCAGAATCTCGTGTACTTCCCGTACGGTGATTTGAGCGAGCGGATCAGCCACTTCTGCGACGGTCGTGCCGCCTTCGTACTTACGTCGGCGGGCAGCGTCGAGCCGTGCCTTCTGGGCGGTGCGGTAGGCCACGCTATAGAGCCAACCAACCAAGGACTTGTGTGGACGCAGCGAGGCGGCCTGTCGGCTGAAAACCAGGAATGTTGACTGGAAGGCGTCTTCCGCATCTTGCTCGTTATGCAGGATGCGCAGACACAGACCCAGCACCATCGGACCGTGCCGGCGAACCAGCGCTGCGAACGCCGTCTCATCGCGCTGGGTGATAAACTGGTCCAGGAGTTCCGGGTCTGCCAGGTCGAGGAGGGATTTCTCCGCTGCGACCTTGCGGATGTACTGGAGAACAGGGTTCGCCTGGCTGCTCGGCATCGCGGTGGGTCTCAAGATACCATGTCGTTCTCTACCTATGAGTTTCCTCGCAACAGCGAAACGGCGGAACTTTTTTCCGGCAACTGCCCGGAATGACCGTCCCCCGGGCTGATGACCTGGGTTGAGGAATCTTGGCCCTACAGGCTGAAAATCGTGCGTGCTCCCTGAACACTCGCCACAGCTCGATTTCGACCTCGGTCGGTTTTCTGTTGCCACATTGCCCAAGCAGCGGGTAAAGTAACATTACCTGCTGGTCCGTCCCGCCCCACCATCCTGTCTCGGAGTCCGGCCATGCTCACCGTCCTCGGCGCGAGGCACCGATATTGCGACGGGCTGAGCCGCCGCAGTTTCCTGAAGATCGGTGCCCTCGGGGTCGGCGGGTTGACCCTTCCTGGCCTCATGCGGGCCGAGGCGAAGGCTGGCAGCCGATCCCACAAGGCTGTGATCATGGTCTACCTGTCCGGTGGGCTTGCCCACCAGGACACGTTCGACCTCAAGCCCAAGGCCCCCGCCGAGGTCCGTGGCGAGTTCCACCCGATCAGTACCAATGTCCCTGGCACGCAGGTGTGCGAACTCTTGCCACGGCTGGCGAAGTGCATGGATAAACTGGTGGTGGTTCGGTCGCTGGTTGGTCAGCGGGACGAACACAGTAGCTGGCAAAGCTACACCGGAACCACGATGGACACTGCGAAGCGGGAGATGAAACCGCACTTCGGGAGCGTGGTGGCCCGGATGCAGGGCCAGACCGATCCGGTCATGCCCGCCTTCGTCGATCTCTCCCCGACGATGCAACACAAGCCTTACAACTCGCCCGGCGCGGCCATGCTTGGCCGGGCGGCGGCCCCCGTCAAAGTGGATGGGGACGAAATCGCAGTCATGAAGAACCTGGCCGTTCCCGCCGCCCACCTTGCCGACCGCAAGACCCTGCTTGCTGACCTCGACACCTTCCGCAAGGCTGCGGACCGGAGCACTGGGCTACCGGTCGACACGTTCCACGACCGTGCCTTCGATGTGCTCACGTCGAGCCGGATGGTGGAAGCTCTGGATGTGACACGAGAGCCGGAGCGGACGAGGGAACGGTATGGCCGCGGGTCGCCGAAGCACCAGGGGGATGGCGCTCCCCAGTGGAACGATCAACTTTTAATGGCCCGTCGAGTGGTGGAAGCCGGAGCCAGAGTTGTCACAGTCGGATACGGTTTCTGGGACACCCACGGCCAGAATTTCAAGTCGCTGCGGAATCAACTTCCGCTGTTCGACACGGGAATCTCCGCACTGGTGGAAGACATCTATGCTCGGGGGTTGGATCAGGACGTGACGGTCTGCGTGTGGGGCGAGTTCGGGCGGACTCCGAAGATCAACAAGGACGCCGGTCGGGACCACTGGGCCAGGGTCAACTTCGCCCTACTCAGCGGCGGTGGGATGCGGACGGGCCAGGTGATTGGTAGCACCGACAGCGCAGCGGCCGAGGCGAAGGACGACCCAATCCCCTACACGAGCGTACTGGCGACGGTGTACAAGAACCTGGACATCGATCCGCACGCAATGGTCTACGATGTCAGCAACCGCCCGAGCGCAATCCTGCCCAGCTCGGTAGGAGTGATCGACAAGGTCTATTGACTGAGTGGAGAATTCAAGAAGAGGATCTCACGCTAAGCCAAGAAGATCAAGATTTTATCGCGAAACCACGAAAGACGAAATAACGAAAACCAAACGTCCGATTTCGTCTTTCGTGCTTCTGAATTCTTCTTTGTGTGAGATTCGTTATTTCGTCTTTCGTAGTTTCGTGATTCTGTTTTTTCTCTGCGTCTTTGCGTGAGATCTGACTTTCTGTTTCAGGCCAAGATTTCCTTCACGACATGCCCGCTCACGTCGGTCAGTCGATCGTCGCGGCCGTTGTGCCGGTAGACCAGCTTTTCGTGGTCGAACCCGAGCAGGTTGAGAATGGTGGCATGCAGATCGTGGACGTGGACCCGGCCGTCCACCCCTCGCAGCCCGAACTCGTCGGTCGTTCCGTGGATCGTCCCGCCCTTCACCCCGCCTCCGGCCATGAGCATCGAGAACCCGTAGGGGTTGTGGTCGCGGCCGGATGTCCCCTCGGACATTGGTGTGCGGCCAAACTCCCCACCCCAGATCACCAGCGTGCTGTCGAGTAAACCCCGTTGCTTCAAGTCGTGGATCAGGGCCGCGGAGGGCTGGTCAGATCGGCCACACAGTCGCGTGTGGTTGCCCTCAAGGTCAGAGTGGGCATCCCAGGCGCTGCCGGCTCCACAGTACACCTGGACGAACCGGACCCCTCGTTCGACGAGCCGCCGGGCGAGTAAACATCGGTGCCCGAACTCGGCGGTGTCCTTGCGATTGAGCCCGTAGGCCTCTTTGGTCTTGGCGTCTTCCCTGGAGAGGTCGATCGCTTCGGGGGCGGTGGCCTGCATCCGGAAAGCGAGTTCGTAGGCCGCCTGTCGGGCGTCGAGTTGGGTGTCCCCGGGTCGGGTCCGGCGGTGGACATCGTTGAGCGTGGTGATCAGGTCGAGCTTGGCCTTCTGGCGATCCGCGCCCACCTCGGCGGGGGTATTCAGGTTCAGAATCGGGTTCGGTCCACTGCGGAAGAGGGTGCCCTGGTAGGTCGGCGGCATGTATCCGGTGCCCCAGTTTCTGGCCCCGCCGAGCACCTCTCCGCCTTCCGTGAGGACCACGAACCCGGGGAGGTTCTGGTTCTCGGTCCCGAGCCCGTACACCGCCCACGATCCAAGGCTAGGTCGACCGGCCAGGATCGAGCCGGTGTTCATCTGGCAGACGCTACCAACGTGGTTGAGCCCGTCGGCCCAGCAGGCCCGGAGGAGGGCGAGGTCGTCCGCACAGGTGGCCAGGTGTGGCACCCAGTCGCTGAAATCGAGCCCAGACTTGCCGGATTTGGCGAATTTCCGCTTGCTGGCGAGTAAATTGTTCCCGCCTGTCCCCATCGGAGTGAGAACTTTCCCGAAGCTGGCGGGGAGCGGCTTGCCGTTCTGGCGGGTGAGTTCCGGCTTCGGATCGAACAGGTCGATGTGGCTTGGCCCACCTTCCATGAAGAGGAAGATCACGGACTTGGCCCTGGCGGCAAAGTGGGGCTTCTTCGGTGCGAACGGGGCGATGACCGGGTTTTGCGGCGATTCACCGCGGGCTTCGTCAGCCGCCATTGCGGAGAGCGCGAGAGCCCCGAACCCGCCTCCGGCAAGGCGGAGGAAGTCACGGCGGGAGCGGAATAGAGGGATGTGGGTCGAGGCAGTCATCGGGTGTGACCGGTGGGCTTGGAGGTAACTGATCGAACCGGGTAGAGGCCGCCCTCCGTGGCGGTCCGGCGTGGGCAAGTTCCAAGGACGGGTAACCTTTCTTCTGCTGCTCGCCTTATCTTATCGCTTCTCCAACACGAGTGCTAATCCATCGAGCACGAGACCTTCTCGGCTGGCAATTCCCAAGACTTTCCGACCATCTCCCCCGAGTTGGAACTCTCTGGCCCCAGGCTTGTCCGGGAAGCCCATCCAGTCGCCAACCTTCGTATTCTTCGGATCGAGACGCCCGTTGGCATCGCGTTTCCAGAACACAGGTCGCACAGCAACCACGAACTGGTCGGCCCGGACAGTCAACCCGCCGACCTCATAGCCTGACGGGGCTAACTGGTATTGAGGTCCAGTCATGGAGGTCGTCAGGGGCACCACCTGGGCGACTGCCACGCCGCCGAAATCTCCGGTCCGCACGCCAATCCCGATCACTGCCTTGTTGACCGGGACATACCACTTCGGCTGCCCACCTTGGGAGTTCCCGACGTAGGGGGTCGTTTCCCCAACTGGTGGCGGTTGGAAAGTCGCTTTGACGCCATCGATCAAAGGCTCGCGAAGCGGTTGGTTGGGCGGTTCCGTCGCTGGGTTTGGAAACGTGCCAGCGACTTTCAACTCTCCTCCCTGGCCGTTTCCAATGAGGCCGTACTTGAAGTCGCCGGCCTGGCCCACGGCTGAGACCAGTATGCCGTTGTGAAACTCTGCGGTGAGCCCACCCCCCTTGCCCAACCAGATCGCCGTTCGTTTCGTCACCGGCCCCGGCCCAGCAGGGCCTGGCACGAGTAGCATTTCACCCGGTTGTTCACGAGTCACATTCGGCTTGCCAAAAATCGCCAAAACTTCTGCTTCAGACATTCCGAGCTTGAGCTTCTTTAAATTTTCCTCCGTCAGCCCTGGCACGCCTGCAACCGCTCGAACAAGAGGGTTCTCGGAGGCAGTGCGGTAAACGTAATAGACGACCGCACCAACACCAATGCAGAATGTGAGCAAGACACCTCCAACGACCCAAAGCCACACTGGCACGCCGCGCTGTGGGGCCACGGTTCGCCTTTTCCCTCTTCGTTGGGAGGGGGATGGCTCGTCATCCTCGTCCTCAGTCCGGTTGCGCCGTCTGGTTCTGGTGGAATCGGCAGCACTGGAACCACGCCTGCGGCCACGCTCGATCAGCACGGCTTGCGATATCAAGCCTTCAAGGATTTTTGGGGGCAGAAGCGGTTCCTCAATGGCCTCTTTTCCGGGGAGACGGAGCCATTGGTGGCAAACCGGGCAAACCACCTTGAGTGATTCGCCACCCTCAAGCAATTCCAGTTCTTTGTCCATCTTGGGATCGTAGCGGCTCTCGCATTTTGGGCAGGTGACGACGGGCATAAATTCTCCGTTTGCGCCTCCAGTGAGCGACCAAATTTCAGAGTAGCGGTGTCGCGACCAGTGTCGGATACTGTAATGTCTGCCCGGGCTTGAGACTGCCAGGAGGCGGATTCTCCTGGGCCTGTCAATCGATGTACAGGAACTCGTTCAGGTTGAGCAGGGCGTGGCACAGGTCCGCAATGGCGTCCGGGAACGGCCCGGGGTGATTCTTCAGGAACCTCTGTATCGCGGCCTGTTCCTCCGTGGTCGGGGGGCGGCTCAGGGCGAGGGCGAAGGCCCGGTCGATGGCCTTGTCCGGGTCTGTTCCGGCCTCCTTCACGACCCGCGCGGCGAAGCTTTTCGCAAACCGCAGGACGATCGAGTCATTCAGCAGGGTGAGAGCCTGCGGGGCGGTGGTGGTGACGAACCGGCGCGAACACGTTTCGATCCGGTCCGGGCTATCGAACAGACTGAACAGCGGATAGCGGAGGTTTCGCCGAACTGAGACATAGACGCTCCGGCGGTTCCGCTCGGCCAGGTCGGCAGACACTTTCCACGCAGTCGCCTTGATCTCGGCCGGGAGTTCCGGGAACACGCTTGGTCCGCCCGCTTTCGGGTTCAGCAAACCGGCCGCCGCCAGCATCGCATCCCGGATAGTTTCACCATCCAGTCGGCGGCGAGGGAAGTGGCCGAGGAGTGCATCATCCGGGTCGGGGTTGGTGCGGGAATCGTCTCCTCGGGCGGATTGACGGTAGGCTTCGGACGTGACGATTCGCCGGTGGAGTTTCTTCACCGACCATCCATCGCGGACGAATTCAGTCGCGAGCCAGTCGAGCAGTTCCGGGTGAGTGGGACGGTCGCCAGTGAGACCGAGATCGCCCGGGGTGCCGACGAGTCCCTTGCCGAAGTGCTGCTGCCAGATCCGGTTGACCATCACCCGGGCAGTGAGCGGGTTCTTCGAGCTGGCAATCCAGTTCGCCAGGGCAGTCCGTCGGCCGCTCGTCCCGGCGGGGCCGGGCGTGACTTCTGCATCACGGTCGTCGACAGCCGAGAGAAAGCCGGGGGCCAGTTCTTCGCCCGGCTTCCGCCAGTCCCCTCGCTTCAGGAGTCGGGTGGGTGGGCAGGTCGGGCCGAGGTCGGTCATCGCCATCGCCCGGGGCGGATCGGCTGGCCGCTCCTTGACTGCCTCCGCGAGTTTGGCGGTCAGCGCTTGCCAGCGATCTTTCTCGGCGGGCTTGATGCTCCTGGAAATATCCACCGATCGGGTATCGACTTGCTTCTCAACCATCGCAGCAATCTGACGTTCCAGGGGGGTCCGCTCGGCGATCGGAACATCCAGCAACCGGGCGTATTCGTCCGGGAAGCGGCCCCGTTGTTTCTTCGCATCTCGCTGTCGATACGGCCCCTCGATCGCAGCCAACTCGGCCCGGATGGGTGCCGTCTTCTCCTCCCAGGCCGCCAGTTTTGCCTCGTATGCCTGTCGCTCGGCTGATGGCAGAAGTGGAACTTCGACCGGCCAGTATCCCGCAAAGAACGCCTGGAACCGGTAGTAGTCGCTTTGAGTGAGTGGATCGGTCTTGTGATCGTGGCACTTCGCGCAGCCGAGGGTGATACCGAGGAAGGCAGAGGCGGTGGTATCGGTGATGTCGTTGAGAATCTCCTGTCGCCGCTGCTCCAGATTCACCGCGTTGTACTCATCCGGGAAGTGGCGGAGGAACCCGGTTGCGGTGAGGGCATTGGGGTCGCCCGGGGCGAGTTCATCGCCGGCCAGTTGCTCCTTCACGAAGCGGTCGTAGGGCAAATCGGTGTTGAAGGCGTGGATCACGTAATCCCGGTAGCGCCAGGCATTCGGGCGGGGGTCGTCGGCCTTGAACCCATCACTCTCGGCGAACCGGACAAGGTCGAGCCAGAAGAGGGCCTGACGCTCCCCGTACTGTGGGGACGCGAGGAGTCGGTCGACGAGCTGGTCATAGGCGGTCGGCGACTCATCTTTCAGGAACGCCTCCACCGCTTCGGGGGTGGGGGGCAGACCGGTGAGGTCGAAGGTGAGGCGGCGAATGAGCGTGCGCCGGTCGGCCGCCGGAGCGAAAGTCATTCCCCGAGATTCGAGCCGCACGAGGAGGAAGGCATCGACTGGGTTCCGTATCGCCTGCCCAGCCTTTGGCGCAGGTACAACGGGAGCGGACACTGGCTTATAGGCCCAGTCGGCGGGCAAATCGCCACCCGGCGCGGACCCCGTGGCCGTGAGGATGAGAAGGCACACGACAGCCGGAACGGGCAGCATCCGCATCGTCCGGATCCTGGCAGGGTGAGCGGGAGCGGGGCGGGTGAACGATCCGGATGGTAGGATCGAGCCTCAATCCCCACAATGATAATGATAATCGATCCACCGGGTGGACGGAAAGCAGAATCCGCCAGGATCAGGCAACCGGAGCGGGGTGAGTCCCCTCGAAATCGGACTCCCCCCCCCAAACATTTTTGTTGACCGAGAATGGGATTCACCAGTAAAGTGGTATGAATACGGTCGCTCCGTTTCTCCTGCGACTCTGATAGCCTGGGCGTCTCCTTTACTCGTTGGTCCGATCTCCCGGGGGTAGCCAGTGATGCAACTCTCTTACCTCGTTCTCGGAACCGTCCTCGTCGCCATCACTGTCGGACTCGGTCGCGGGGCCGACCCGGACCCGATCAAGGACCGACTGGAGAAGGCCAAGACGACGTTCGACAAAGAGATGAAGAAGGTAAAAGACGTTGCCAAGGAATATTTCGATAAGCAAGAGAAAAAGGCTCGGGATGCGAGCAACAAGAAACTCGTCGACAAAATCAAAGATGAACGAAAAGCGTTTGACGATTTCGGCGTCCTATCGGACTCTGCGGACGTAAAACTCCAGAAGATGGTGAATACCCAACGGCTCTACATTGAAGGCGAATACAAACGGGCGATCGGAGCATACACCAAAGCGAAGAAGGACGACCTCGCTGCATCTGTTGAGAAGGAATTATCGCAGCTATATACAAAAGGTGCGGATGGCGTGGTGAACGTCGCTCAGCGTAAAGACTTATGGATCCCATTATTTAATGGTAAAGATCTGGATAATTGGTCGATCCAAAACGGCAGCAAAGAGAGCTGGAAAGTCGTCGACGGTGCGATGCAGGGCGAGTGCAAAAAAGTAGGGGAAGTGGCGTACTTATCAATCAGTCGAATGATATTTGATGATTTCCATCTACGAATGGAATTAATGTATAATCCTGATTGTATATGTCGAATTTTCTTCCGTGTCACAGAGCGGGGAAGTTATTGGGCAGATTTGCGCGATGCGAATTCGCGCACCGCAATAGTGTGGAAACGGAAAACTCCCGGTGCTCCGTATTTTGAACTCAAGAAAGTCGAGGTCCAGGCTCCACCTGCCAAAGAATGGTTCACCTACGAGATTATCGCCCGGGGAAACACCATTAGCATTCTCGTGAATGGGGTGAAGCATGTCGACAGTGTGGTGGATGAGGATCGCACCTCAATGGCAGGGGGTCTAATGCTGGATGTTAATGGTGCTGGTTCACTCGCTCGATTCCGCAAGATCGAGATCATCCCACTCCCGCCCCTGCCGGTGAAGAAGTAGGCCGCGATCTCACCAAACTGGGCGGGTTAGTGAAGTGCCGCATTGACGCGAAGACGATTCGACGCGCATATGGGAGGGCGAGGCTCCTGCCGAGCTTCCCCACTCACGTTCGGCAAGAGCCTCGTACTCCAGTTAGACCGATGCTTGCTCTCAAGATGAGACACCCTCAGCGGGTTCCGATATGAGAACCTCAACGAAGAACCCCTCTCGACCTCACGAAACATTTGCTACACCGTGAAAACGGACCCACTGCCGTCGAACTGGGATCGGACTCCTGAGGACGTGTTAAGCAAAGTTTTCAACTCCGTGTCCGGTTGCCAAAATCCTTTGAAACACCCCTCTCGACAGGATGCACGTGCTAGATTCTCAACACTCCCGTCAAACTCGCTCAAATTCTCAAGTGGACTGGTGCGATATTTCGCCAGGCGTGAAACTGCGCACAAATGACCCCACCCGATATTTCGGGATGGGTGGTTCCGCACAACACCCCTGCTGGGATTTCTGATGCAGAATGAAGAGGGCTGTCTGCGCCGGTATGTGGCCTCGGCTCTCTTGATACAGGAACCCGTTGAGACTNNGACCGATGCTTGCTCCTGGAATGTGACAGCCTCTGCGGGTTCCTGTATGAGTCTGCAAGCGATTCGCTTACGCCAAATCAGACGTAAGTTCTATTAGTATATGACTAAACTATCTGACGATATGACTTGTTCACGATCGGAGCCGGCTGGCTCGCGGGTCGATAGACTACAAGCAATGACTCCAAAAGAGGAAAAGCGGGACATCCACTTTGCCTATTCGGACAATATGCCGAACCTCTTTGCAGAGCAAAAAAGCACATTACTGGTCTCGACATACAATACGGGAAATCTTGTCACTGTTTCTGGAACTGGCAGAAGTTTGAGCCTATCCTTCCACACATTCGATCGCCCGATGGGGGTCGCAGTGAAGCCCAGTGGAATCGCGGTCGCGACCCGGAACCAGGTCTGGTTCTTGCGGTCGGCGCCCGACATTGCTGCGAAACTGACACCACGCGGGCAATACGATGCCAGTTTCTTGGCTCGGTATTCCCACTTCACTGGCGATATCCGCTGCCATGAAATCGGTTGGATTGGCAAGGAGTTGTGGATCGTCAATACACGATTCTCGTGTTTATGCACGCTGCATCCTTCGTATCATTTCGCCCCCCGATGGCGACCGCGATTCATCTCGGACCTGGCTCCGGAAGACCGCTGCCATCTGAACGGGCTTGCGGTGGTCGATGGTCAGGCTCGATACGTCAGTGCGATGAGCGAGACCAACAGCGCTGAAGGATGGCGGTCGGTGAAAGTGACTGGTGGGTGCCTGATCGAAGTTGCCAGCGGGGAGACGGTCGTCCGCGGGTTGACGATGCCACACTCGCCGCGGGTGTCGGAAGGTCAGCTTTACGTCCTGAACTCCGGGGCTGGCCGTCTGGAAAGAGTGGATCCCTCGAACGGACATCGCGACATCGTCTGCAACCTCCCCGGCTACGCCCGGGGATTGGCGATTTGTGGCTCGCTCGCATTTGTTGGGTTGTCCAGGGTCCGGACTTCTTCGGCGTGGGATGGTGTCCCGATTGCAGCACATCCGGAGAAGCTCAAGTGTGGTGTCTGGGTGGTTGATCTCGGCAAAGGAGCTCTCATCGGCCACCTGGAATTCGTCTCGGGTGTCGATGAACTTTTCGACGTCCAGTTACTCCTCGGCATCACGTCCCCATTCGTCTCGGGACCGCTGGCGGATCACGATTCGTCGTACCCATTGTGGACCGTAATGCCCTCACGCTGACAGACGATGATCACCAGTGATATCTCGAATCACAATCACAATGAAGTCATCACCATGTCTGCACTATCACGCATTCTGGACGAACTGACCGGCGGCATGACTCGCTTGCCGCCGGGTAGAATTCGCTCTTGCGATCTCACCCGGAAATCGCCCTGTCGACTCGGCGACATCGGCAGGGAAGTCGAGGAGTTGGAAGACCGCATCGTGCCGACATTGCTGGGCCAGCAACTCTTTCCCTCGAACTATCCCTGGAATCAGAACATCGCCAGCGCCCCAGTCGCATCCAATTCAACAGCCATTATCGATCATATCGGTGCTTCAGTGACCGTCCATCCCGACTGGGGCAATGATAGCCCGACAAATGGCACAGATCCGTTGTACGGCATCCCGGTCAATATCGTTCACGGCAATACTGCGCCAAAAGTGAACGTGATTATCGATAACTACAACAGTGAGAGCGATGTTGTCGCCGTCCCCATGCCCACCAATCCGGTCATCGAAGGAGATTACCAGGATGGACCAAATCCCAATGGGCCAGGATATGGGACAAATGAGCGCGGCGATTCTCACCTGATCATCTGGGATGAAGACAACAATATCGCCTACGAGTTTTACGAGGCAGCGCGACCTTCGGACCCCGTCCTCGGGGATGGCTCGCCTCATACCGATGGCCAGTGGCATGCCTTCCAGGAATCGGTCTGGTACATGAATACCGATGAATTCCGCTCAATCGGATACACCTCGGCAGACGCTGCGGGACTGTCGATTCTGGCGGGTCTGGCCCGGCCTGATGAAGGTCTCCCGGTCTCACAAGGGGGACAGGGAGCGATCGATCACGCTCTCCGCTTCACCTTGCCGGATGGAGATGTCAACCCCCAGTACATCTACCCCGCCTCGCACATGGTCAACGAGACGCAATCGAGTCTATCACTCCCTCTGGGAGCGAGGTTGCGGCTTGCTTCCACACCGGCAATCAACACTCTCATCAACAGTATGGGGCCGGAAGCCAAGGCCATTGCCATCGCCATGCAGCAGTATGGACTTATTCTCGCAGATATTGGGAGTCCCATGTACGTCACCGGGACATCGGGATCCGTGGACGCCAACAATTCTCTCAGTTTAGTCTGGGATATGAATGACGTTCTTGGTCTTGAATCGTTGACTGCCAGCGATTTTCAGGTCGTGAATTTGACGCCCATTGTGACCAGCCTCAGCGTGGCCAGCGGTTCGGCCGGCAACACAATCAGCGTCGTCGGCCAGAACTTCTCGGGTGCCGCGGGCCATCTCTCAGTTTTCTTCGGGACCACTCCTGCCAGTTCTATGACTGTCGTGAATGATTCGCAGCTCAGCGTCGTTGTGCCGAGCGGATCGGGGACAGTGAATGTCACGGTCCAGTCCGGGGTGAACGAAATCGATGATTATAGCGACAATCCCGATGCAAATGTCACCGCGCCTATATTCGGGTATGGAACCTCGGCTACATCATCTGCCGACTTATTCACTTTCAGCGATCAGACGATCAGTGGCACAAACTCGACGGTGAGCTTCGCGAGTTCAACCGATACATCCGGAACCACCGATCTCGTCACCATTGTTGTGAAGGATACAGCGGACAATCCGGTGACAGGTCTATCCAGCAATGCCTTCCGCTTGAGTCTGACGGGGGGTACGAGCACAGGTTCGTTCGGACCGGTGACCGAGACAGCCACCCACGGCACTTACACCGCTGCCTTCACGGGTCTCATTGCTGGCACGGCCGCCACCTTGACTGCCACCGTCGGTGGCGTGGGAATTGAAACTCAGTCAACGGTTGCTGTCACGCCCGGGGTTGTGAGCCTCTCCACCTCGACCACGATGGTTTCCCCCTCCTCGATTCCAGTGGGGAACACGGCCACGCTCACCTTGATCACCCGTGATGCAGTCGGGAATCCGGAAAGCACCGGCGGGCTGGCGGTTGCCTTTGGACTTGCTCCGGGAAGCGCAGGAGGCAGTTTCAGCAGTACGACTGATAACGGGAACGGGACGTATTCGACGACCTTTACAGCGACCTCTGTGGGTAGCGACACCTTCACTGCCGAGATCGGAAGCCAGCCCATCACCTCCGCTGCTTCCGTCGTCACCGTCACCGCCTCGCCGCCAGTTGGGCCCCCACCACCGCCAGTTGTGCCTCCACCACCGTCTGTGAGTGTCAACCCAAACCTCGTTGGGTTTTCCGATATCGCTGTCGGTGCAGATGCGGGCGGGAGTTCGGTCGTCACCGTGTACAACCCGAATGGATCGGTGGCTTACACCCTCAATCCGTTCCCCGGCTTCACCGGCGGCGTGCGGACGGCGGTCGGCGACTTCAACGGCGATGGCACCCAGGACGTGGTGGTCGGGACCGGACCCGGAATCACGGCCGAGGTCAAGGTGTTCGATGGGAAGACCGGGGCGCTGATGTTCGATGTGCAGCCGTTTGAGACTTTCCAGGGCGGGGTCTTCGTCGCAGCCGGGGACATTGTCGGGGATGGGAAGTCCGATTTGGTGATCACCCCGGATCAGAGTGGTGGGCCGCGGGTCGAGATTTACCACGGTGGAGATTTCACCGAGATGGATAATTTCTACGGAATCCAGGATCCCGGCTTCCGGGGCGGAGCCAGGGCAGCATTGGGAGACATCAACGGAGACGGTCACGCCGATCTCGTGGTGAGTGCTGGGTTTGGGGGCGGGCCACGGATTAGCGTCTACGACGGGGCGGCCCTGGCCCAGGGGCAACAAGTCAATCTCGTCGGAGATTTCTACGCATTCTCCAGCGAACTGCGGAATGGGGCCTACGTGGCGGTCGGCGACGTCAACGGAGACGGGCACGCCGACCTGATCTTCGGAGCCGGCCCGGGGGGCGGGCCGGAGGTTCTGGTGGTCAACGGTGAGACACTTCTGACTCAGGGGGCCGTTGCGGCCGTTGGAGACCCGATCGCGAACTTCTACGCCGGAGACCCAAACAACCGCGGCGGTATCCGGGTGGCAGTCAAGAACCTGGATGGGAGCGCCAACGCGAGTGTGGTGACCGGGGCCGGCCCAGGCGGCGGCTCCCAGGTGACCGCCTATGTGGGGAAAGACCTGGCTGTTGGGTCGGCCACCACCGCCTTCGGGATGGAGGCATTTCCCGGGTTTAGTGGCGGTGTATTTGTCGGGTGAACGAGGGCCGCTGGCGGACAGCGGTCGATCCATAGCCCGCGCTACTCGCGATTCCCGGCGTCGGGTTCGTCGGCGGGGATCGGGAATAGCCCCGCCATCGGGACCGAGAAGCCGGGGAGCAGAGTCCCACTGTCGAGGGTATCGCCCGCAGTGAACAGGACTGGGGCGGTCCCCGCAGCGCGGTAAGCGTAGAGTTGTCGCAACCGCGGGAACACGACCCACACCAGTTCTGCCCCCGCCCGGAGGTACTCGTGGGCCTTGCCGATCAGATCCTCGGCACTATCGGTCGGGCTGGCGACTTCCACGAGCAAGTCCGGGACCACATCGACAGCGTTTCCCCGCTGGGGCATCGGCCGATCTTCGGGCCACCGCGAATAAGAGATGAACGCGGCGTCCGGCGACCGGGTCCGGGTCCGGTCCTCAGGGAGGGGGATTCGGAAGAGCATGTCATTTCGCGCCCGGCCCAGACCCGAGGTGTGGGCGTAGATCGCGAGTTTGTCGCGAATCCGGTTGGCGACCTCCCCGGCGAACCCACTCATCGGTGGCACCTCCACAATGGCCCCGTTCACCACCTCGTAGTGATCGGGCAATTCGGTGCCCGGCTCAAGATCGATCGTCGTGGACATGCACGGGACTCCGGCCGGAATAGATTTCGCTCCAGTCTCTCCCTCGCATCACGCGGGCGGCGTCGGTGGTACCGGAAACAGCTCGGCGAGTGCGAGTTGGAACCCCGGTAGCACCACTCCACCATCAAGGGTATCGCTCCGGCCCTGTCCGCGGACGGTGGTCAGGGAGTCGTGGACGTGGATTACCTGATGTCGGGGGTAGCACACCCAGACCAGTCGAACCCCGGCCTGAAAATACTCACGGACCTTGTCCATGATCTCGTCGACCATGTCGGTTGGGCTCACTACCTCGACGCACAGGTCCGGGAGAACATCCCAGCCGTTTGTCGATGGGAATGGCCGATCCAGGGGCCATCGCGTGTAGGGCACGAACGCAACATCCGGCCTGCGGTTCCGGTTGACCGGGAGGGGAAGTTTGAACAGTATCTCGATGTAGGACTCTCCGAGGTTCGCCTGCACTCCAAAATTACTCAGGTGGCGGCTCAACCGCGAGGCGAGGGCTTGTGAGTCCGTACTCATGGGTGGCAACTCCACGTGAAAGCCATCGACGATTTCGTAGTGGTCGTGATCCGCCGGGTCGGGGGCCTCGAGTTGCGTGATTGGTCGCAAGATCTCCGCCGTACTCATCGTCTCCTCCCTCACTTGGTCCCTGCGATTAACCCATCCAGAGGGCTGCTCGCGTTTGCGTAGAGCTTCTTCGGAATGCGGCCGGCGAGGTAGGCCAGCCGCCCGGCTTCGCAAGCGTAGCGCATGGCCCAGGCCATCCGCTCCGGATCTTTGGCCGAAGCGATTGCGGTGTTCAATAGTACCCCATCGCACCCGAGTTCCATTGCGAGTGAAACGTCGCTGGCCGTTCCCACCCCGGCGTCCACGATCACCGGGTAGTCCGGGTCACCGTCTTTGAGGTACTCCAGGATAATCCGGATGTTGGTCGGGTTCTGGATGCCCTGGCCGCTGCCGATCGGGCTTCCTGCTGGCATCACGCTGGCGGCACCGGCCCGCTTCAGTCGCAGAGCCTGCCACGGGTCGTCCGAGGTATAGACCAACACCTGGAAGCCTTCCTTCACCAGTTGCTCCGTCGCCTTGAGCGTGTCGATCGGGTCCGGCAGGAGCGTCTTCTTGTCGCCAAGGCACTCCAATTTCACCCAGTTCGCCCCGGGGTTCCCAAGGTTTGTGAGCAATTCCCGGGCGAGCCGGGCGTGCCGGATGGCATCCTCGGCCGAAAAGCAGCCGGCAGTGTTCGGTAGGATCGTCAGGGTTTTCAGGTCGAGAGAGTCGAGCAGGCTTTTCCCATCCGAGTCGATGAGCCGCTCCCGGCGGACGGCCACGGTGGTCACCTCGCACCCGCTCGCGACCATGCACCGCGCCATCAGGTCGTGGTTCAGATACTTTCCGGTTCCGGTGAAGAGCCGGCTTGCGAAGGTGAAGGTGCCCACCTTGAGCGGCTTGTCGGCCGGTGGCGTGGAATCGGGGCCGCCTCCCTGGACGAGGGTCACGATCTCGACAGCATCGCCGTCGCGGAGTTGACGAGCCGAATGATCGGCCCGCGGAATCACGTCGCGGTTCACTTCCACGGCGAGCTTCATCGGGTCTTTGCTCAGCTCGCGGAGCAAGTCGGCGACGGTGAGAGGGTCGGGGAACGCCCGGGGTTCCTCGTTCACTGTGATGGTCGGCATGGGTAGGATCGGCAGGGGAGGACGGGGCCACGGGTTCGGGCGGACCCCGGTTGGACATTGGGGAGATAGGATCAGGATACCGGAACCGGCGGTGGGAACGTAGAGCCCGCCCGGCTACCTTCTGTCCCATCGGCCGGTACAACAAGGGGAGCCCCGCTACGCCACCAACCCCGGTACACCGGAAATGAGTAGTGCCGCCGACCCGACGGCCACCTTCCTCGCCGCGATCCACGCCAGCCAACTGCTTACCCCCGCCCAGTTCGAGGAGGTCGCGGGGTGGGCTACCAAAACGCGCGCCGATGTGACAGCCCTGGCCAAGGAAATCAACCGCCGCGGGTGGCTGACGGCTTACCAGATCAAGGAGATCTTCAAGGGCCGGGGGCGGGATTTGGTGGTCGACCGATACATCCTGCTCGACCTGATCGGAGAGGGAGGGATGGGCCGGGTGTTCAAGGCCCACGACTCCCGCCTGGCCCGGGACGTGGCCCTCAAGATCATTCGCAAGGAACGACTCTCTCACCCCGCTGCAATGGCCCGGTTCGGGCAAGAGATGATGGCACTCGGGAAACTTCAGCACCCCAACGTGGTGAAAGCGTTCGACGCCAGCCAGGCTGGCGACATTCACTTCGTGGTGATGGAATATATCGACGGGATGGACCTCACCCGAATGATCCGGGAGCGGGGGCCGCTGCCGATCCCCGAAGCGTGCGAGTACATCCGCCAGTCCGCGCTTGGGCTCCAGCACGCTTACGAATCGGGATTGGTCCACCGGGACATCAAGCCGAGTAATATCCTGATCAGCCGCGACGGCCGACAGGTCAAACTGGTCGATCTTGGGCTGGCCCGGCTCCAGGAGCCCGGCGGAGAGGCTGCCCACCGCGTGACCCAGGAAGGGTTCGTGATTGGAACCCCCGACTTCTTGTCCCCGGAACAGGCCCGAAATCCTGGGGCAGTTGACATCCGTGCTGACATTTACGCTCTGGCGGGAACCCTCTTCTACATCCTCACCGGGAAGGTTCCTTACGAGGGGGCGACCCCGACGGAGAAACTCCTCAAGCACTGCACCGACCCGCCACCGGACCTCCGCCCGCATCGCCCCGATGCCCCCCCAGCGCTCGATCAGTTAATCCAGGTCTGCATGGCCAAACGAGCGGAGGATCGGCTCCAGACACCCCTGGATCTGGCAGTCGCACTGCAACCCTACTGTCCGCGGCCAGCGATCGGGAGCGGTCCGATCAGTGGCGGGTATCCGGTCGTCCCATCAGGAACCCACGCCCCTGCCACGGCGTGGCCGCCTGGGGCCTACCCCCAACCCGCCCAGCCGCCGGTCGACCCTCGCTTCTACCCGGCTCCTGCCAACTATCCGCCCGGACACCAACCCGGGTTCCCTCCTGGGGGCGCTCTCCCCCCCCAACCGATCCCCGCTGGAGGCCGTGGACCCAACGTCATGCCACTCCCGCCGCTGGATCCGAACTCCAGCAGCCAGGTTTTCAAGCTCCCCCCACAAACCATCGACGCGGATCCGATCCGCTCACGGGCCAGAGCGAAGTTCCCATATGCCTTCGTCGGGGTCGCCTGTGGGGCAATCCTGATCCTCATGGTGCTGGTCTATGGGGCTTTCCACACTTCCAGTGGGAACCGACCAGGCCCAGTACCGTTCACCACCTCGGTCGGGATGAAAATGGTCCTTCTGGAGGGCGGAAAATTCCGGATGGGCTCCCCCACAACTGAACTGGGACGTCCGGTACCCCGGCCCGGGTTCCCGGACGAGGAGGGGCCGGTCCGCGAAATCACGATCACTGGCCCGTTCCTCATGTGCGCCACCGAGATCACCCACAATCACTACAGTCGGGTGATGGGGTCCGCCCCGGACCGGTCGGCTGTGGTGCGCAAGGCCGCGAACGCTGCCGACCACCCGGTCGACATGGTCTCGTACGACGACACGATCGAGTTCTGCCGACGTTTGACCGAGAAGGAGCGGGAGCAATCTTACGCCCGGCCCGGCTGGGCGTTCCGATTGCCGACCGAGGCTGAGTGGGAGTACGCCTGCCGGGCCGGCACGGATACACCGTTCGCTGTCGGAGCCAAAACCCGGCTCGTCTTCCGCCCCCAACTCAAGCAGGCCCTGTTCGCGGTGACCGAGGATGACCCGCTACAGGATGCTGATCCGATCGAACCCTCTCCGATACCTGGGAAGGTCGCGCAATTTCCTGCAAACGCCTGGGGTCTTTATGACATGCACGGGAATGTGGCCGAGTGGTGCCAGGACTGGTACAAGTCAGGGTATTCAACCGATGGGCCACTGGAGAATCCACTTGGGCCACCAACAGGAGACCGGCGGGTGGTCCGCGGCGGGTCGTTCAAAGACCCGGCCTCCGCTTGCCGGTCGGCTTCCCGGATCGGATACCGTCCGGGTGAGCGGCGAGACACCGTCGGGTTCCGCGTGGTGTACGCCCCGGGGGCGAAATAATCGCCTAAATCGATAGGATTTGACCGGTTGGGCTCGGCCCGAAGCCGAGGTTTTGAGTCCNNCCTGGGCTACTTTCTGCCGCCCCTTTGGGGCTCCGACCCCGACCCGTGACACCCAAATCAATAACTATTGACTACTGACCATTGACAACTCAACATCGAGGTGCTCATGACCGTCTCCTGGCGCGGGGTGTTTCCCGCAGTGTGTACGCAGTTCCATGCGGACGAATCGCTGAATGTCCCCGGCACACTGGCGCATGTCGACGCCCTGCTCGCAGCCGGGGTGCATGGGCTGGTCATGATGGGAAGTGTGGGGGAGAACACGACCCTCGACCCCGCGGAGAAGAAAGCACTACTCGCGGCGACGGTGGACCACGTTGGCGGCCGGGTACCTGTGCTCACCGGGGTGGCCGAGTATACCACCGTGGGGGCTTGCCGGTGGGCAGCCGACGCTGCGCGGCTCGGGGCCGACGGGCTGATGGTCCTGCCGCCGATGGTGTACAAGTCGGACGCACGCGAAACGATTGTTCACTTCCGAACGGTCGCATCCGCTGGCGGCCTTCCGGTGATGGTGTACAACAACCCACCTGCGTACAAGGTGGACATCACGCCCGAAATGTTCGTTGAGATGGCGGACGAACCGCTCTTTGCCTGTATCAAGGAGTCGAGTGATAACCCCCGCCGGATCACCGACATCATCAACCTGACGGGGGACCGGTACGTGCTCTTCGCCGGGGTCGATGACCTGTTCCTGGAGTGCTTGATACTCGGAGCGGTCGGGTGGGTGAGCGGGCTGGTGAACGCGTTCCCGGCCGAGAACCGACTGATCTGGGATCTGGCCGCGGCCGGGAAGTGGAAAGAAGCGCGCGACGTGTACCGCTGGTACACCCCGCTGTTGCACCTGGACACGCACATCAAACTCGTCCAGTACATCAAGCTCGCCTCGGCCGAGTGCGGGTACGGAACCGAACTCTGCCGCGCTCCCCGACTCCCGCTGGTGGGCGTGGAGCGTGAGGAGGTGCTGGGGATCATCCGCAAAGCCATCGCCACCCGACCCGGGAGGTAGCGGAGGATTCACCTGGGTGAATCCTCTGTCCGTCGCGTCTTCTGCGGTACACACGATGCAACGAATCCAGGTCATTGATTCCCATACCGGCGGGGAGCCAACCCGGGTGGTGGTGGGCGGGGGGCCTGACCTCGGCCACGGCCCCATCCCCGACCGCGCCCGCGTCTTCCGCGACCGCTTCGACTCCTTCCGCTCGGCGGTGGTGAACGAGCCGCGTGGGTCGGACGTGATCGTCGGAGCGCTCTTGTGCGAACCGCACGATCCGGCCAATTCCGCCGGAGTGATCTTCTTCAACAATGTCGGTGTGATTGGGATGTGCGGGCACGGGACGATCGGCCTGGTCGTCACGCTGGCCCACGCTGGCCGCATCGGGCCAGGCGACCACCGGATCGAGACCTCCGTCGGGCTGGTCACCGCGACCTTGCATCCGGACGGCCGGGTGACCGTCCGGAACGTCCCGAGTTACCGATTCCTTCAGGGTGTGTCGGTGGATGTCCCCGGGTATGGCTCCGTCGTTGGCGATATTGCCTGGGGTGGGAACTGGTTCTATCTCGTGGCCGATCACGCTGAGTTTCTTCGCCACGATAACGTGAATCGGCTCTCCGCAGTGACCTGGCAAATCCGGCTGGCACTGGAGGCGAACGGGATCACCGGGGCGAGTGGAGGGGTGATCGATCACATCGAACTCTTCGGCCCACCGGTGAACCCAGCGAACCACAGCCGGAACTTCGTGCTCTGCCCGGGGAGAGCCTACGACCGGTCGCCATGCGGCACCGGCACGAGCGCCAAACTGGCCTGCCTCTTCGCCGACGGCAAGATCCGACCGGGTGAGGTGTGGCGTCAGGAGAGCATCCTGGGGAGCGTCTTCGAGGGCTCGATCGAACCGACGCCCGAACCGGGAGTCGTGATTCCGAGCGTCACCGGAACGGCCCACATCACCGCCGAGGCGACTCTCCTGCTCGACCCCACTGATCCCTTCAAGGACGGAATTCGGGTGTGAGCGGCGAAGGTCGCTTACGGCTATCGGGACACGTGGACAACGGACGCGCTCGCGGTCGGGTGCGGTCGGCGCGGAGTTGATGGGGCAAATAACTCTTGCGATTCTTCACAAGCACTATTCGCATCTGGCGACAAAGAGTAAACTAGTTACTGACGCGGCGCGGCGGGTGCGGTCACTGTGCGGACCGAATCAGGGTTTGCGAGCCGCATCACCGCCTGGGATAACACCGGGCCTATGGGTTCCCATGTTAGTCCGCGCAACCGCGAGGGATAGCAGATGCCGATTCGCACGGGCTAATTCCTTCTTCAGCGACGGAGGTCGGCGGATGTCTGAGCGTGTTTTGACCGTCGATCTCGGGCTCGATGCCACAGACCCCGACCTACTTGATCAGATGCGGATCATGAAGCGTGTCCGTGAGGAGCACCGCTATGATCGCATCGTTTGTACGATTCGTGGTTTTACGGGCGATCCACGAGAACTTTACGACATCCCAGAGGTGCGCGCGTACTGCAATCGCCTCGTTGACTTGGGGTTTATCTCCTATCTGGATTTCTCGACACTCTTCGATCCAAAGACGCCCGAATTGGCTCGGCATGGCTGGGGGGCGTCGGAGGTATGGTTGTGTAGCGAGGGGCGGTTGAAAGCGCATAACCCCTTGACACGCGAGATACTGAACGAGTTGCAGCAGGCAATATTAAAGTCGAACGAGCGAGCCGATGCAGGTCTCGGACCGATGTTGCGCGACGAGCTTGCTTTTGATAATGCCGCTCTTGACAGCCCAAACTTCAAGGAGGACGCTGTCCGCGAGGACATTATTGCTCCAATCTTACGCAAGGCGGGATACCGGGCAACTGGCTCGCTGCGCATGGAGCGAAGCAGGTCACTTGCCCATCCCTTCGTCATGATTGGAAGCAAAAAGCACAAGATCAATATTGTTCCTGATTACACCCTCTACGAAGGATCTGAGCCACTGTTGGTGCTTGAGGCGAAGGCGCCGGGCGAATCAATTATTCACTCCGTGCATGTTGAGCAGACGTACTCCTATGCCATTCATCCAGATGTACGGTGCGTACATTACGCATTATGCAACGGCCGCCAACTGGCCTTCTATCACATTAATAAGTCGGAGCCACTGTTGATCATTGACTGCAAGGATGTCCGCGCGAAGTGGGAAAGGGTTGAAAAGTACCTACTCCCCCGATACCTTAAAACGCCGGAATTGCGGCAATTTCACGCTGATTTTGGTCTTCAAGCGAAGCAAATGGGAATCACTCCTCAGGAGGAGATCGTCTTCGAGGGTTTTCTGGTTCAACATCTCGCCAAGTCAGCAGAGTCCTATTACATTGCGAGCTCCACGTGTAACATTGGTGGTCTAGAATGCATGGCCACTTTCGACTTTGGGCAAGACGTTCTGGATAGAATTCTTCAAGCATTACCAGCACCGCAGACGGCGCAGTTTCGCACCGCACTATCACGAATGCCGTACTCTATCGACGTGGATGCCAAGGTCCGGATTCTCTGGGCGGCGCGTCTTGGCAATCCAATTCAGGGGCCGCACGAAGAGTTCATCCCGATGATTGTGACTGAACTGTTCAAAGTAGAGTATGATCCGTCCTTGACCGTTGGCCCACAAGACCCAGCAGCAGTTCAGGCGGGAGTACCACGGTTGCAGATTTAACTGGCGTGACAGAGCATGACACGCCAAACCCACATCCCGAGCGTGACCGGAACGGGCCACATCACCGCCGAGGCGACTCTCCTACTCGACCCCGCCGATCCCTTTTGTTCCCTCGTTCCCACGCTCTGCGTGGGAATGCCGTCCTCGACGCTCTGCGTCCTGGCCTGAACAGACCAGTGGCTTGACCGAGATCCGCGGAACGCTGTCCCGGCATATTGGCCCACCCCGCGGAGCGGGGGAAGACCAGTTCCCACGCAGAGCGTGGGAACCAGGGTAGATGGGGTCGTGCCGGATATCGCGTAACGTCTGATCGGCACCCGACGCGGTTTCGGGCAGGTGAACAAGGCGTTCAGCCACAAAGGGCACAACCGATGGCGGGGAAGTTCGCCGAGGGGTATCGCCGAGTGCTGACCGACATCATCGGCCGTGCGTCTTCCGCCCACGGCTATCCCCTGCGACAGATCGAAGCGGCCGAGGCCGACATCGGCTTCACGATTCCCTCGGCTCTGCGCAACTACTACCTATCTGTGGGGCGGCACAAACTGAACCGCGTCCACAACCGGCTCCTGGCTCCCGCCGACCTCTCGGTGTCCCAAGGCCGGCTGGTATTTATGGAGGAGAACCAGTCCGTGCTATTCTGGGGCTTGCGTCGTCGTACGGCGGCCGCCGACCCGATGGTTTTCCGGACGATGGACCCGGACGACGACGAGTGGGTGGCCGAAGCTCGCTGCTCCCAGTTTCTGCCGGCGATGCTGTGCTGGTACGCGGCCAGCGGCTCGATGCCGCACACAGGATATTCCGATGAGATCGACCACGAAGACGCCCGCCGTCTGGTGCGCAGTTGGCCGTCGGCGGGTCGCAGCGCAGTGCATTCCGCGTTCGTACGCGGCGGGCAGGTCGTCTGCCTTGAGGAGTTCGGCGGGGGAGTGATGGTCCGCCTCGGGACACGCAGCCGCAAGGATTTCGACGCTCTGGTGTCCGAGTTCGGAATCGGGATCCATCAGGGCTGAGCGGCCTTATCGCTCTCATGGCCCATCGACATGAGGAAAAGCGCATTCCCTGGGATGGCCTGACCGTTCCAGCGCCGTTCCTGTTTCATCGGGGCACCTGGATGGGGCTTCCCTGTGTGGGCGCACAACGCGAGCTACCCCACCACTCAAACTGAACGACAGCAACTCGCAGACGAGTTGGCTGCGAGAGGGCTCAAGCCGACACAAGGCAAGCAGCACTTCGACCGTGCTAAAATCGACAAGATCGTCGATGCTATGAAGGATGGCTCCTTCGACTGGAATAAGGCCAGCTTGCAACCGGTCATCCTGGGGCCAGCCGGGGAGGTCATGGGCGGACACCACCGCGTGATCGCATCGCATCTCGCCGGTATCGACCTGACGAAAGTTCCCGGTCCACGGCCGCAGGTGCAGAGGCTCCCGCAGAACTACCGACCGGAACACCAGTGGATCGATGTGCTGCCAGACGTGCCATGAAGGCACGTACCGCCAGAACTCGGGCAGGAGGGGATCATGGGTTTCGAGACATTCCGCGTCGAACTCCGTGGGGGGGCGGCGACTTACGCTCAAGCGGAAGAGACAGTCCGCCAACACCCGCACGCACGGCCCGATCACGACTCGATCGCTTCGCTGGGGTCGGCCTACTACACACTCGAGGATGGCATTCACGTCATCGAAGTCGAAGTCGCCGCTTCTCCGGTCAGGGTGTCTTGCCGGTTCACGCTCTGCCACCCCCCATCGATCGATACCGCGTTCATGGCCCTCGTCCACGAGTTGATGGCTCGGCTCGGGATGGAGGTAAAAATCTGCGACGATATTCCCCCGGATCACTCGCAGTGGTTCTCGGGGACTCAGTTCTCGGAGTTCGCGGAGATCGTTTCTAGCTCCATCGCGAGGAGGCGGGCCGAATGGATTGCCAACTTCGGCACCGTTCTGCTTCCTGCCAAGACCTCCGAAGTGTACGAGAAGGTCATTCTGCCCAGGTGTACACCGGTCGTGGGGTGAGAGGCACGCCGAACAGCTCTCATCGCCGACCGCCTTGAGAAATAGCGAATCCCCAAGGACGACCTGACCGACTGTTCTGCCGCACTTCCTGGCACTATCGACCCACATTTATACACTTGCTGCACCCAGATGTGCCATTAAGGCACGTACCGCCAGAACTCGGGTAAGAGGGAATCATGGGTTTCGAGGCATTCCGCGTCGAACTCCGTGGGGGGGCGGCGACTTACGCCCAAGCGAAGGAGACAGTCCGCCAGCTCCCGCACGCTCGTCCGATCACGAACAGCTCCTTGCTTCGCCCTGATCGGAGGACATCAGCCCGTCCCCGTCCCGGTCCATGATGGTACATTCGCGTTTTCCAAGCCATTTCTCCGCCCTCCTTCTCGTCTTCTCTCTGTGCTCTCTGTGTCTCTGTGGTTAATGAATGTTTGAATTAATACAGATTTACCACAGAGACACAGAAGAGATAAAGCTAAAACAGAGAGAGGGAGAACAAAACCGTGTTACTTGTACGCCCGGAATCTCGGCAGGAGCGAGGCCGGGACCGCCGGGAGGTCGGTCGCCGCGTCGTACGAGATACGCTTCGGCATCTCGAACCCGTCGATGAGGTCGAACGATTCGTCGAAGAAGACATGCGGCAAGGCCATGACCGATTCTTCGCTCTTCCCCGCGGTCAGTTTCTTCCGGGCACCGTCCCACCGGTGAAGCCAGACCGGACCGAGGATCGCTTCGCTGGGGTTGCAGTCGGTTGCTCGCACCTGGACTTTCTTCGATGCGTCGAGGATCAGGACGATCGGGAAACCCTGATAGCGGGCCGGTTGCTTGCCCAGATTCTCCGTGCTCCGCACAGTGTCGTCGTCGATAAACAGCGACCGATCGCCCTGGAGGATCTCCAGATCGTCGTCAACCAGGATCACATCTGTCGGACTCGGCCCACCGCTGAACACGTACTGACCCGGCTTCAGTCGAAACGTCTTCGTCAGCTCCAGCACATCCCCGCCACGGGCCGAATCTTTCTCACCGCCAAGGACATAGCGCCCGACCGGGAACGCGGCCGGCTTGCCGGTGTCCGTCGGGACCGGGGCTCCCGTCACGAATCCCACGACCGCAACGAGCCCGACCACTCCCATTGCACAGACCAGTTTCATGGGTCACTCCTCCCGACAGCGTGAGCCGCAACCTAACATGGTGTGGCTGCTGTCTCCTGGAACTGTACCCGGTTGCATACCAAGGCGAATGTTGTTAATTATGAAAGGTAAACAGGGATCTGTTGTTTGGAGTCACCCTGCCCCCACCCGGAGCCCGACCATGCCGGACACGTTACCGTCGCTCTCAACGGATCAAGTGGCAGCGTTCGTCGAACTCGCCCGGGCAGGGAGCCTGCGGGCCGCGGCCGAAGCGATCCATCTGACAGAGCAGGGTGTGCGGAATCGACTCATTGCCCTGGAAACCCGGCTCAAGGTCGAACTCTACCACAAGCACCGGGGACCGCGCCGACGCTCGCCGCTCACCCGGCACGGCGACCTGTTCCTCCCCCACGCCCTCGCGTTTCTCGAACGGGCTCGTCGGCTGACCGACCTGTTCACCGGCGCGGAGGGGCCAAGCGAGGTCCGTGTCGCTGCCACGCAGTATCTGACCCTGTACGTGATGCTGGATGCGATCCGGGCCTTTCACCAGGCGTTCCCGACCATCCGGGTTCGGCTCAGCACCCGGATGGAGCGAGACATTGAGGACGCTCTGGTTCGCGATCCGGATCTCTCTTTCGGAGTGGCTGCCCCATACGAGGCCGGAGCGGACCTGGAGTATCGGCACCTTTTCTCACTCGATTGGGGGTTCATTGCTCCACCCGGTCATGTTTTGCTCCGGAAGCGGAAATTATCTCTGGCCGATCTTGTTGAGGTGCCGCTGATCGTGTTCGAGCAGGGATCGACCGGTCGGCAACACGTTCTGGATGCGTTCCGCGGGCTGGGGCTGAGCCCGCGGATCGACATGGAGGCAACCACGACCGGGATCGTGGTGAAGATGGTCGAGGCAGGGTTGGGCGTGTCGGTGGTCCCGCTGATTCCGAATGGGGCTGTCACCCGGGGGGTGAAAATTGGGGTGCGGAGCCTGGCCGGTCAGATCCGGCCGATCCACTCCGGGATCCTGCTCCGTCGGGGGGAAACCCTCGGCCAGGCGGCCGAGGCGTTCATCCGGTTCCTGAAGCCGCAGCCGAAGACAAAAACCGACGAGCGGCCGGGCTGAACCCGGCCACTCGGTGGAGCGTCCGGGCTTCCGCCTGGGCTGGAAGACCCGTCCCTTCAGGCCCTGCGGGCATCACCTCCGGCATTCTCATACAGGAACCCGCTGAGGGTGT
>PLDW01000242.1:0-151 GCA_003136315.1 Gemmataceae bacterium | reverse complement strand
CTTAGCGGGTTCCTGTATCAGTCGGAATCCAAGATGTGTTCCGTCGTCGGCCTGAAAGACTGCGGAACGGTCTCAGGGATTACTCCGGTTTGATCCACCCGGCCAGTTTGGCGATCACATCCTGGAGCAGCGCTGGGTCCAATGGCTTTCT
>PLDW01000035.1 GCA_003136315.1 Gemmataceae bacterium | reverse complement strand
ATCCGAGATCCGGCACTCCGGGAGCGCGTAACCGATATAGTCTGTCATGGCGTGGGCTAAGGGGTGGGAGCGGTCCATGTGCCGAGCGTACCACTCCATCTTGGCCCGGAACTGTTGCTGGGAGGCACTCTCTGGCTGGTCCGAATGATCGAGCCAGTTCACCATCTCTTCGGTTGCGGCCAGAATCTCATCCGGCGTCATGTCTTCCACCCGGATTCCGGCATCGTCGAAGTGTTCCGTTCGGTCGAACAGATGAGCACCGGCCCGGAAGATCGCGTCCAGGGTCATCGGCTCGTTGCTTCGAACATCCCAGTACGACTTGAAGGCAAGGAGTTCGTTCCTCTCCGGCAGCAGCGTGTAGTGGTAGACGGCGTTCACGACAAGATTCGGTTTTCCGAAGACACGAGCATACGAGCACGGTCCCGACTGGCAACTGATCATGAACCGGCAACGCGAGATCAGGTAGGGGTCAAGCATCGGGTCGTAGAAGTCGCAGGTTGGGAGTTCCACGAGTGCGGGAACCTCCCGCCGGATACTGGTCATCTTCTGATCGCCGATCCGAAAGATTTGATAACCGCGTTTGATCAACCATCGGAGGGCCGGAATGTAGTTTTGAACCTTGATGTTCCGATAACGCTGACCGTGGAGCTTGTGGTATCCATGTTCGCGGATATGAACGACCACGAGTGGGCGTCTGGGGTCGATGCCGCCACGGCGACAAATCTTCCCGGCTTGATTGGCCATCTTGGGCGGGAGACTCAGGTATTCCCGTCCGTGGGACATGGGGTGGTTCGGATCCGTTCGGGCCTGGAATGCCAGGCGGTTGAGGGACCAGTAATGGTGGACCAGAAAGGTCAGATTCTCGTGACGGAGCTCGCCAAGGTTGTGCCAGGCAAAATTCAGGGTGTCGAGGTCGGTGGTTTCCACCTGTTCAACATACTGACTCAGAATCGCTGCGGACAATCGAGTGGCAGGGCTATACTCTGAATATGGGGGATGTACGAGCACTAAGTGATCGAACTGGAATCCGAACAACTGAATGAAGTGGAACGGATCGAGGATCGCGTGTCCGACGGTCGTGTTGAAGGCACCGATCGCCACCCCAATCGACCCTTTGAGTTTGAGTGGGGCCAGATAGGGACGGACTTTCTTCGCCAGGTGAGCCGCCAGTACGTCTGCAGCCCTGCCTTGATAGCCCGGGCCGATCATCTGCTCGGCCATCGCCTTGCGGGCACTCTCCTGATCGCCGCGGCGCCCGAGAAGAAAAGCACGATTCCGGTGATAGCTGAAATCCCGGGCAAAGCTTGGTCGGAGTTCCACGCAGCGATCCAAATCCGCGAGTGCTTCCTCGTACTGCCCGAGGCCGAGATAACCCATCCCCCTGGCTCCGTACAGTTTCGCGAGCGTCGGGTTCTCCTGCAGGAGCGGGGTGAGGAGAGCAATGATCTCGGCGAATTTTTGCTCGCCGTTCAACTCTTCTGCCAGGACAAATGCGATCTCCGGGTTCCGGCTCAGGACAGCCCGATCAACACCGGCCGCGAGACACAATTTGACCAGACGGGCGACCCGGAACTTGCCGTGGAGGTGGATGGTCGCCCACCCCCCTGCCAGCACTCGACCGGCTGACCGGGCCATTTCCCAAATTCCCGCGACTGGACCCAAGGAAAAGGCCCGGACGCCTGCAACCACGTTTCCCCAGAGAAGCCACCCGATCAGGTGACTGCCAGCCCACACCTTGTACCTCATCCCAGATTGCCCCCTCGCGTCAACCTGTCCGATCCTGTCTCCCGTCGCCAAGTCAATTGGTCGTTGCCAGCCGAGGAGTACCTGTCAGCCGCTGCAAACCTTCGGCTTTGTCGTAGAGCACGGTCAGTTCCAGGCTCACACGGCACGTTGTCCCACGGTTGACCACCCCACCGTGAAGCAACTCGTCATGGAACATCACCATTTGGCCGGCTTGGAGGGGGAGGAGTTCCATCATCAACTCCTCCTCGTCTTCGTCCAGGATCGGCTTGCGAATTCCGCCACGGACCTCGAAATGGTGCTTCCAGGTATGGATTTGATGCGATCCCGGTTTGATGCACAACCCATTCGCTCCCGGTTCGACGTGGATCGCGATCCAGATCTTGAACCGGTCGTATCCTGCGGGCATGAACCCCACCCCGTACCCGGCGTCCCAGAACCACTTGTCTGCATGGATCGGGCCGATGTCCTCAGGCCGATTGGGGCGGACCAATCGCCAGTTGAGTTCATCGTGACTGATGATGGTGTTCGGACCCAGTTGGCGACGAATTCTCCTGAAGAAACCCATCGTCTCAAAGGTCGAGAGGCATCGGGGGTCGAGGAGACGCACCTCCTTCGGCCATGCGGCCGCGTGGTCGAAACGGATTGGGAGTGTGTGGTATTTGGCGATTCCAGCCCGCCGGGCGTGTTCAACAAGATCGGGTTGGAGTTTCCCCAGGTGGTCCAGGTACTGGGCGGTGATCAGGCCGCGAATCCGGTGCAACTCGCCCCGAGTCAGAGTGTCGAGTAGGTAGCCTGGGGCTGCGGTCAACTGGTTGAGAATCCTCATGCCACACCTGTGATCGAATTCCTGGAGACCCGACAGAGGGATTCAGGGGGCATTCCCTTGCTGTCGGGGTAGGTTGGCCCGTCTGGGTGGGAACATTACTCCAGCCCGGCAGAAAGAATCAATCCAGTTCATGGCGAGGGGCAGAGATCGTTGATTTGGCCACTGTGGTAGTGGACATCTGATTAGAAGAGGTCGCAATCGATAGTTCCGAATTGACAGGGACGTAACAGGTCGGGCTCGGTTGGTTCCCCGGCCAGACCGCAAGCCGACCCCAGTGGGGTCGTAGCGTGTAGCCGGGGGTTGAGCGCAGCGACACCCCCGGCGGGCGATAGGGGACGACCGGGGGTAGCACCGCTGGTGGACACGCCTCGGTCGAGAGCGTGTCTGCCGTGGTCTGGTCGTTGGTGTGCTCGCCTACGCCGCCGGGGGTCGGGCTGCGCCCGACCCCCGGCTAATCGCTGCGACCCCAAAGGGGGTCGAATAGTCCGCCCGCCGATGCTGGTTGGCTTCGACTGGACAACTGGGGGTTGAGCGGTGCGATACTCCCGGCTAGGTCCGAATCCACCCCCGCCGGGTCAGCCTGGGGGCTTCAGGGAATCCTCATTCCACACGGGCGAACACGGCCTTCAGGTATCGCCCCTCGGGGATGTGGAGCAGGAAGGGGTGATCCGGACCAGCGCCTGTGACCTTGAAGACCTGGAGCGTCCGACCCGCCTGCCAGGCTGCCCGACGGATCGATTCGAGGAAATCGCCCTCACTGACGAGTCCGGTGCAGGAGCACGTCAAGAAGATGCCCCCGGGTGCGACCGCCAGTAACGCCAACCGATTCATGTCGCAATACTTCTTCAACGCCAGATCCACCGATTCCCGGTCGCGGGTCAACTTCGCAGGGTCGAGGATGACCACATCGAAACGGTCTCCGTTTGGTACCACATCCCGCAGCCAGGGGAAGAGGTCGGCCTGGACGTAGCGGACCGTTGCGTGGTTGAGCCTGGCGTTCTGCTTCGCCAGTTCGATCGCTGTCTCGTCCAGGTCGACCCCGATCACCTCCGACGCACCCCCGAGGGCCTTCGCATAGACCGAGAACCCGCCGGAATTGCAGCACAGATCCAGCACCCGCTTTCCGCCGCAGAACTCGCTAAGGGTTTTGCGGTTCTCCCGCTGGTCGACGAAGAACCCCGTCTTGTGTTTACTCCCCGGCGCGACCCGAAACTTCAACCCGTGTTCCTGGATCAGGTCTGGCGGTGGTGGCTCCGGTGGTCGGCAGTCGAACGACTCCTGCTTCCCAACATGTTCCTCGGCGAACCAGTAGAACCGGGCAGTGGGGAACTGGACTTTCAGCGCGTCAGCAATCACTGCCCGTTGCCGGAACATCCCCGCAGCGAAAAACTCGATCACGATCGTCTCACCGAATCGGTCAATCACCAGTCCGCTGAGTCCGTCGGCCTCGGAGTGGACGAGCCGATAGGCGTTGGTGATCGCATCGAGCTTGAGCACGTCCCGCCGGAAGGCAACCGCTGCACGGATTTTCTTGGCGAAGAACGTCGCGTCGACGGGTTCGTCCTGGGTTGTCGTCAGAAGTCGGACCGAGATCCGGGAATGGCCGTTATAGAACCCCCGGCCGACCCATTGACCCGTCCGGTCGCGGACATCGACAATTGATCCGGGGGCAAGTCTCCCGGCTGGCTTCTCGACCATCTTCTGGAAGATCCAGGGATGCGACGACCTCCGCTCGATCTTGAGCGTCACAACGGGTAACTGCTGTGAGGCCAGGGGCTCCGTCATGGGATCGTCTGTGGAATGCTCGGTTTGAAAAGGGCGTAACCGGTGAGGCTCGAACTATCGGAAAATCAATGCTGGCCCGGAATCGCCTGGGTTCCCAGGGCTTCCGCCCTGGGCTGAGAACGGCCGCCGCTCCGCGGCTCAAAACCCTGATCTTTGAGGCAGCAGGCCACTCGTTTTTCGCCCCGGATGGGGCGTTCGTCCTGAGCCCAGGGCGGGAGCCCTGGGCATTCCGCATCGGGTGCTGAGCTTGACCGGTTACACCCGTTTTTGCCGAGCCCCTTTTTCCAGTGATTCGCCATGAGACCCTCCCCTCCGCTCGCCTCCAGAGCGTGTTTACCTCCTACATTCGGAACGTATTCTACTGCCTGACCCGGGATTTGCCCCGCAACGCCGGTTCGAGAGTCGATCCCGGGGACTTGCTTGACCTCGGCCGGGGGCTATGAAATGATGAGTCTCCTCCTCCGATACGTATCCCCAAACACCCGACCCATCCAGCATGAGTGCCACCGTGAACCCGTTGGGCCGTCCACTTCCCTTCGCCGTCCTGTGTGCCGTCGTTGTTCTGGTCGCCGGAGGCCGGACGACCGGGCAGGACCGGCTCCCCACCATGCCGGGATACGACCAGTATCAGAGGATGAGCAAGGAAATCCCGGGCGCGATCAAGTCCGGGAGCCTGAGTGTCGTCTGGAAGGACGGTGGCGCAGCCTTCGAGTACCGGCACGACGGCAAGGCAATTCATTACGACATCGCCACCCAGAAAGCCGTGGACCGGCCGACCGGAAAGGATGCCCCCTCAGACGGACCACCTGTGGGCAAGGGTCCAGGTGGGCGATTCCCCCCCCGCGGGAAAGACGGTCAGGCGGGAAGGGGCGGAGTTCCACGCGGACGACAGGCGGCCTCCGCGACCTCCCCGGATGGTCAACTCAAGGCGTTCTATCGCGACCGCAACCTCTGGCTGTCTGATGCCAAGGGGCTCATCGAGATGCCGGTGACCACCGATGGCAGCGAGAAGACCCGAATCCGGAATGGCTCTGCAAGTTGGGTCTACGGCGAAGAGTTGTTCCAGCGGACAGCCATGTGGTGGTCACCGGACGGGAAGAAGATCGCCTTCTACCGCTTCGATGAGGCTGCGGTGCCAGACTATCACCTTGCCCTCGACCAGACGGCCCTCCTCTCCCGCCATGCGGCCGAGCCGTACCCCAAGGCTGGTGGAGCCAATCCGATCGTCGACCTTCTCGTCTACGATGTGGCCGCGAAGACAACCACCCGGGTGGATGTCCGGGACGGTAAGCCGTTCGACGACACCGCAATAGGGCATTACGTGTACCGTGTGGCATGGTCCGCGAAGGGGACGGAACTCCTGTTCAACCGGACCAACCGGAAGCAGAACGTGATGGAGTACGTCGCAGCCGACTCAACAACCGGGAAGTGCCGGGTGATCGTCCGCGAGGAGTGGCCGGCAAGCTGGGTGGAGAACTCCCCTGCGATCCACCCCCTCAAAGACAACACCCGGTTCATCTGGGTCTCCGAACGGACCGGGTGGCGGAACTTTTACCTGTACGATCTCACGGGAACCCTTCTGGCGACCCTGACGAAGCACCCATTCGAGGTGGCCGCCGTGGTCCATGTGGATGAAGAAGCGGGGCATCTGTACTACACCGCCCGCAGCGGGGACAACCCGATGAAGCTTCAACTCCACCGGGTCGGGCTGGATGGCAAAGGGGACCGCAGACTGACCGACCCCGCCTTCCATCACATGATCGATTTCGCTCCAGATGGGAAACACTTTCTCGATGTCTACCAGACCCATGACATCCCACCGGCCACACGCCTGATGACGGCCGAAGGGACGGTGGTCGTGGAACTCACGCAGAGCGACCTCTCGAAGGCCGAGAAGCTGGGCTTCCGGCGGGCTGAACTCCTCACCTTCAAGGCCGCTGACGGACAGACCGACCTCTACGGACTGTTACAGTTTCCTTCGAACTTCGACCCGATGAAGAAGTATCCTCTCCTCGTCTCGGTGTATGCGGGGCCGGGAACGAATGGAGCCCGGGAGACATTTATCCCACCGAACCCCCTGGCCGAATACGGCTTCCTGGTGGCATCGTTCGATTCCCGAAGTGCAGCCGGCCGCGGCAAGCAGTTCCTGGATGCGATCTACCAGAAATTGGGGGTGGTGGAGGTCGACGACCAGGCGGCTGGGGTTCGGGCGCTGTGGGAACGACCCTACGTGGACAAAACCCGAGTCGGGATTTACGGCGGTTCTTACGGCGGATACGCTTCGGTGCTGGGCCTTCTGCGGCACCCGGATGTCTTCCAGGCTGCGTGTGCCTCCTCTCCGGTCACCGACTACCGGCTCTACGATTCGATTTACACCGAGCGGTATATGTGGATCCCCCAGGCGAACAAAGCCGGGTACGATGCGGGCAGTGCCATGACCCACGTGGCGAAGATGAAGGGGCGGTTGATGATCTACTTCGGGACGGCCGATGACAACGTCCACCCGTCGAATTCCCTCCAGCTCATCCGGTCCCTCCAGCGGGCAGGCAAGAGCTTCGATCTCCAGGTTGGCCCGGATGCGGGTCACTCCGGGATCTCCTCCCCGCGGATGATGGAGTTCTTCATCGAGAACCTTGTGATGAAGAAGTAAAGTGTTTGGGCGAGCGGCAGAAAATAGCGTGCCCGGTTTTGGGACTTGCTTGCCCACGCTGGGCCGCCACGGAGGGCGGCCCCTACCAATCCTGTGTAGGGGCCGCCCTCCGTGGCGGCCCGGGCTGTCCATGACGGGGGGTATTACTCCATCTGCCGCACGCCTTGGGTGTACGCGAGGGGTCTGTCATGCGATTTGGCACCACCCGACGACGCCTCCTGTTTGTGGCGATTCTTGGCCTCGGGATCGTCCTCATCGTCACGGAGACCTACCTCTTGAGCCCCTCGGTCCGGTCAGTCGTTGTCGCTGGGGCCGAACGGGTTGGGGCGGATGACTATCTGGTGGGTCGGCTCTCGGATCGCGACCTGAGGGTGCGGGGGGACGCCAGTGAAGCATTGGTCCGCCGCGGGGCGAAAGCCGTTCCGGCCCTTGTCGCCAGGCTGGACGACCCAGACCCCGGGAACCGACGGAGTGCGGCCAGCACCCTCGCACGGATCGGGCCAGCGGCCGTGGAGGCGATCCCAGCTCTTCTCCGGCTTGCTATGGAGGACGATGACGAGGGGGTTCTCGAAACGGCCGGCCAGGCAGTGGGGGTGGTTGCACGCGACCACCCCGGAACTGTCAGTGACATTTTGGTGATGTTGGAGTCTCCCGCCGACTCAAGCCGGCTCGCGGCGACCCGTGCGGCCGCGTGCCTGGACGACCCCCGTGCAGTGCCGCCGCTGATGGCATCGCTGAAGCATGCGAACCCGAAAGTTCGCGAGGAGGCGGCCGAGTCTCTCGGCTCCCTGGGGAAACTCGCAACTCCGGCGCTCCCCGCTCTGATTGAAGTCCTCGACGATCCGGAGGATGAGGTCCGGAGCGAGGCCCGCGAAGCTATTGCGAAGATTCTCAAAAACGGATCGGACGGGCTCGACGCGGAGCTCGTCGCCAGGGCCAAACGGAGTCTGGAGAAGGCGGGTGTGAGGAGGATCACCCCCCCGCCGGCTCCTGACCCGTGAGATAAAGTAGTTGGTGAGAGAAAATCTCCCAGTGGGCTTGGGTGCCACGNNCACGGGCGGGCAAGCCGCCCGTGGCACCCCCCAGGATCGTGGTCGGTCATTTCCTGGCGACTGCCCAAGTCGCCATCGCTTATGCTGGAGGGCGTTTCGCGCACCCTGGGTACACGGTTGCCCACACTGCCGATTTTACAGCGAAGAGGCTCCGGCCGAGCGTGAGAGTGGTCCAGCTCGGCAGGAGCCTCGCAGTCCTGTATCTGCGTCCAATCGTGTTCCCGGTGATGAGACAGTGCGACCGGGTTGAAGTATCAGAAGGCACTCTCGTCGACGACACCCCCATCGTTGACCGAACAGAGACTGTGCCAGTTCGTCGGAGTGATGGTGTATTTGACGAAATGGACCGAACCGTCGCAGAACACGGACATGAACCCCCCTGTATGCGCTCCCCCGAAGATGTATCCACAGTTCCACCCGGTCTGAAAATCCGGTTGTGGGAGAACGATATTATTGGGCGCTGCGTAGTTCAGGGTACCACTGGTGCAGATCCCGTCGTTGTCCCAGCCATTATCCCACCCCTCGTTGTCGATGCACTGCCCGAGCGAATCATTCCACCACAGGTAATAGACCCACTTCTCGCCGACCAGGAGGGTGTTCGCGGTGCCGTCGGTGATGGTCGCGAAAGTGACCTTTGGACCCCCGGTCGGTGTGAGCGGGCCGTCGAGGGAGTTGGCAGGCGATGTGAAGGAAGTCCAGATACTATAAGTGCCGCCGTTGCCAGCGTAGTCGTTAAAGCCGATGCCGCTGACCACCGGGCCGCGACCCCGAGTTGGACAGAGGTAGAGGGATGGGGGGGAGGCGATGATTGTTGCCTCCTGCCCGGCCGGGAGTTGCCACAAGTTCGACTGCTCAACGTATGGCAGAATCTGGTAGCACCAACCCCACGCCTGACTCGTGTAATTGGCGGGGGTGTTCCCAATCATCGTTCGGGCAGCCCCGGGACTGAGACCTCCGGACGGGAACGCGCCGAGGGTGTCGTGATGGTTGTGGAACGCGAGCCCGATCTGTTTGAGGTTATTGCTGCACTTGGTTCGGGCAGCCGCCTCACGGACCTTCTGAACTGCGGGAAGCAGCAGTCCAATCAGGATCGCAATAATCGCGATCACCACCAGGAGTTCGATCAGGGTGAACCCCCGTCGATGGAAGAGAGGACGAATCATCGCGAGTTCCTTCTGAGATCAATGATAATGGCTCCCACACCTCTGCGAGTTGCAGAGGTCAAAGGGGGGGCTTGTGTCCAGGAGGAAAAACGGCCGCCTTCAACTCGGAGTCGGTCATCGAGACCACACCGATCGGAAACCGGAGGACGTACCGCCGACCGCCCTTGCCGGTCTTCTCGTAGGCTCCGACATAGAACGGGTCTGGCCCCGGAGGGAGTTTGTTGAAATCCACCCCCCACAGGATCACGAAGTTTTCCCCGTCGTTGGGTGATCGGAGCAGATCGTCTGGTGCATTCGCGGGGAGGTAGGTCTTGATCTCCGCAAGATTCCTCGCCCCCCGGCCAAGCTGCGAACTGGCCTGAATGTAGGCTTTCCCGAATGTGTACAGTCGATCCTCTGTTGGGGACTGCGGCTGATCGGCCGGCTTGCCCGAACAACCGACGACGATCCCCATCGCCAGTCCGGCCACCAGTGCCCTCCCGATCACCACCCACATCGTCATAACCCGCATCCCGGAGCGTAAATCTGGCCGAGCCTATCGACCGAGTCCACTCAACGTAACATGGACGGATTCCGCCAGCAAGAATAAAGCTGGGTACGGGCAAAGGCAGGCGAACCGATGTTTTGCTCCGATCGTGCCCCCTCTGAATGGACCGCTGCCAGGGGTCGGTTCGGATCGATTAGCGTCTCCTGGAGCAGTTCACGGCCACCGGGCGGGCTCTTGGCCCACTGGCCACTCGACGGTGGAGAAGTGCTTGACCGTGGTTCAGCGCAGTCGCAAACTGATTTCATCGTTAGCGCCGATCTCCACCTGAACCGACCTGCGAACAGGTCGAGATCGTTGTGGCGGGTCTTCGACACCGGCGACAGTGGGCTTTTCGATGGGGAGAGGGCATGGAGAAAGTCAGCGCGGGGCTTGACCTGGGGACCACCAATTCGTGTCTGGCCGTGCTGCAGGGTGATCGCCCGGTCGTCGTCCCCAACGACCTCGGGGAGCCAGTCACGCCCTCGGTGGTCTCCGTCCTCCCCGACGGGATCATCGCCGGGAAGAAGGCCCGCAGTCGATTGCTGACACACCCGTCCAACACGTTCGCTTCCATCAAGAGGCGGATGGGAGAGCGGTATTCCCGCACTGTCCTGGGGACAGAATACACACCCGAGAGCGTGTCCGCCCTGATCCTTTCCCACCTGAAAGAGTACGCCGAGAAGCACGGCAATTGCCAGATCAACGACGCAGTGATCACCGTACCCGCCAACTTCAACAGCCTCCAACGGCAGGCCACCAAGGACGCGGGGGAGATTGCGGGGCTGAACGTCCTGCGGATTCTCAACGAACCAACCGCCGCAGCCCTGGCGTATGGTCACGAACACCAATTGTCCAGCGTCCTCGTCGTCTTCGACCTGGGCGGCGGCACCTTTGATATCTCCGTCGTCGAAGCCGGTGAGGGCCTCTACGAAGTCCTCTACTCGGTCGGCGATAACCACCTTGGGGGCGACGACTTCAATCTGCGGATCGTGCAGTGGATCGTCCAGCAGTTTCAGGCCAAGGCCGGGATGGACATCCGCCGCGACGTTCCGGCGATGTGCCTGGTCCACGAGTGGGCCGTGGCCGCCAAACACACCCTCACGCGGGCCAAGGAGGCGCGGATCAAAATTGACAACCTCTACCGGGGCCAGTCCTTCGACGCTGCCCTCACGCGCTCCGCCTTCGAGGAGATGTGCCGGGATCTGTTCAACCGTGTCCGCGCTCTGGCCTGGCACGTCACTGAAGAGTTGCAGAAGCCCAGGTATCGCGACGCCCACCCTGATGTCTTCGAGAACCATCTGGAAGGGTGCGACATTCTGATGGTGGGCGGTGAAACGCGGGTGCCGGCCGTTCGGCAGTTGGTCGCGAACATGTTCCGCGGCCGTGTTCGGACGGACGTTAACCCCGACGAGGCGGTGGCGCTGGGCGCGGCCCTCCAGGCGGGCATTATCCACCAGAAGCAGAAAGTGAGCCGGATCATCTTGATCGACACCACCGCGCTGTCGCTGGGCACCGCCGTTGCCGGAGAGTTGTTCTCCCGGATCATCGATTCCAACACCCGCATTCCCTGCACCCGGACGAATGAGTACATCCCCACAGCCGATTATCAGCCTGCGGTCGCAATCGGCATCTACCAGGGGGAGAGCGAACTGGTCGCCAATAACCTGAAGCTCGGGGAGATCCAACTGCTCTTCGACCCACCCCGCCAGCGCGAGGCGGCGGTCATTCAGGTGACCTTTCACCTGGATGCCGATGACATCCTCCATGTCACCGCAAAGGACAAGGCCACAGGCGTGGTGCAGAGTGTGACGATCAAGGATTCGCAGAATCTGGACCGCGAGACCGTGCAGCGGTTGCGGCGCGAGGCCCGCGCCGCGAGGCCCGGGGAACAGGCCGAGGTCCAGCGGCTTCACCGGCGGCGACAATTGGCCGATTGGCTCGCGGACGTTGATCGACGGTTGCAGGCGCTGAGCGCCAGGGGGGACGATGAACACGTCCAGACGGCGGTTGCGTTCGCTCAACAACTGCGTCTCGCGTTGCGGGACAGGGACGACGACCTCGCCGCCCTCGCCACTCGCGACCTGGAGGCGGCACTTCACGACCTCCCTCCCGCTGCGGGAGACGAGGCCGGGCCAGCGGCTGCTGAAGGTGACTTTGGAGCGGATCGGCCCCCCGCTGAGCAGTCGCAAAGGCCCGAAAGAGTCAACGGAGTCTGTGGCAACTGCGGTGCAGCGATGCCCGAGGGGTACGCTTTCTGTGGAAAGTGCGGGGTTCCGCTCCAACCTAAATGCTGCCGGGCGTGTGGAGCGGCTCTGCTCGAAGGATTCTCATTCTGCGGCAAGTGCGGTGCCAAGTCTGAATAGTCCCGGCGGGGGTGGCCGCACCGAGGGTTGTCGCTCAGGGGCTGCGGGTGCCGACCGATGAACAAGATGAACCGCCTTCTGGTCTCGCTGAATCCACACTGGATGGTGGGGGGAGCGTTTTTGTTGTTTTTCGCATACGTACTCGCTCGGACGATCCACCCCATCCTGGGGCTGATCGTGATTGCGCTGACTTGTGTTGGCTGGCCTATCCGCTTGTACCAGAAGACCAGACGGAATTGGTCGCCGAACGTCCGTGGGGAGAATGCCTACCAAATCCTCGGCGTGGGAAAGTACGCGGACACACCGACAATTCGACGGGCCTTTCGCTCTCTGGAAGCTCAGTACCACCCCGACACCGTGCCCCCAGAACGGAAGGCGGAGGCAACATTGCTTTTCATCAGGATCAATCAAGCCTACGAGCTACTCACCGATACCGAAAAGCGGTTTCAATACGATGGGCTGCTTGAGGCATTGGACGGCCGAATCCCACCATTCGAGGACACGTACCAACGGATCAAAGACGAAGACAAACACCCCATTTACGCGGCCTACGACGCCATGTATCCGCCCGAGCGATCCATTGGCCCGGGTGAGTGGGACGCGGAGAGCCGACCCATGAATCCGGTGGCCAGTATTAACCCGGCAAGAAAG
>PLDW01000029.1 GCA_003136315.1 Gemmataceae bacterium | reverse complement strand
GCGGCAAGCTGCCAGTGGCACCCGACGAATGCACACCTCAACTCGTCTCCTGCACCTTCACTGGCGGCAAGCCGCCAGTGGCACCCGACGAATGCACACCTGAACTCGTCTTCCGCACCTTCACTGGCGGCAAGCCGCCAGTGGCACCCGACGGTTACACTCAGGTAGATAGCCTCACGCCGCCCGCTTGGTCCGCCGCACCTCACCGAAGACCTCCAGCATCGCCCGGTAGTGGTGCTCGAATGTCCAGCGATTCCCGACCTGCCGGGCCGCCTGGGATGCCCCCGCCCGATAGGTGTGGTCGAGCATTGTGGTCATCGCGGTGGCCAGTGCCGGGGCGTCGTGCGGGTTGTCGATCACCCTCCCGTCGGTCGGTGGGCTGAGCAGCTCCGATGCTCCGTTGTAGCGGGTGGTGATGACCGGAAGGCCACAGGCCAGGGCCTCCAAGGCGACGAGCGAACACGGATCATAAAAGGTCGGGTGGACCAGGAAGTCGGAAGCGAAGTAGGCGTCTTTCGGGTCGTCCCGGTGGCCGAGGAACACTACCCGGTCGGCGATCCCGAGCCGATTCGCCAGCCGCAGATAGCGGCCGTACTTCGGGTTCCCCACGACCGCCAGCCGGAACGGTCGGTCACGCGGTACCAGGGAGACAGCGCGCAGTAGTGGGGCGAGCCCCTTTAATCGGTAGTTCATCGCGACGAAGAGCCCAACCGTATCCGCCGCTGGAACCCCCCACCGGTCGCGTTCCTCCTGCCGCCGTCGGAGCCGGTCGTCGGCAGCGAACCGGAACGGGTCGATCGCGCTACGGACGACCCGGACGGATTCCGGTGGAATCCCGTAAAACTGCTCGAAATGCCCCCGCACCATCAGGCTATTGACCAGCACCAACGGGCGGTTCGGGCCGAGGTACTGCTTCCGCTCCAGTCGGGCGAACGACCACGCAGCCGGGCTGAGCCATTTCCCCGCAGCGGCCAACCCCCGTTCCCAGGCGTGCGGGAACTTCAGCAGATTGTGGGCAGCCGAGGCGACATGCAACCCGCCTTGCGGGTAGAGAATGTCCTGCCCCCAGGTTTTGTCGAAGCCGACCGTCACATCGTGCCGGGTTTTGCTGAGGGTCTGTTCACAGGCAGCCGCGAACCGCCACGGGCGGAGAAACCGCGGACCGGCCGGGACATCAAGCCGGTGGAAGTGGGTCGAGGCGGGGAGCGAGAATGCATCCCACCGGCAAGCGTACAGGTGGATGGCGTGACCGTCCCGCGCCAGCCGACGGGCGAGATCGCCAATGTACGTCTCGGCCCCGCCGCGGGCTGGCAAGACGCTCTCATAGCACAATGCGATATCCATCAGCCTGGGCTCCCGGTGCCAATCCCCGCCGTCGATCGGCGGTGATTGTGACGGCGGTACAACTGCCATTTCCAGCGGATCAGCGGGCGGAGCCAACTTCGTGGCGGACGGCCCGGCCAACCGGTCCGGTAGAGCTTCCAGAACCGCAACCGATCCCGGGCAGTCACCCCCGGGACATCTGACGAGTAGAGAAGCTGGGCAAGATCCTTCACCCGCCACCAAATAGCAGTGACCCGGTGCCTGTCGAGCCGATGCAGGTCGATCATCACTGCCCGGTTTGCCCACGACTCAGGCACCCGGCGAGTGAGATCGTCCGGGATGTAGAAGTGGCAGAAGTACAGATCCTTGTGAAACACCTTCCGGCGGTGGAGTTCCCGCGCCAGCCGGGCGAGTTCCGCCGTGAGTCCCCGCTTCCAGCGGAGGAACGTGGCGGGGTCGAGCCGGGCCATCGCGAGCGGGACAGCCTGATGAAGCGGGAGCATCCCGTAGAGTTCCTCGACTGCGAGGAAACCCCGGAGCCGATACCACGGGCCGACAAACTGACCGGCCGCCACTGGCCGCGGGACCGGAAACCCCTCGTCCTTCGCCCAGCACAGCCGCTGCCACTCCTGAAGCCCCGGGGACCATGCCCCGCCGGGGAAGAGCGTGGCGACCAGCCCCCGCCACCACGGCAGCCGATAATGCCGCTTCAGGTAGACACCGAGCCGCTCGGCTCCGTCCGCAAGAATCCACCGTCCGATCGACCGCCCCTGCTTCTGGTGCAATCGGTCGGTCACCGGCTCGGCCATGATTCGGTCGGCCCACCCCTCGCCGGCGAACCGCTCCCAGTCCGGCTGTTTGCGAATCAGCCGCGTACCTCGACGCAGGCGATACCACATCGACGAAACCGGGTCGCCGACCGAGGGGAGGAACCGGGCTGGGTTCGCGGACGGCGGTACGTTGGATGAGTGGTGAGTCATCACTTTCGGCCGCTGATCACCATCCGGGCGACGGTGAGGCGGGTTGTGGTCCTCGTGGACGGGTCGTTCAAGCATCGGCACCCGAAATACCCACGGATCACTCGCAGGTAGTCCGTTCGACCGACAGTCAGGCCCCGCAGGATCTTCTCAATATCCCGCCAGCGGGTAGTCGGAGTCACCTGGCGGGCGATCCGAACCACCTGAACACCACCTACCGATACCCGCCCGGTGGGGTTGGCTGCAACCCAGAATAACGGCCCCTGACCGGAGTATCGGCATCCGGCATCATGGAACTGGCGAAGGATCAGCCCAAGCTGTTCAAACACCTCGCGACGGAGTGACAGGGGGTGTAGTCTGGAAAGCCATTCTGCAAGTGGCGTACCGGCGGGGGGCTCGTGCAGGGCAAACCAGTCGGCCACGGTTCGGCCCGTCTCGCGTTGTCCGAAGGCAAGGAGCCTGGGAGCGGGAATTCCGTAGCGCTGGAGGTGGAACAGGATTCGGCCGAGCGTGACCCCTGGCGAACGCCACGGGCGGCTTCGCACACAGGCCACGAACCGACTCAGCGGAGCGAATGACCGTCCCCGGATAAGTACAGCCGCGCGGCCATCCGGGAGAGCCACGCGAAGGGTTTCTTCCCCCCGTGTGGGAGAAAGGTCGTAGAACGGTTCGGTGACGGCTGGCGATGGCCAGACGGCGGCCACGTCCGGGACCGCGCAGACTGCCTCACCGGCGAGCCAGACCAGCCGCAACCCCGTCGCATCGGCAGTTTTTGGTTCACGCTGGTCGCGTATGGATCGCCGCTTGAGGGCGATTGCCGCGAGACGGTCAATCGCACGAGCGAGAGCGGCGAATCGTGGGGTGTCAAGCCCCATCCGGCGGCCCACTCGACAGTACGCCCAGAGGAACCGCGCGCGGTCTCGCGGTCGGGCGAGGTGATCGGCAAGTGACGCCTGGAGCGCAGCGAGGGTCCGCTCACGGGTGGCGAGATCGAGATGCCGGACCCGGCGAGCAGACTGCCAGTCAATGAGCGTGACGGCGAACGACTCTCGGTCGACGAAGATGTGTTTCGCAGTGAGGTCTGGTGTGTCGAATCCGGCCGCGTGGAGTTCGGCCACCGCCTGCCCCAGTCGCTCGGCCAGTCGGGAGGAATCTTCCGGCGGGAGTCGGCCGCCAAGTACCGTCCGCAACTCTTCGACCCCGGTCAGTTCCTCCACGAGCAAAAACGCCCGGCCCCGGTGATCTTCCCCGTAGGCCACCCAACCAGGACACGGGAACCCGCTGGATTCCAGCAACTGGAGCAGACGGGCTTCCCGCTCACAGCGCGACCCCCATCCGAACCCCGCGAGCCACTGCCGAAGACGCTGCCGCCAGCCCACTCGGTGTTGCCGCTTCAGGTACAGAACCCCGCCCCAACCGGGGTGATCGACCCGAACCACATGCCGGTCCGGGTGGCCGCTCACCACCTCACCGGGCAGACCGAGAAGGCGATCAGCCGTTGTCCACCCGAGTCCGGCCAGGCGTTCCCGGAAGCGGGGGTGGAGTACGACCCAGCCGGATGCCGCCCCGGCCTCCGGGCGAACAACTCGAACGTGGTTGGTGTCGGTGGTCGGCAGCGGAGGGGTGAGCGGGCGGGCGGAGCTAGCCGGCACGGCGGGTCTCCCCGTCATGAGGAAGCGGGAAACAGGTGAGCAATCGATCGGCCGCCGCGAACACTTCGTCCGGGGTGAGATCTCTCATGCACCGGTGATCGAGCGGGCAAGTCCGTTTCTGGCACGGTCCGCACGGCACTGGCTTCTGAAGATGAGTCGCCTTCTCGAAGTGGGTCTCGGTCCAGCCGATGTGGGTCGGGCCGAACAAAGTGATGACCGGCCGCTCGAACGCCGCGGCGAAGTGTCGCGGGCCGCTGTCGGTCGTCACGAGCAGGCTCAGCCGCCGCACCGCGGCCTTGGTCAGCCCCAGTGACAACGGGTTGTCATCGAGTGAGTGGACGTTGGGGCTGCGACTGTCCTCGGCGATCCGTCGGGCCATCTCCCGCTCGCTCGGGCCGCACAGGACGAGCACCCCGCACCCGGATCGCTGGGCGAACATCCGCCCGAGCCGGGCGAACGATTCGGCGGGCCAGTGCTTGGCCGCTCCGAACGCTGCGCCGGGGTTCAGCCCCACCACCCGCGAGTATCGGCCCAGCCCGAACCGGGTCCAGACCGCATCGGCCGCGGCCTCATCCTTGGGGGTCGTGAAGAGATCCATCCGGTAGCCCGGGTCGGCTGTCCCCAGAGCGACTGCGAGTCGGTTGTAATCGTCAATCACCGGGGATGGGATGGATCGGCCCCAGCGGTCGGTCTTTGCGTGGAGCCGAGTGGTCAGAAGAAGACGCCGCCCGTACCGGGAGAAGCCGATCACCTGTCGACACCCCCCGAGGCGGGCAACCAGTGCGGTTCGGAACGAGTTCGGAAACAGAACCGCGGCGTCAATCCGCTCGGCACGGAGTTGTTGGGCAACCGCCCACAACCGCTGTCCCGGTGGCCCACCCTTATCGAATGGGATGACCTCACGGAACCACGGTGCCCCCGCGACGACATCCGCAACGTAGGGCTTGCAGACGGCAAGAATTTCAGCCGATGGGAACCGCTCGCGGACTGCCCGGATAGCTGGCGTGGCCATCACGACATCGCCGATCCAGTTCGGCAGAAACAGGGCAATCCGATCCATCCGTGTGCAACCTCCTGAGCCCAAAGATCTCACGCCAAGAAAAGCAAGACTCATCACGAAATCACGAAAGACGAAATAACGAAATCGGACTATTGATTTTTCGCCATTTCGTCTTTCGTGATTTCGTGATTCTCTTTCTGCTTTCCGTCTCTTTGTAAGATCCTTTTAATTCTTCTCTTATGCTGCTTTCATGCGATCGATCAGTGTTGTTGTCGAGAAGCCGCCCCGCAGCTCGGCTAAATGGACTCGTCCGCCGTGGGCCTCGACCAGTGCTGCACCGACTACCTCGTCCTTCCGGTAGTCGGCACCCTTGACCAGGATGTCCGGCCGGATCGCCCGGATGAGGGCGAGTGGGGTCAGGTCGGCAAAGATGGTGACGTAATCCACATCCTGGAGCCCGGCGAGGACGAGCCCACGGGCCTCGACCGGGTTCAGCGGGCGGGTCGGTCCCTTGAGCTGGCGAACCCCGGCATCACTGTTCAGCCCGACGACCAAGCAGTCAGCCTGCCCGCGAGCCTCGTGCAGATACTGGACATGCCCGGCGTGGAGGACGTCGAAGCAGCCGTTGGTGAACGCTACCCGCTGCCCGGCCTGGCGGCGTCGATCCAGGTCGGCCAGAAGCTGGGGGAGAGGCAGCACCTTGTTCGCACCCGGCACTCGTTCTGCCCCGCGGAATGGAGCGTGGAGCAGGTCGGTCAGGATCTCCTCTCGGGTGACGGTTGCCACCCCAATCTTCTCAACCTCCAACCCACCGGCCACGTTCGCCAGCCGGATCGCTGGGTCATAGTCGACTCCGGCGGCCAGCACCAGCCCGAGGGTGGCCATCACCATGTCCCCGGCCCCGGTGATGTCGTACACCTGTCGCGGACGGGTCGGGAACACGACTGTTCGCCCATCGCGGTGAGCAAGGGCAATCCCGTCCTTGTCGAGGGTGACAATCCCGGCCTCCAGCCCGAGCCGATCTCGGAGGTCGGCAGCAGACCGTAGAGCGTCGTCGAGTGTGTTGATCGTCCGGCCAGTCGCGAGCCCGGCTTCGAGCCGGTTGGGAGTCATCGCCGAGCATCCGGCGTATTTGGCGTAGTCCCCGCCCCGGATTGGGTCGGCGATCACCCGCACCCCCCGAGCCTGAGCGGCAGCGATCACCCCTGCCATCAGCCCCGGTGTACACACGCCCTTGTCGTAGTCGCTGACGAGGACGATGTCGGTCTCTGGTAGCTTCGCTTTGACCGTAGTGAGGAGTTCCTGCTCGACCTTTCGGCTCACTGCTTCCCGGTTCTCGTAGTCCACGCGGATCATCTGCTGCGGGTGACGGGCCTGAGCACGACCGATGTACCGCTCTTTCACCGTGGTCGGGCGGTCGAGATCGGTTGCGACCCCTTCGGCGTCGATTCCAAGATCGGCGAGGATGCGGCCCACCTGGAGCCCGTCAGAGTCACGGCCAACGACACCGACCAGGCTCGTCCGGGCACCGAGCGCCTGGAGCATGGTGGCGACGCTACTGGCTCCGCCAAGCCGCTCCTCACGACGGTCTGCCCGGAGGAGAATCACCGGAGCTTCCTGGCTGATCCGCTCAGCATTTCCCCAGACATACCGGTCGAGCATCACGTCACCGACCACCAGCACCCGCGGATGGCCGAGCTGGGGTACGAGGTCGATGAGGTCGGACATGGGGGACTCCTTTGGGGGAGTTATCAGTTTTCAGTTTTCAGTTTTCAGTTAAACAAGAGCGAACTGTCTTAAGCGGTAGTCCGGCCACCTTAAGTCTTGTCTCCAATCTGACTGACAACTGACAACTGACAACTCATCAAGCTGCATCTCCTGGCTGAGACGGCACTGGTTTGGCTGACAACTGACAACTGACAACTGACAACTCTCGACTGACAGCCACATGCAACAGCGGTATGAGCAGTTCGTGATGGCCGATCACCTCGATCCCGACCGACCCGGGGCGGCGAAGGACGTTCATTCCAGTCCGGTATTTCGACTCCTTGTCCAGATTGGCCGTCACCAATCCGTCGAGGTCGTGACCGAGGTTCCGGGCCACCGATACCGCTTTGAGGAACACTTCAGGCATGACTACCGCCGAGCCGAGATTCAGCCAGACACCTCCAGCCAGTCGGGACACGACCGCGCAGAGGATGCGAAAGTCGATCATCGAGGCTTCGCCGAGAGCCGCGCCGGAGACTTGAGGGTGCATGTGGACGATATCGGTTCCCAGGGCAACGTGAACGGTACACGGGATGCCCTCCCGGTGGCAGGCAGCGACCAGACTGTCGTCCGCGTGGGGACATCCAAGTTCGTCGATGTACTGACCCAACGCGGCCCCGAGCCCGCGATCCTCTTCTGCTCCCCGACGAGACGCCACGGCAAAGGCGTCTGCCGTCTCCCGGGCCATCCCGAAGTTCCCGGCGTGGAGTTGAGCCGCAACGTCCTCGCTCGTCTTCCCGGCAAGTGCCAGCTCGAAATCGTGGATGGCGGCCGATCCGTTCATTGCAACGGCGGTGATCACACCCCGCTGGATCAGGTCGATCAGGTAGGGCGCACACCCAGTTTTGATGACATGCCCACCAAGAGCGACCGCGACCGTATTGCCATTGCGATGTGCCCGGACGATGTGATCGCGGAGCTTGCGGAGTTCGTTGGCTGCGAGTTGCTTGGGCAGCGAATCCAGCCAGTCCCCGATCGGTGTGGACGGATCGACCGGCCGGCCAAGCTCGGTGGCAAACACCTTACTCGGGCGGGACTGGAGATCGTAGGTGCGGAGCCCGTTCAGATCGAGTGGTCGCATGGAATTTTAAAGTTTAAAAGTTTAAGAGTTTAAAGTTTAACATTGCTAGAACTCCACGCGCGTTTGGGACTTGCCTGCACCGGGCCGCCACGGAGGGCGNNTCACATAATAGATTTGGCAGAATATTCGAGGATTCTTGAAGCGGGGCAACGCCGAAAATGTAACAGAATAGAGTTGTCAGAATGCACGAGTGTCGCCCAAGCGGGGCAAGGCCGAAAATGTAACAGAATAGAGTTGTCAGAGTGTCGCATCGTGATCCAGCTCGGCCCCCAATCTTTGAGTAACAGATACCCCAGACTTCGGCCTATGTGGGAGATAAGGCGTTCAGCAGGAAAAAGTTTACCTGATTTTGGGGCTTGCCCACGCCGGGCCGCCACGGAGGGCGGCCCGGCTGTCCCTGACGGGGGGTATTACTCCATCTGCCGCATGCCTGACTTCTGTCTCCCCCTTCCCTCTTAGGGAAGGGGGTTGGGCGGCTAGGTTCTTCCACTGGTCTTCAACTTTAAACTCTAAACTCTAAACGACTATCAGGTCCAGTTATCATGAGCGACCCGCCGCAACGCATCGTTGAACGCTTCCCGCCCGTCCCGGATCGCCAGCCCAATCCGGACTGCCCATAGCGACCGTCCGCCGAGGTCCGCAACGCGGAGCTTCACCCAGTCCTTCTGGGTGGTCGCGACCACTGCGCCCGGAGGCAAGCCGCTGGCCCAGTCGTTGAGGTCATCGACATCGGCCCGGGCGTAGGGGTGGTGATCCGGGAACGCCCGGAAGGCGGCCACCTTGGTGCCGAGGTCTTCGAGAGTCCGGCGGAATGCGGCGGGATTGCCGATCCCACAGAACGCCCCGACTACCCGACCGCGGAGATCGTCCACCGCTCCTGTCCGGTCGACCCCGATCAATTCGGTCGGCCGATGCTCACTCGTCGCAACCGGATGGCCGGGGAACCGTGTGGTTAGCCAGGCGTGGGTTTCCTCGATGGCAGCGGGGTCGACCTGATCACAGCGGGTGAGAAGGAACACCCCGGCCCGACCGAGTCCACGGACCTGTTCCCGGAGCGTTCCCCGCGGGAACAGGTAATCGCGGGACGGTGGGGCCGTCGCATCGATCAGGACGATATCCAGTTCGCGTCCGAGCCGACGGTGTTGGAACCCGTCGTCGAGAACGAGCAACTCGACCTCCAGTTCTTCGACCGCAGTTGTCGCGAGGGCGACCCGATCCGCCCCTTGCAGGTGGGGGACATCGGGGAGGTTTTCCTCCAGAACCATCGCCTCGTCATTTCGCCCCTGCTCGGCTCCATACCCCCGGCTCAGGATGGCAACGGGGAGCCCCAGGTCGCGGTAGAACCCGGCAACGTACTCGACGCATGGGGTCTTACCGGTCCCGCCGAGTGTCAAATTCCCCACACTGACGACGGGGACGGCCGCCTGGTGGATAGTCTTCCAGCCGCGGTCGTACAGGCGGTTCCGCCACCACACCCCGAACCCATACGGGCAACTGGCCGCGCGCAGCCCGGCCCGCGCAAGGGCCGCGATCGGGCCGCGCCGGTCCCCGCGGATTAGAGCGTGGTACGTTTCGGCCGAAGGCCACACGGCGAGGAGGCCTCCTGGGCGCGGACCGGGGGTTGGGAGTCTAGCAGTCTCCGCGCGGACGTGTCAACGGCGGGTCAAATCGCTGCAAGGACTGCAGGGACTGTACTGGTGATCGGCTGAGCACGATCTCCCACCCATTTTCGGCTTTCCCATGAGACTGTTCCATGAGCACTTCCCAACTCCAACGGGTCTGCGATCTGTCCACGCAGCTCACGCGGACTCCTCGTCGAACAGCGTGCCCTTCGGGTTCAAGACGACCCAGCAGACGGCATCGGCAGCATACAGCCCGGCGACCAGCGTCAGGGCGAGATTCCAGTCGCCGAAGCTCTTGACGATCCAGCCGACGACAGAGGGAAACAAACCCGCCCCGATGTTCCCACACATATTCATGGTGGCAAACACCGTGGCCACCCGCTTCCCACCATACTCAATCGCCACCGAATACCCACTGACCCCGCATGTGTACGCCCAGAACGCCCCGGCTGCGAGAAACCCCACTGCCAGGTTCAGATCCTCGACCAGGGACGCAGCAAGGGTAAACGAAGCACCGAAGATCATGGCCGCGACTGCTAACCCCTGCCGACTGAGCCGGGGGTTTCCGGTCCATCGCAGCAGGGCGGCCGAGATCGTACCACCAAACAGCCCGCCGAACATCCCTCCGACCCCCGGCCAGAACGCCAGCTTCCCCGCCTCCTCCGTGGTCAGGCTGCGGGTCTCCGTCAGGAATCGAACCAACCAGGTGAAGAAGAAGGCGGTGGCAGCGGCCCGCAGGAACTGCTGGAGGCAGAGCAGGAGCATCGGCCCGTCTGTGAGGAGTTTCTGCCAGTCCGTCGACTTCTGGTCGGAGCCTCCGGCGACCGGTTCCGGGTAACGGGGTACGAGCAGGGCGAACGCTGCCGCCAAGGCGAGCCCCGGCAGGGCGTACAGGGCGAATGTTTGCTGCCAGGAGCACGCCGCGATCAGCTTCGCAGTGATCCACGGGGAAACCATCCACCCCACGGCCATGCTGCAACCGAGCATCCCGGACCCGAACGCTCGCCCAGTTGGCGGGAACAAGGCTCCGATCGCTTTCGTGCAACACGGGAAGAGGCCAGACTGAGCGAAACCCATCAGACCCCAGAGCAAAAGCAGTTCCGGATACCCCGTGGCCAGCCCGACCACACCGGTGAGGGCAGACCAGACGACCGCGAAGATCGCCAGCCCGACCCGACTCCCCAGCCGGTCGGCCACCCACCCGGCGGGCAACTGGGCGAATGCGTACACCCAGTACCAGGTGCCCATGATCAGGCCCATCTCCCTGGGGCTGATGCCGAGTTCCAGCTCGATTTGCTTCGACGGCACACCCAGCGCTGATCTCTGGATGTAGGCGATGATGGTAGCGAGGCACAGGAACCCGAGGACGAGGTATCGCATGAGATCCATTCGGGAGAGGGAGAATCAGGCAGGAGATTCAGCGAACGTCTGTTGAAGGCGGGCGTACAGTCGGTCCAACTCGGCTGCGGTTTCGAGATCGCGTTCCCACCTCCGGGGCCGCAGCCGATGGGCTGCTGGGAAGATCCCTCGCACGGCGACCCGGCGACCTTCATGGCCAGTCGGGTGACGAGGTGGGTAGGAGTTCGTCATTTTGCCCGGGTTCCCCGGCGGATGCAAAAGCAGAACCCCAGTTTTCTCGGAAGGAGTATTCCACTCTGTACCGGCTTGCACGGGGGCTTCATAATAAGGGTGTAGCCCCCACGCCTGTTGGCGTGGATTCACCGGAAGGATCGCACCTCATGCGCTGGCTCCCTCGCTCCCTACCCCTTGGCCTCGTTTTCCTGCTCGCAACGCCCACCCTTGCCCAACCGCCGGCACCGAATGCCGGTACGGTCGAGCGGATGCGCAAAGACCTCTTCTACCTCGCTGGCCCCGAATGCGAAGGCCGCGGCGTTGGGACCACTGGGCTCGACAAGGCCGCCGACCACATCGCCGCCACCTTCAAGGCTGCGGGGCTCAAATCCGCGACCAAGGACGGCTCCTATTTCCAGCCGTTCACGATGAGCAGTTTTCCCAACATTGATGGTGCCACCACCCTCACCTTCACCGGACCAGACGAGAAAGCCATCGCGGTCGAGGCCGACACCGACTTCCGCCCAACTGGCTACTCGAGTGGCGGTAAGACGTCCAGCGGGATCGTCTTCGTCGGGCACGGGATCACTGCTCCGAATCTGAAATTCGATGACTACGACGGGGTCGATGTGAAGGGGAAATGGGTGCTGATCATCCGCCGCACCCCCAAACCAGAAGCGAATCGCGATGGCCGGTTCGACACCACCGTTCCCCCCGGAGACGATAGCCCGTACGCGGCACTACGGCTAAAACTCGATACGGCCGTCGAGCACAAGGCCGCCGGGGTGCTTGTCGTGAGCGACCCGGTGACCGCCGGGGAGGCCGATCGGCTTCTCCGCTTCGATGACCACAAGTACGCCGACTTCCCGGCCCATCTCCCCGTCCTGCATCTCAAGCGAGCCGTCGCGTCCAAGCTCCTGTCTGCGGCACTTGGGAAGACGCTCACCGAGTTGGAGGCCAAGATCGACAGATCCCTCTCCCCGCAATCGGCCGAACTGCCTGGCTGGACCGCTGCCGCCGTGGTGGGTGTGAACCGCAAGGACGTCACGGTGAAGAACGTGGTGGGAGTGCTGGAGGGGTCCGGCCCACTGGCAAACGAAACGGTGGTGATCGGAGCCCACTACGACCACCTCGGTTATGGGAGTGGGCCGCTGAGTGCCGGCGGGGCCGCCGCTCAGGGAAAGATCCATTTCGGTGCCGACGACAACGGATCGGGTACGACCAGCGTGCTCGAACTGGCCCGGCGATTCGGCGCGATGAAGGATCGGCGCGGCCGGCGACTGGTGTTCATCACATTCACCGGTGAGGAGAGGGGTCTGTTTGGCTCGATTTACTACTGCGATCACCCCCTGTTCCCACTCGAATCGACCGTCGCGATGGTCAATCTGGACATGGTCGGTCGATTGCGGGAAGGGCCTGGAGACTGGCTCGGGCTGACGATCAAGCCGCGAATCGAGATGCACGGTACCGGGACCGGAGACACCCTGGACCGCACCATCGATTCGGCGGAAACACGCTACGGGCTCAAGATCCTCAAAGTGCCCGGCGGGGCGGGGCCGAGCGACCACGACTCGTTTTACCGCAAGAAGATCCCGGTCCTGTTTCTCTTCACCGGGTTCCACGATCAGTATCACCGGCCGACGGACACTCCGGAAACGATCGACTACAAGGGCATGGCAACCGTCGTGGAATTGGTCGAAGGTCTCGTCCTCGACCTCAGCACGACCCTGTCGAAACCGCGGTTCCGCGAGGTGGCCAGTGGTTTCGAGAGCCCGCTCAGCGCGACCAACGCACCCCCGCCGCGGCCTGGAGTTCGTCTCGGCGTCCGCCCGGATTACGCTTACCAGGGTGCAGACGGGATGCGGATCGAAGGTGTGACCGGGGGCGGCCCGGCCGACAAGGGCGGACTCAAGGAGGGGGACGTGATTGTCGAGATCAGCGGAGTTCCGGTCCGGAGCGTGAACGGCTACATGGCCGCCCTGGTGGGGAAGAAACCTGGGAACACGCTGGAAGTCGTCGTCCTCCGAGGTGGTAAGAAAACACCCCTGAAGGTGGTGCCGTGATCGGCTGGATGGATCTAAAACAGTTGGTGAGAGAAAATCGACCAGTGGGATTGGGATAGGGGTA
>PLDW01000386.1 GCA_003136315.1 Gemmataceae bacterium | reverse complement strand
CGGCAAACTTGGTAACTACTGATATTGGAGACGTGATCGTTGACCCAAAGGGCAATGCTTTCCAGATTGCGTTTGATCGCGTTCAAAGGCTCTCCTTCGAGCCTATCGAGTTTCCCCAGCACCAAGAGATGAAGGCTTTGTTCGCCGAATGGGAGTTTGATTACGCACAAGCCAAGATGCGGGATGCTCAGGCGTTGTTCGGGGTCAGCCCGGTCCGTTCCTCCGCGGCGAACCAACCTGCGAACGACAACGAGAAAGATCGAGGTGGCAGGGAATGAATCGACAACACGCCTACGACGTGTCCTCAGCAGCGGCGGCCTACGCTTATAACGTCCTCCCGGCGATCTTAGAGATGTCAGGAGCCGATGCATTCCTACGGTTGCACGATTTATTTTTCACAGCCTTGCTCGCCTACGCGGAACAGCCCGGCGGCTCGGAGCGCGTTCCCGAACCAAGTGAGAATTGAAAGGAGATGTGAAGTGTTGACCGTGAAGCAGGCGGCGGAACGGGCCTGCGTCAGTGAAGGGCTGATACGTGGTTGGGTTGCTGCTGGACAACTTCCGCACTTCCGTCTCGGCGCCAAGGGGAAACGCGGAAAGATCATCATTGATGAGACCGACTTGGACGGGGTGCTAGCGTCGTTCAAGGTGGGAAGGAAAGAACCGGAGCCAAAATTGGCCCCGGCCGCTCCCAGGTCAGCTTTTCATCACCTCAAACTGAGTTGACCCCCTTGCGCAGGTGCTCACCATCAGTGGAAAGCAATTCATAATGTTTGCATAACATAGCTCCATCCTTGTGACCCAACAACGCTGCCACCGTGATCGGGTCGTGTCCTTCTTTCAGCTTCCGCGTCGCGAAACAGTGCCGGATATCATACATCGCGACCCGCTTTTCCCCCTTCCTCGCCAGACTCGCCATTTTCTTCCGCCGGGCCACAAGGGCCTTCTGATGGGCTTCCCGTGCTTCTGCGAGGGCAGCCGGGTCCTTGTAGTTCCTCCTGTCGAACCGGGGAAGGGGCGGTAAAATGGCGTCCGGTCCAGCCAGTTTGACCAGCAGCCGCTGGAAACGGCAGACGATGGCCTGGGCCTTCCACGGGTTGTTATCGACGTTCAGGAAAAGTGGCCCGGTGGGACGGGTCGCCGCGAGCCGGATGACGATCTCTTCGGCCTTGTCCGAGAGGTAGATGACCCGCCACCGCTTTTTGCCTTTGGCCTCCAGCGACGGAATTTCGATTCTGTGCTGGTCGAGCTTCAGGTGCCGGGCCTCGATATGCCGTGCTTCCTGAGGGCGGCAGCCCGCCTCGTAGGCGAAGGTGATCAGGTCGCGGAACGGGTCATCCTTCACGAAGGAAAGAATGGTCCCGAAGTCCTCCGGTGTCATCTGACTTTCCCGCTTCGTGGCGGTGGGCTTCTCCACTCCCCGCACCGGACTGACCGCTATGTAACCGATTTTGGCCGCCCAGTTGAACGGACGGGTCAGGGCGACGATCGCCCCTCGCTTCTGGTTCGCTCCCCAGGTCGTCCGGGAATCGACCCACTCGACGATGTGGAAGGGCCGAAGATCGGTCGCCGGCATGGTCCTGGCGACCTTGAGGTGGTCGCAGAATTTCTGGATATGGTCCTGTGCCCACTCGTAGGTCCGGGTGGAGCGGTGCTTCAGGCACCAGTCGAGGAATTTCTCGTACACCATTCCCACCGTTAGAGCGTCGGTGGATTTTAGTGTGGGAATAGTGTGGGCGGTGGTGGCTTTTAGTGGGGGCTTAGTGGGGGCGGTGGCAGGGTTGGCGGAGTTCGAGAAACCCGGAGAGCGACTCCGGTTCGCCATCAGTTCGTGAAAAGCCGCCCAAGCCTCCTTTTCGGTGGCTGGGGTTTTCGGCTTGTCCGCGAGTTTAATTTGCTCCTTGCCGAGCTGAACGAACCAGCCGCGGCCGTTACGGAAAAAGGGCTTAGGTTGGTGAGCCATGTGGCAGTCCCCGGGGGTAAAGCCGGAAGTTCTCTGCCACATTCTCTGCCACCGTGGCAGAACCCAGGTGTCCTGGGATTCAGAAATGCCTTGTTTTCTACAGTGGGCAGACCCGGGATTGAACCGGGGACCTAGCGATTTTCAGTCGCTCGCTCTACCAGCTGAGCTATCTGCCCCCGTACAGGCAATCTTACGCTCTGAGGTCGGGATTTCATGTCGTTTCACTTGGGCGTAACCGGTCGGGCTCGGAGTTTTTGAGGGAATCGCATGGATCCCCAGTGCGGAAGCCCTGAGCTAATAACGGCCACCGCTCCGCGGCTCAAAGCCCTCATCTCTGCGGCCGCAGGCCGCTCGTTCTGAGCCCCTGATGGGGCGTTCGTTCTGAGGCCTGGGCTCTCCCGCACCGACCGCCGAGCCCCACCGGTTACACCCGTTTCACTTGAGGCTCATCCCAATCAGCTTGACGACTCCTGACAAGTCTCCCAACTGCGAACCTCCTCCCTCGTTATAGCGGTCCCCTTCTAGGCGTCAATCGCATGAAGTTAGGATATGGCCCAATGGCCCAGGATAGAGGGCCTTGCCGCGTTTTCCATAAGTTTAGGGGCGAAGTGACACCCAAAGGTAGTCACCGGATGTCGCCATAAGTGCTGGATTATCTAGGCAACGATTCTTCGCAGCGGAAGCCCCTACACTCCTGAGTTGAGGGGCTTCCGCTGCGAAGAATCGCATTATCGGAATCCAGGCTTCCCAGGACTTACGTCGAGCCGGGGTGACTACCTTTGGGTGTCACCTGGCGTTTCGGTCTTACGCCTTATGGGGTCGTCGGAATCCAATTCGTGGTCTGGCGAGGTAAGCTCGCACAGCGTCACGAATGATAGTGGTGTTGGCTTCCATCCAACTGATCCCGCGGGCAAAGCAATGAGCCTCGACTCGCAAGAACGTTCGCAGGGCCAACCCAATGTGGTTCTGCTGCGCTTTTGTCGAGCGGCACTGGTACCGCTCGATCCCAGTACACTGCTTGATGCCCCTGTGGTAATGCTCGATCGCCCAGGAGAACTCGGCGAACTGCAACCGACTCAAGTCACTCATCTCCAAGGCATTGGTGGCCCAGTACGCGATGTCGCCGTCTGTGGCGACGATCCCCAATACTTTGACCAACCTATACCCTGGCAGCCATACCTGCGTCCCTGTTGCCGCGATCGGAGTGTCCTTGACCGCCTTGGGCATTTGCTGGTCAACTCGGACCAGGTGGTTCGACTTCAGCCGCGTCAACCACGTCCAACCACAAGTCCCCAGCAGTTTGAGGCTGTCCAGACTGCTGTACCAGCCGTCGAAGAGCACGCACTTGGGCCGGTATCCCCAGGAGTAGGCCAGGCGGATCATGTCCCCGAAGTGGTCGTTCTTGGTCTGCTTGTCGGCTGGCGTAGTAAACCGGCGCAACCGGGAACCAGTGGTTTAGCGAACAACGGCAGATGATTATGAGCGAACCCCGCCCCCTCGTCGAGGGTCTTTCAACCGAACTCGATCCGGTGCAGCGAGCGCTGGCCCGGACCCCAGCGCGGGTGCTTGTCGGTCGGGCCGGTCCAGGTTACCGGAGCGCCACGTCGCTGAAACTCCGCGAGGATCACGCAGCAGCGCGGGACGCGGTCCACGCCGGACTCGATCTCGTGCAGGCGTTCACGGCCGACCGGATCGCTGCGCTGGGGTTGTTCGAGGCCCAGACGCGGGCGCGGACGAAGGCTGAATACCTGATGCGGCCCGACCTGGGGCGGAAACTGGATGATGCGTCTCGTGAGCGGATCGCGGCAGAATGCCCGGCCGGAGTCGATCTTCAAGTGCTGATCGGGGACGGACTTTCGGCGACCGCGGTTGCGGCTCAAGCGCCTCCACTGCTCGACGGCTTGTGGGCCGAATCGCTAAGCCACGGATGGAGATTCGGTCGGCCGTTCGCGGTCCGTTACTGCCGGGTCGGAGTGATGAACGAGATCGGTGAGTTGCTGGCCCCCGAGGTGGTGGTGCTCTTGATCGGCGAGCGTCCAGGGCTGGCGACAGCGGAGAGCCTGTCGGCGTACTTGGCCTACCGCCCCCAGTTGGGGCACACCGACGCCAACCGGAACCTGATCTCGAACATCCACCCGCGGGGAGTCAGGACCGACGACGCGATCCGGCGGATCATCGCCTTGGCCTCGCGGTTCCGGACGGTCGGGCGAGGCGGGGTCGGGATCACCGAATCCCTTCTGACTGCTGACCCCTTGGTTGGGCTCGAATAGTTCCGAGGGCCAGGAATTCGTCTTGTCTTTTCTCTGTGTCCTCTGTGACTCTGTGGTGAGTTTTGACTTTTAAACAAAACAGATTCACCACAGAGTCACAGAGGACACAGAGAAAACCGGAAAGAACAAGTGAATGAAGAACGACTGCGTGAAATCGAGGGATACCAATGGTGGGCAAGGGGATTCGCCAGCAGCCGTGCCCCCTTGTCGGGAGTATCGCGCGAGTCCTATGATACTTCCCACGGGGCGGTAGCTCAGTTGGTAGAGCGCTGCAATCGCACTGCAGAGGTCGAGAGTTCGAATCTCTTCCGCTCCACTCAGAACCCCTTGCAAGGTAACCACTTGCGAGGGGTTTATCGTGTAAAGAACGTCCCCGTCTCGCCTTGTAAAGAAATCTGTAATGGATCGGGGGGAAAATCGGGGCGGCAGAGGAGCGAAATCACCTGTCCGGCCTCCTCGCTCTCGGCAGTCATTCGGTCCCGGTCCCCCCGGCTGGCGAACCATAACAAGGCAATCCCCTCCTTGACTCCGCTCACCTTGACTGCCTCTTCAACTTCAGGGGGGATGTTCATGACCGCAATCTTCGACGGGATGTTCAGCGTCAGGTAGTGCGTGAACGACTTCATCAGTCTCGCTCCTTGTCCGGCCTCTTGGCTCGCCTGTAGTCATCGGCTGCCTCGTCCTTCCTGCCCAGCGCCTCATAGGCAAACCCGCGGTGCAGGTAGAAATCGGGGCGGTTCGGGTCGAAGCGAATCGCTTCGGTGAAGTCGGCCACAGCCTCAATAGTGTTCGGCATGAGAATTGAGTAGGCAGGAAGTGGGCGAGTGTCGCCGGTTCCGTCCCCTTATACAGGAACCCGCAGAGGCTGTCGCATCTACGGAAAGATGGTTAGACATGCAAGTGGGAGGGCGAGGCCACCCCTTTGCACAGTCTCTGGGACAGCTTGAAAAGCAGAGTGTAGTCGGGTCGAGGCTTTGGGAGACCCGACATCCAACCGCCTCCGTCGGGTCTCCCAAAGCCTCGACCCGACCTACGAAAGCTTACCCGCTTGGGTCAATAGTGTTCGGCTCGATAGTTGCTACGATGCGACCCACCGCCCGCAAGTCGGGATCTCAGGTGTCATTTCCTCGCATGCTCCCTCCCGGTGGTTCGGGAAGGTTTCCCGTATGACACCTGCATGGCACGCAAACCCAGCAAACCCGTCACAGCCAAAGACCTCCAAGGTTTCAAGTACTTTGAAGCCGTGGTCCCCTTGCTTGCACGACTGCGAGACACCGGCACCTTGCGTGATCAGGCTGGCAACCGACTCTTCTTCGACCAGTATGCTGCCCTTTTGTTACTTTACTTTTTCAACCCCATCCTCACCAGTCTCAATGGTTTACAACAAGCTACCAACCTCCAAAAAGTGCAAAAGATCATTGGTGGCGCTCGTCTGTCCATCGGGGCCTTGAGCGAAGCCCAAGGCGTCTTTGACGCCACTCTTTTGGAGGGGATCTTTGAAGAACTGGTCGATCGTGTTGCCCCGGTGACTCCCAAGCCAGAGTGGGCAGCCCTCAAAGATCTGACGGCCGTCGATGGTAGCCTCCTGCCAGCCTGCTCACGGATGATCTGGGCCTTGTGGGTCGATGAGAACAATCGGGCAGCCAAGATGCACGTTCACTTCGAGGTCTTGCGTGGGATTCCTGTCAAAGTCACTGTGACACCCGGCAACAGTTCGGAAACTGTGCAGTTACGTGCCATGTTGATAGAAAATTGTTTGTACGTTATTGACCGTGACTATGCCGAGTATAGGCTGTTCCAGGAGATCATTGTCGCGGGTAGTTCGTTCATTGGCCGCATCCGCAACAACGCCGTCTGGGAGGTCGTCGAGGAGCGTCCCGTCAGCGTCAAAGCTCGCGCTGCCGGTGTGCGGAGCGACCAAGTGGTGTGGCTTGGTTGCGCCAGCAGTGGCGAGGTGTTCAAGTAGAAGGTGCGTATTGTCACTGTGGAGACGGGCAAAAAGGACCTCGATGGCGAACCAGAAGCGCTTTTACTGGCGATAGATAAGCTCGATCTGGAGGCGGACCTGGTGGCCCTCGGGTATCGCTTTCGCTGGAGCGTAGAACTGTTCTTTCGTTGGTTTAAGTGCATTCTTGGCCGTCGTCATCTGTTGGCCGAGAGCCAGAACGGTTTAACAATTCAGATCTACATGGGGATGATCGTCAGCCTATTAATTAGTCTATGGGCTGGCAAGAAGGCGACAAAGCGGACCTATGAGATGTTCTGCTTCTACTTCAGTGGGTGGGCCACGGAAGAGGAGCTACTGGCGCACCTCGAAAAGCTCAAGCAGGAGAAGAAAAACCCTGGCTCGAAGCCTCTCAATTCCGGCTAGCAATTTTCGAGCCGAACACTATTGGAGCTAAGGTCGTAATTGAAGTAAACCTCATCAGGGCTACTTGCGATTGATCGTTGGTTTCGCTCATGATTGTGTCTCCGCCATTGCATAAGGCCGATCTCCAGCCGCTTGTGGTTCCCCAATTTCACTCTGTGAGATTCCAGTCGCTCCTCCAGGATTGTGCCTCCTGGAGCTTGTACGCAGACCCGAACCTGGGCCAACCCTGCGACCAGGTGGCGATGACCCAGGTTTGGCGGAACTTCCGCAGACCATAGGTGATGACGGTTTCTTCATTCCCTGTCGGGGATTCTTCGTCGCCCTTGACGTGTTCTATTCCCCGGACAACGACACAGGCTCGATCACCTTCGCACCACCATCCGTCGATGTAGCGGACGTACACCCACCTTCCGTAGTTGTGGCTGAGGAACTGATCCCGGAGGCGGGCAGCACGCTCGTCTGATCCTTGGTCAAAGAACGGGTACGCCGCCGCCACCTTCAACCAGTTCTGCTCGTGGTGCCCCGTGTGGTAATCTTCAATCGGCTTGAGCAGTTCCGCAGGGACGGTGGTTGGCGAGAGCAGAAATGGCGATGCCGCTGGTGGTCGATACGAAAACTCTGGCGGATCGGGCTGTCCAGCCGGAATGAAGGTGTCTTCCTGGGCAGGTTCTTGCTCGCCACCGTCCCCTTGCTTTTCCGACCAGTGATTCCGCCAACCTGCCCACCACGCCTCGAACTGACGCTCCCACGTCTCGATGTCCAGCAGGACGCCGTTGGTGAACGGATCAAGCGAGTCGCAGTCGATGGAGAGGCCCGTGACCGTACCTTGGGGGCCGTAGTTGTGCGGCTCGAACGAGACGTGAACCCGCAGCGGCGGCTCGCCGGGGCGGTCGCCCAAGTCGCCGACCAGCGCTTCCCGCAGGCACGCCGTCGCCTCCTCGAACTCGGCCTGGGGCGAGTTGGTCGCCAGGTGGGCCTCGACCGCCCGGTGAGGCCAGTCTACGAGGTCGGCAAGAACAATTCGGGAACCCGGCTTAAACTCAGACGGCTTCACCGTGACGCTGGCGGGCGAGTAGAAAGCAACGACCCGCTCCACCCCACACAGCCTCAGGTCTACCGTGCTGTCCTCCATCGACGTGCCATCCACGTTACGCCGCAGGCACCGGAACGAAAGCTGGAGCGCCCTGAGATGCTGGTCCCACTGGCAGTCGCTCAAGCGGGCGTCGTGCAGGAGCGGTGGGATGTCCTGAATCTTGCCTGGCATGTCGTCACCCTCGATACCCCGTCCCCGGCACACGCCGCTCGAATTCTGGGCAGAGATGGGTTTCCTGGAGGAAGTCGGTCATCGTGTCCCACACGTCGAAGAGGTCATCTTTGCAAATTACCATCCGGTAGCCTGTTTTGTTGTCCCGGAAGCAGGCCAACCCACCGAACAGACCGTGGCCGTATGGACTGTAGTCGGAGAAGGTGCAGTTGATTCACGTTTTCATGAACGTGTCGGGCGGCAGCTTTTTTGCAGGTCCAGCATCTCGTCCTCGAACCAGCCGGTCTTTCCCTCCGAGACGTATTTCTGCCCGTTGAAAGCGATCCAAACCTTGAGTCGTTCTCGATCCATCTGGCACGTGGGCAGTGGCTCGCCGAGTTCAAGCTCAAACGTCAGCAGGCCGTCTGCGATTACGGCTGCTGTCACGACCGGAATGAGGATGTCGGCTTCGATGATGCAGTTGCAAAGGCTCCCATGAAAAAACGTGAACGACGCCAACTGCGCCGGGTCAGACCCGTCCAGCGGCTCGAAGCTGTCGAAGTCGCTCCCCTGAAACCGAACCCCACGGACCACCATCGTCAGCGTCTTGCCATCGTTGAAGATCGCCGTGATTTCCTCGCTGAACCAATCCTTGTAACGTGCCGGATAGGTGCTATTCATGCGCCAATCTTGTCATGCCGATTTCAGAAGCATCATGGTGTTCGGAATAAAGCACTCGACGTTCAAGCCAATGCCGCTCGTGGCGATAATTGACCTGTTTCGCACCCACGCCGTTTCGCCGGCACCGTGAACTTTCCCGAAGAATTCAGGGACTTCATACAAGGCCGGCGACCCATCCACGTCAACGACGACGAGTTCCAGCGACTCAGCTTTGTCCAGGTCGGCTATGACCTCTGTGAGTTTTGAAAACGCCTTAACCGAGGGGCCACTCCAGAACGCCATCAGGAAGAGGATGCCTTGTGAAATAACATTGACTACAGTTTCATCCGCATCAGGGAAGTATCGGATACGTTCAACAGACAGCTTTGAATATTTCGCTAGGCTGCGGATTCCATCCGGGTTGCCAGCCATTTTCGCTCCAGTCCTTCAATCTCACCTGCTTTTCAAAACCCTCGCAACGACCCATGCGGCCATTCCCATCCCACCTCATCTTCCGAAACACCGGCAGCGATCCCGTCCAACTCTTGCTGCCGACCAACTTGCCGCCCTTCTCGTAATACACCCGCAAGCTGAGGACATCGACGTTCTTCCATGACGACAGGTTCTCACCGTCGATGCTCTTGAAATCCTTCAGCCCCAACGAAACGGTTTGCGTGTCCTTGCCTCCGTCGAGTTTCACGACCGCCACGAACTCCTGCGATTTGCCACGGTAAGCCCTGAAGAAATTCTCGGTCAACACGACGACCAGTTCGTTCGGCTTCTCGGCCTGCACGTCGAGGGTGAGGCACTGGCCCGGCTGCCCCCGCCACTTCGGGTCGGCCAGTTTGCGGCTCGAAAATTCCCAATGATGCGGATTGCCAGCCTCCAGCAAGTACCAGTCCCGCCAGCCATGCGCAAAGTCGTCGATCACCTGGTCGGGCTTGTCTGTTGCCGTGACCAGGGCCGCCTGGAGTTCCTTCGGTGTCGCCGTGTGAAGCAACGAACTGATCGCAAACTTCTCGGTCGGTCGAGCGTAGGGTTCGGACTCGTTCTTCTTCACCGGGTACACGACATTGGCGAAGGCGAATAGCGGATGCTCAACGCTGGGGACCGGCAGCTTGGCAGTCCAGGTGCCTTCCTTCTTCTTCGCTTCCGTAGACCGCCAGAACCTTGCCCGTGGGTCTGGGTCGACCGAGTAGTAGACGGCAACTTCGGCCACCGTCTGCAACGAATCCGGCGTCACCTGCAATTCGGGAACATGGTCCTCGGTGGCAAGGATCAGCTTCGAGTCCGGCGTCTTCGGAAACGTGACATCGCCCTTGAGGTACTGGTCGAACCAGAGCGTCCTCGTCACGGCGAATTCTGGGGTGAAGCGATGGTTCATGTGCGGTGTGAAGGCATACCGGACGTTCATGTGCGGGATTAACTGGCCTGTGCGGTAGGTGTCATCCATGATCCCGTGGAAGTCGTTGGTCGCCCCCAGCCAGAGCAGCGGGGCGTTGATGTGCGGAGCATACGACTCGAAGCCGATGGTCGCATTGAACAGCTTCACATCACCGTTCGGTGTCTCTATTTTCACCTGCGTCAACAACGGCCAGGGCTGGGTGCGGAACCAAGACCCGCCCACGGATGGCGCAGCAGCCTTCACCCGGTCGTCAGTCCCAGCGACGTAAACGGTCAGATTGCCGCCCATTGAGTGACCGTAAACGCCAAGGCTGTCGGCATCGACTTCCGGTTGCTGCTCCAGGAACGTCAGCCCACGTCTGGCCCCCAAGGTTCGCAGATACCAGTTGTTGTTCCGGGGCGATTCGAACGGATCGAGGTACTTGTCACCGGGCTTGAGGTTGAAGTAGCCCGGCACGTTCTTCTGGGTTGGATCGACCGCTCCCCAATCGGTGTACGGCTCGCCCTCCTTGGCTTCCTCCATCTCCCGACCACCCCAATTGATCGACAGGCAGGCGTAGCCCCGCTTTGCGTAGAATTCGACCTCGGTGAGAAATGCCCGCTGGCCTCCCCCATGAAGATGCAGCAGGCCCGACACTTTCTTCGCTCCCTTGGGCAAGCCGAAGAACGCCGCCATTCGTGCCGGTTTGCCTTTGAACGTACCGATGTGGTAGGTGACGTAGCGGTAAACGATCCCGTCTTTCTCCCACTCCCGCACGATCTTGGCATCGAGCGAGTCTTTCCTGAGGTCGAAGTCGGCCCACAGTTCCTCGACCGTGCTGGGAGCTTTCGGCTCATCGGCGGCGAGGGCGGTGGGCAGCAAGCAAGCGAGGCCGATCAGGACGTTCCGATTCATGATTTTTCTCCCAACGCAAAGTCTCCGTAACGCACTCCCAGCCACACGGTCGGTTCGTCCGGCGTCGTCCAATCGACACGATGCTTCTTGAATGCCGGGATATTGATGAAGTCGCCGGGCTTCATCTCGACCATGCCATCCTCGAACTGCAACCTTGCCGCTCCTTTCAGCACGATGACCCATTCGTGCTGGGGCTGGTTGTACCAGAAGTCTGTGGGTGAGGCATGGCCGTGCGAGATGATGCGTTCGATGCGCACATCGGCGGCACGGATAAGAACCTGGACCAGTTCCTTAGGCAAGTGCTGCGGCAGGTCATCGAAGATGTTCTCGACGCTCTCCCCGACCTGCTCGCTGCTCGACCCCAAGGGCTGAAACCGAGGCACTTCTTGCCCATCGACTTTCACCGTTTCCGAGAACATCTGCTTCGGGCGCACCCACAGACCGTGTTCGCCATATTCCTGCCGGTAGAGAACGAGTTCTTCCAACGTCTCGCTGTGCCGGGCCGTGCCGATGACAGTGTACTCGTTCCCTTTGTAGTGCTGGTAACGACCTGGCTGGATTGAAGTCTGTTCAGTCATGCGCGCACCTTGCTTCGCAGAAACTCAGCCAGATTCTCGGCGTCATCCGTGCCGATTCGCAACGTCCCGCCGTTCTTGAACCGAATGACCACACACGCCCGGTCCCATAGGTTCCACACCCAGCCGCCCCGGACGCTCAGGTGTATTCCCCAGCCGTCGAGCAGCAAGGTCCGCCCAACCTCAACCGAACCGATGTCGGCGAATCGGATAGTCCTGCGGAACAACGGCACGGGGCCGAACCGGATCGCCAACACTTCGCCCTGGTCTGCGACAGTAAGGTGGTGGAACGAAGCTGCAAGGACAAGCATCATCAGGCCGATTGGCGGGTCCAGCCATTGAATCGGCGGTGTATCTTGGAAGAACCAACCCGACGCAAGGAACACGACGGCAAGTGCGTAGATCAGCAAGCAGAGCGGGGCATACTGCGTGTGGGAACAACCAGGAGTTGTCGTCTCTGTCGTCATCGCATCGTCGTATTCCCGCCTTTCTTCCTCGCCACGAACTCCGAATCGTCCCCGACGTGGAAGAAGATCATACCATGAAGTTCGTTGGTCTTCCCCAAGGAAAATGGAGTCGAAGTTAAGGGTGGTTCTGGTTGTACATCCGTTCATGCTCTACCGGAGATAAGAACCCCAGGGAGGAATGAAGGCGG
>PLDW01000036.1 GCA_003136315.1 Gemmataceae bacterium | reverse complement strand
CGAGTTCTTCTGGCTTCAAGCTTCGAGCTACCAGCTACCAGCGAACACGTTAGGCGGTGGGCAGGAGAAAAGATACCCGATTAGGGCGAGCGGCGCGGCGTCAGCCCGCCGGTGCTTGACCTCAAGCGTCTGCGACCCTTCAGTTCCAACCGGCGGCCTTACGGCTCGCCGCTCGCTCGGAACTTGGTCGCGAAACTCACGGGTATATTAGCTCCTGCCCCCCGCCTTACCTCCCGCACGGGCTGAAGACCGGGGTATCGGTTCCAGCTCAAGGATTGGGGACCGAGCCGGATCACGATACGACACTCAAACAACTCTATTCTGTTACACTTTCTGCGTTGCCCCGCTTGGGCTTTGTTATTTAATGCTTTCCTCGCCTGCGAAAACTATCCAACGCCCATCAAGAGCCGACAAAAAGTCGTAATTAACTCGTAGAGTGATCTCTGTAAATAGCAGGAAATAGACGAAAATGTATGGCCCCGCAGCATTTAATAACAAAGCCCCCCGCTTGCGCAACATTCTGGCATTCTGACAGATCTATTCTGTTACACTTTCTGCGCTGCCCCGCTTCGGCTGTTTTACGCGGGTTTCGGGGATGTTCCAAATGGACCGAGTTCCAGGGGTTATGGGTGGAAATCGTCACAACTGCCTCATAGTTTCACTCCAGGAAACGGCTTCCAGGCATTCTGAGAGACCGTTTCGGCCTCGGACTCTGCGGCCAGATCCCCATCCCTCTCTGCTCCGGGATGTCATCAGGAAAGATCATTCAGGTCACCCTACTGGGGGAAGGTGCCTGCCAGAGAAGGAAGCGTTGCAGGTCATCCGCCCCTCTCCAGGCCGTTCTTGCCGAACCAATTCCCCATGATGACTTGCCCATTTCCGCCCGTCGTCCGGTTGTACCGGGTCGGGCGCTCGGCCCCCATCTCCGGGTACCTGCCACGCTCCGGATGAGACTTCGTCCTTGTTTGCGGCCCCGGGTGGGTTCTATATTTCCCAGTAGGCCGACGGACGATCCCCCCCTTACCCCGGCGGTGACATGGACGAGTTGCACCACGAATGCGGTGTGGCCGCGTTGTATTGCCTGGCCGACCGCGGCTCGAAGCCAGCGGTCTGGACTGGAGACCCCGACCAAATCTCACGGCTCATGCCTCGGATGCTCCTGGACCTCCAGAACCGGGGGCAACTGGCCGCCGGAATGTCGTCGTTCAACCCAACCCGGGAAAAACTCCTAGACACCTACAAGGAAATCGGCACGGTCATCGAAGCGTTCCGGATGAATGACCCGCCCAAATACGCCTCGATCATGGAGGAATATGGTGGGCGGGCGGTGATCGGGCACACCCGTTATGCCACCTGCGGGGCCACATCCCGCCGCTACGCCCAGCCATTCGAGCGGCGGCACGGCAGTAAGAACAAATGGTTTGCGTTCGGGTTCAACGGCCAGTTGACGAACTTTGCCGACCTCCGCGACCAACTCCTCCAGAACCACGATTATCATCTTCCAAAGGAAAACGACACCGAAGTCATCATGCATTACATCGCCCACGAAGTCCGGGGTGACGAACGGCCGGATCTTGTGGACGTTTTTCGCAGACTGAGCCGGAAATTCGACGGAGCGTACAACATTGTCTTCCTGAATGCGATGGGGGACATGGTCGTCCTCCGCGACCCAACCGGTTTGCGGCCACTCTGCTACGCAATCGACGGCGATGGATCAGTCTTTGGCGCGGCGAGCGAAAGCGTCGCCCTCCAGAACCTCGGATTCCGCACGATCAAGTCGCTCGAACCTGGCCACCTGATCCTGATTCGCAACGGTGAATTGAGCATCCACCGCTTCGCCGAACCGCGGTCCCCGAGTCACTGCTTTTTCGAGTGGATCTACTTCGCGAACGTGTCGAGTACCCTCGACGACCGGAGTGTCTACCTGTCGCGATCTCGGCTCGGGCAAGAGCTGGCGCGTCAGGAAAAGGTTCTCGACCGAGTGCGAGTTGACCCGACCGACACGGTCGTTGTTCCGGTCCCGGACACCGGGAAAGCGGCGGCCGATGCCATGGCGTTTGCACTCGGGGTTCCGTGCGTCGAAGGGCTAATCCGAAACCGGTACATCGGTCGGACGTTTATCGAGGGTGCTAACCGGGCCGACAAGGTGCGACTGAAGTTCACTCCTCTGCGAGAAGTGCTCTCGGGCAAGCGGGTGCTCCTGGTGGAGGATTCGATCGTCCGCAGTACCACCCTCAAGAGCCTGCTCCACCATCTCCGAGAGCAGGGTGGAGCGAGGGAGATTCATGTCCGGGTTGCCTGTCCGCCCATCCTCGCCCCGTGTTTCTACGGGATCGACATGAGCACGATGAAGGAACTCTTCGCGCCGAAGTTCATGGCCGCGAAAATACCGACGGTGGCCGAACAGGACGCGATGGCCAAGGAGTTGGGGGCGGAATCCCTGTTCTACCTACCCCTGGATGCCGTGTCCCGGTGCATCGGGCTGCCGACGGACCGGCTCTGCCGGGCGTGTATCACGGGGGAGTATCCGACCTCTGCCGGGGAACAGTTGTACCAACTCGCCCTGCGGAACCACGCGACCGGAGATGTGACCGGCCGAACCTATGAACCGACCCCCGAACCACCCCTGGTTTGCTCGGTCACAGACCCGGGGGGGACGAAAGTTTAAAGTTTAAAGAGTTTAAAGTTTAAAAAGTTACAGAAGTACAATGACTTAGATTAGCTGCTCGTTGAACGCGGCTCTCCAACCGGTGGCGATGACGGTGACGCGGACGCCCCAACCATCCCCAACGACCCCGGAGGGGTCGCAGCGATTAGCCGGTGGTTGAGCGCAGCGATACCACCGGTGGCGGGGGTCTGACGTGAACACGCTGGCCCAACGACCCCGGAGGGGTCGCAGCGATTAGCCGGTGGTTGAGCGCAGCGATACCACCGGTGGCGGGGGTCTGACGTGAACACGCTGGCCCAACGACCCCGGTAGGGGTCGCAGCGATTAGTCGGTGGTTGAGCGCAGCGATACCACCGGTGGCGGGGGTCTGACGTGAACACGCTGGCCCAACGACCCCGGTAGGGGTCGCAGCGATTAGCCGGTGGTTGAGCGCAGCGACACCACCGGGGGCGGGACGGTGACAATGACGCAAGCACGTTGACCCCGACGACCCCGGAGTGGTCGTAGCGATGAGCCGCTGGTTGAGCCCAGCGATACCACCGGGGAGGGTGACGATTTCAAGAATACGGATTGACCCCGGGGCAGGGACCAGGATTGAATGGAAATCGGGGTCAGGATGACGGGGAAGGCGGCCCCGGCTGGACCCGGGATGACAGGCCAACTCACTCAACCCGTCATTTCTGGGGAAACGGCCGACTCGGCGGGCACATCTGCCCGGAGGTGCTTGAACAGGGTGTATCCAGTCGGGTTCGTGAGTCGATGGATGACCGCCCAGGCTGACGGCCTGGAGGCCAGACTTTCAACTATAAACTCTTTAAACTATTACAATGCCGAACGTCCCGCCGCACGCCGAACAGCCGATCATCGCCTACGAGCTCTACCCAGACACCCCATTTGATCTGGAAGCAGCTCCAATCACTCGGGAGTGGATGGACCGAACCCACTTGAAGTTCCCGTATCGTTGCCTCCCACTCAACATTGCCAACCAATGTGGCTGGGTGCTCCGGTCCCCGGCCGCGTTTAGAGCCTATTGGTACGGGGGGGCAAGCAAGGAGGATGTCGAAGTCCGGTTCGACGGGGCACCCGACTCCCGGATCATGTCCCACTTCGGGGTTGGGACGATCACATTCACGCTCCCGTTTTTGTTCCGGACCCCACCAGGCATCAACTTGTGGGTGAAGGGTCCGGCGAATCTGGTCAAGGACGGGATTCAGGCCCTGGAAGGGGTCGTCGAGACGGATTGGTTGGTGTCCACGTTCACCATGAACTGGAAGATCACACGGGTCTGTGAGTGGGTTCGGTTCGAGAAGGGGGAACCATTCTGCATGATCGTCCCGATTCCCCGAGGGTTGGCCGAGAGCCTCGTGCCACGGCGGGTCCCGCTTGCCTCCGACCCGGTCCTCCAGAAGCAGTACACGACCTGGCAGGAGAGCCGGCAGGGGTTCCTGCGCGATTTACAAGCCCGTGATCCGGAGACGATCAAACAGGGCTGGCAGAAAGATTACTTCCAGGGCCGCACGCCTGACGGAGGGGAATTCGGGGAACACCAGACCAGACTCTCGATCCGTGAGTTCACCAAGGTTGAGCCGCCCCGGACGGATGACGCTGGGGGGACGCACTAAGGAACGGCGCATCAACAAGAGTCGTAATTCTGATACTTTGGCGAGTCTAAAGACACCCCCAGCCCCCCTCCGAAAGGGGGGAGACAAAGGAGGGTGGAAGAATGGATGAGCATGTCACCCGATCTTCAACCGCGTCAATCAACAGCATGTTTTCTCCCCCCCTTTTGAAGGGGGGGTTGGGGGGGTGGATTGACGATCCAGAGCGGACAAGGGACCGGGACTAAGCAACCCTGGGAAGGGGGGAGCTTTCCACTCGCCGCTTGCTTACCCTTCGGCCACCATTGCCACAGTCGAAGTGACCGGGATGGACGAAGACATGAACAACAGGAGCGGAGTCACCGGCTGGTAATTCCCAGTCACAGTCACCCCAACCTGTTGTGGGAAGGTGACCTGATTCCACGTGGTGCCCGTGAGGAGAACCCCGTTCTGGTCGTAGGCATTGACCGTGACCGTGAACCCCTGAAGATTCTTCTGCATCGAGCCCATCAGGCTGGTCGTGTAGGCGGTGATCGACTGGTAGACGTTCCCGCTCGCGTCGGTGTAGTTGGTCGTGCTAAACGACGACGGCTTGCTCAGGTTCACCGCCGCGTAGCGAGTTCCATCACGGGCGGCATTGCCGGTCAGGTGGAGGACCATCAGGAACCGGCAATACTCGAAGATCCCAAACAGCAACATCAGGAATATTGGCAGAACCAGGGCGACCTCGACGACTTCGACAAACCCCCGCCGGCTGCGGCGGTTGCGGGACATCAGCATAATCGCTCTCCTTTCAGGTTGTGTGGGTATCACGAAGCCCGGGAACTGAATCCGAATTGGACGGATTGCTCACCGACGGCTCGTTCGTACTGATCGGAATGGGTGGCACTCGTTACCAGGTCGGGAGAGTGGTACTCACGGTGAACGGGTTATCGATCAGCATCTGCCAGGTGACCGTGAAGGTGACCTGCGTGGTCGCAGGCAGGAATCCCAGGTTCACCCAGCGGACCTTGCTCCACGGGATTGACACCGTGACAGTAAAGGTCTCATTCTGACTCCCGAGATACGGGTCTGTCGGGGTGACTCCGCTGGAGTTCGGGGTGGTGAAGGTAAAAGTCGTGGTGACGTCTGATGTCTGGAGATTGGTCAGACCTGCCGCAATCAGATAGTTGTAGACCGCGGTTTGGACGTTTGGAGTGCCACCGGCTGTCGTGGCGTAGATTTGGGTCGGGGTGCCGGTGCTGCTAATCGTATACGCCTGGGCCGCAAGCCGGGCACCCTCACGGGCCGAGTTGCTGACGATCTGTTGGACCTGCACGAGCCGACCGATCTCGAATATTTCGAGCATCAACGGAACGACAAAGAACATGAATACCAGCCCCAGTTCGACCGCAGCCACCCCGCGGCGAGTCTCGGGTTGAGGGCGGATCATGGCAGACCCCGCAGTATGTGGATCAAGACCAAAAGACAGTTGGGCCAGGGGTACGTCCAGAAGCGGTATCCCGCTGTTGGGGGTATCCCCGTTCAACCATAGAACACACAGTCGCCGGTTGTGGCCGTCAGGACCGAAATTATCCACCTTGTGGAAACATGTGCTATCTTTGCAGGAGCTGCCAACGTCCCCGCCGACCCTCATCTTGAGTCGATGGCTGTTGTCGGACCGAATTGGCTGCTGTTGATCAACGAGTTCCTTTGTCGCCCGTCAGCCGACTGCGACCTGGGCGAAGTCGTTGCTGAAGTGTGAGCTGCGGATGCTCACTCGTCCCGATATTTGACCTTCCGACAGGTATTGCACCCCATTCCCGTCGAGGGATCTGCAACTTTGTTCAGCTAGGATCTGAATTCCATTCCGGTCCCGACCCACCGGCTCACCGAAACCTCCAGTCACATACGGGGTTGTGCCTCGCTCATGGGAGGCAGGTGAGATCAGTTCTGATATTTCTTCAACCGCCCCCCAGGCGTGTTCTATGCTATCAGCGTAAACCCACCCGTCAGAGCTTACCTGACCATCAGACTCGCTCCGGGTGGGGCGGGGCCTCGTGGCGCTCCGGGAGTACGCATGCCCGCTCCAACCACCATTCCCGACCTGATTGACCGTCTCCGCCGGAGTGGCCTGATCCCCACCGACCGGTTGGACGGGTTCCTGGCTGGCCTCCAGTCATCTGGCCATACGCCTGCGACCCCCGTTGCACTTCTGGCGCGGATGGTTGAAGCGGGAATGATCACCCAGTTTCATGCCGATCGGCTGGCGGCCGGGAAGTACAAGGGGTTCCAACTCGGCAGCTACCTGATCCTTGACCAGCTTGGTGCCGGCGGGATGGGTCAGGTGTACCTGGCCGAGCACACTGCGATGCGGCGGTTGGTTGCCCTGAAGGTTCTCCCCGTGTTCTCTTCCGAGGACATGGTTGCCCGGGAGCGGTTCTTCCGGGAAGCTCGCGCAGCAGCCACTCTCGACCATCCAAATATTGTCCGAGTGTTTGATCTGTGCCAGGAGGGTCGGCTGCTCTATCTTGTGATGGAATATGTGGAAGGGATCAGCCTTCAGTCACTGGTCAGCCGGCGTGGCCCGCTGGCTGTATCCGCTGCTTGCCACTATGCCCGACAGGTCGCCTTCGGCCTCCAACATGCCCACGACCTCGGATTTGTCCATCGGGACATCAAACCGGCGAATCTGCTGTTGGATCGGGCCGGGGTGATCAAGGTACTCGACCTCGGGTTGGTCCGCTCGGAGGCCGACGCATCTCAGGGACTGACCCGCCAACTCGACAACCGGAGCATCCTGGGGACGGCCGACTACGTGGCTCCCGAACAGGCAGTGGACAGCTCGAACGTAGACATCCGTGCGGACCTGTACTCGCTTGGAGCGACACTGTATTTCTTGCTCGCTGGCCGCCCTCTGTTTCCTGAAGGACGGACCGCTCAGAAGCTCGTCTGGCAGCAGATCAAGGATCCGATCCCGGTCACGCGGTTCCGACCCGAGATCCCCGCAGAACTGGGTGAGGTCGTTCACACACTGCTGCGGAAGCGGCCAGAGGACCGGTACCAGATACCCGCCGAGGTATTCGACGCTCTCGCTCCCTGGGATCAGTCCGAGGTAATACCGCCGGACGAGGAATTAATGCCGCAATCACCGCCACGCGTCCAGGCGGCACGCTCTGCGGTTCCAGGTGCATCGGCGCCACGCGCTTCGGGCTCGACATCGCAGATCCTGGCGATGGCGATGCGATCGGGGTCCGGATCGGGGTCGTCCGGTGCAGTCAAGGCACCAAAGGGTCGGGGGAGCGAATCGGGTGGGCCAGGATCGAACGCAATCACCCCACCAGGGAATCGTCCCGGTCTCACAGACCCGTCAACTGAGACGGATGCGCTTTCCGTCGAGGCAACTCAACGGACTCCAAGCACACCACCTCACCCAGTCGATCCGGAGGAGAGAACACCGAGAACGGTCCGGATCCGGGTCTCTCAACGCATTCTGATCGCAGCCATCATGGTCATAGCGCTGCTGGCGGTTTTGGGTGGAGTCGGGGCGGTACTATTACTAAAGAGATTATAATAGTTTAAAGTTTAAAGTTTAAAGTTTAAAGTTTAAAGTTTAAAGTTTAAAGTTTAAAGAGTTTAAAGTTTCCCTCGTTCCCACGCTCCGCGTGGGAATGCCGTCTTCGACGCTCCGCGTCGTGGCCTGAACGGACGCTTGACCGGGGTGCGACAGACATCGTCCCAGACGTGTTGGCCCACCTCCCAGAGTGGCGGTGTGGCCGGGGTTGAGTCTTCGAAACCCCGGCAGCCAGCAGAACGCGCCCCTCCGCGATTCCGATGGTCAATCTCTCGCTCTGTCTATCCTTATGCGAGACCTCAGTGCACAAGGGGCTATCAGCAGTTGGTCTTCCTTGGAATCGAACGGATGAGGAGTCAAGCGTCAAGCGGGGTTTGCCGGGGTTTCGAAGACTCACCACCGGCCCCCCGGCCCACCCGGCCGCCGTGGGCAAGACCCAAACGCGGGTCCGCTTTCTACTTCCG
>PLDW01000091.1 GCA_003136315.1 Gemmataceae bacterium | reverse complement strand
TCGGGATGTATTGGCACTTACCCCCTCACTGAAGAGCAGCGACTGGAGTTACAGCGGCGACTCGCCGACCATGCTGCCGACCCCGATGACGTGATCCCCTGGGAACAGGTCAAGGCCGAATCGCTCGCTCGCTTCAAACGATGAGCCTCCCGATTGTCTTCCGCCGGTCAGCGCGAGCCGATGTGTTTGATGGGTGGGCGGAGTCGCGTTTCACCTGACCTCAACTCTCGACTGACCGACCTGATGCCGATAAAATGACAATGGCTCCCAGCGATACACCCGAGGTGACCGATGAAAAGCATTGCCGACCAGTTACCTCCTGAGATCGCCAGCCAGATTCATCCCGACCGGCGCAGGAACGAGGCCGCTTACTGGGCTGTCCGCGACCAACTCCTCGAACAGTACCGAGGCCAGTGGATCGGCTTTGCCGATGAGAGGGTGATCGCGTCGGGGAGTAGTCCCGTGACCGTGTTTCACGCCGCGGAGGCATCGGGGCGGCATCCGTTCTTCATCTGCGTGGGAAGAGAAGAAGAGCCATGCCGCATCCGTCGTGTTACCTCCCAGTACGATACAAGTTACCCCGGCGAAGCCTTGCCGTGGATCAGCGTCGAGTTCCGCCAGGCGAGATCCGCACCCGGAGTGGTCCTGGATCGAGTCATTCCCCATACGGGAGCGGATGCGAGCGTCTTGCCCTGGGCGGATTGTCAACTCCTTCAGTTGGCTCCGAGTTCGGGCGTGCAAGGTCTGATCAGTGGTGTTGCGGGTGGTTCAGCGGCAACACTCGCCTTTCAGATCTGGACCTGGCTTGATGGGCAAGAATATCCGTGCAGGTTGCAAGCGGACTTTGCCGGCAGCGAACGCATCCTGGGACGCGACGTTCTGAATCGGTTGGAGATTCTGTTCCGTGGCCCGGCCGGTGAAGTCGTTGTCAATCCGTGATGGCTGCACCACCTTCCGTTCCGGGCCGGCCAGGCGGTCGAGGTCATCCTCCTCCTGGCCACCTGCCCGCCCCTGCCCGGCCACACGCTACGAGAGACGGTTCTGCGATACGACCAGCCGTCTGATCCGGTCGCCGAGGCCGACTGGGGTGCGCTGCGGTGATCATCCTGGAAATCCCCGTGTGGGTCTGGTGGGTGGGCGGAGTCACGTTGCACCTGACCTCAGCTCTCGACTGACGGACCTGATGGCGATAAAATGACAATGGCTCCCAGCGATGCACCCGAGGTGACCGATGAAAAGCATTGCCGACCAGTTACCTCCTGAGATCGCCCGCCAGTCTGCTTTCCACGCTTGCCGCGGAACTGTTCAGGCTTGGGGTGTCGCCCGCCGGGCAGATGAGATCTGTCGTTCGCCGCAGAACGACGTTCAGTGAGGCTCAGAAATGTTGCTCGAAAGGGACGAGGAAGAGAAACTTGCTCCTCGAACGCGCTCGATTGGGTGGCGGCTCGTGTTCCTCGTCCTCGTCTTGCTCGGTGCCTTCGCCACGGTGTGGCACTGGGAGCGGTTGGATCCGTTTGCCACGGATCAGCGAAACATTCGCGAAGCGCAAGGGTTAATGGAAATTACCCGCACTCGTCGCCTCACCGACGACGAGATCGAGCGTGTGGTCGCACTCTTGCACTGCGGAACCGAGGCGGCTCAACTGAGCGCGATCGTGACCCTCCGACTCGTTGTCGGCCGCGAACCCGGCAAGCGTGACCGGGCGGTCGAAGCTCTCGAAGGTTGCCCGGAAACCGCTTCGCCAACGGTGCGAGAAGTGGCGAGTCAATTGGCTACCGAATTGAAGACCCCGCAGAAGCAGGCGGACGAGTTACAGGACAAGGCCCTCCACCGTCGCCTCACCGACGACGAGTTCGAGCGAGTCGTTGCGCTCATGAGCACCGAACCCCCGTCGGTTCAACTCAGCGCAATCCTGACCCTCCAGGTCGCTGTAGGTCACGACCCAGGCCGGCGTGACCGGGCGATTGCTGCTCTCGAAGGTTGCCCGCAAACCGCTTCGCCGAAGGTGCGCCAGGAGGCGAGTCAAGCGGCTACCCAATTGAAGGGTCCGCAGAAAAAGCCGTTAATCCAGCCGAACCTTTTGCTCCACCTGACCCGGCCGCGTAGTATGTTTCCCGATGCTCACCGGCTTGCAACTGTCGCACACTGGAGTCGCGGCCGGACCGGTGAGCTGGATCGTCCTGTCACAAGCGAGCGCTCAACCAATGGACAAGCTGATCGTAGCTCTCTTCGGGATAAACAAGGTTAACTTCATTGGTTGGGTGTTGACATTCTTGGTGTTGTTCGTGTTGGCCCTTTTTTTAGTGGCCGGCGCGCTGGTCCCGCCGCTCGGGATCGGATTGTCAGCGGAAGTGTCACTGCTAGCAGCCGCCTGCACACTTCTGGCAGGGATCTTCGGCGTGTTGGTTCAGATCTACTGCTCGCTGATGGCTGTCCGCATTGAACTAATGGATGGGCAATCTAAATCGGGCAACACAACTACGAATAAAACCAGCGAACCAGATGGCGAATCGCGTGGCGTGTTGCCTGGGTAGCATCGCTGATCCACAGTGTCCTTGCCGAACCTGTTGCCGGGTGCGGAGGTTCGTGGGCTTCTCTTCCTGTTCTTGCACTGCTAGCATCATGAGTTACGGAGGAGCCGCAATACCTGGCAGCGCGGACTACCGCACCAGAACGTAAGACGAAGCGAGGAGAATCGTGCCATTGATAATTGAGGTGGAACAGGAAGAGGATGGCCGCTGGCTGGCGGAAGTGCCCGATCTTCCTGGGGTATTGAGCTACGGCCAAACACGCCAGGAAGCAATTGAACGGGTGCAAGTTCTTTCCTTGCGTGTCCTCGCGGATCGACTGGACCACGGGGAACCTGTGCCGCAAATGAGTAGTGTCTTCGCGGTGACCCCATGAGTCAGTGGCCATCTAGCGAAGCCCGGCGAGTCTTGGCCGCACTTCTACAAATTGGCTGGAGCGTCAAGCGTCAATCTCGCGGATCGCATCAGGTTTTGGAACGAGTCGGTTGGCCGGATTATGTCTTCGCATTCCACGACGATGACGAAATCGGACCGCGCATGCTCTCCCGGATTGCCAAGCATACCGGTTTGACTCCCGGCGACCCTTAGTCGCAGGGGCATTTGCAACTCTCATGACCCAGCTACTTGAGAACAAGAATAAACTTCTGAGATAGCCGACATACCTGATTCGGATTCGCAAGGGTCGACGGGTTCCCGACGGGGTGAAGCCGTTAAGGATATGGCCCAGGATAACTTCCCGATATCGGGTCGAACTCGGCCCGAAACCCCGCCAGGAGGTGCCCACTTCGGGAAGTTATCCTGGGCCATATCCTAATACGGCCTGACAAACACCGAAGGACAGCACACGAGGAAGAGAATGCACGGCTCAACTCGTTTTCTGCGGCTTCACTGGTGGCAAGCCGCCAGTGGCACCCAGTGGCCAGCGTCCGGCGAGGCTGATGGCTGACGCCTGTGCATTGCAAACCCCGGGTCGGTCTCGATCCCCCTCGCCTATCCGTGGCGGGCAGGATAGTCCTAAACTACGGGAGTGAAGTCGTTCCGTGAGGAGGTTTGTCACGATGGCACCGACCCTGCAAGCACTTGGTATCGACCAGTTGAGCGTTCAGGATCGTATCGCCCTGGTGTCAGCAATCTGGGATAGCATCGCTGCCGAACCTCACCCGCCTCTCCTCACGGACGAGCAGCGGCTGGAGTTGCAGCGGCGACTCGCCGACCACACAGCCAACCCCGATTACGTGATCCCCTGGGAACAGGTCAAAGCCGAAGCGCTCGCTCGGTTCAAACGATGAGCCTCCCGGTTGTCTTCCGCCGGGTGGCACGAGCCGAGTTTGACAACGCGGCGACTGGTACGAGCAACGCCGGGCTGGGCTCGGGTCTGTGAATCTGTGATGAATCTATTTAATCTTATTTAACTGTTTCTCACCCAGGATCTCCTCATGACTGCCCGATCCCTTATCGTCATTGGCGCGTTCGCAATTGCGCCAGCCCTGGTCGGTTCCGCCCAGCGATTGACACCCGTCCCGAATAAGGCTGGCCGGTCGGTAACAATCGCACCGCACGGGATGGTTGCTACCAGCCACCCTCTTGCGGCTGGGGTCGGGCTCGATGTGCTCAAGAATGGCGGGAACGCAGTCGATGCTGCGATCGCAACGAGCGCTGCGATGGGGCTGATGGAACCGATGTCGTGCGGGGTCGGTGGCGACCTCTTCGCGATCGTGTGGGACGCGAAAACTCAGAAACTCTACGGTTTGAACGCCTGCGGGCGGGCACCCGGAAGAGCAACATGCGACCTCTTCAAACAGAAAGGGTTGTCCGAGATCCCGACCACCGGACCACTGAGTTGGTCGATCCCCGGATGCGTGGACGGGTGGGATGAACTCCGCCGGAAGTTCGGCACCCGTTCCTTCAACGATCTCCTCGGCCGCAGCATCCAGTACGCGGAAGAGGGTGTTCCGGTCCCCGAGGTGATCGCGGGATACTGGCGGAGTGCGGGATCGAACCGAGACGCCGACTTCCGGGCAGTCTATGCACCGAATGGCCGCGCTCCGCGGGTTGGTGATGTCTTCAAGAACCCGGCCCTCGCGGAGACCTACCGCAAGATCGCAGCCGGTGGGCGGGATGTGTTTTACAAGGGTGAGATCGCCCAGAAGCTCGTGGCATTTTCGGAGAAGAAAGGCGGGCTCTTCGCGGCCACGGACTTTGCGACCCATACGTCCGAGTGGGTCGAGCCGGTCACAACGACCTATCGGGGATACGATGTCTGGGAACTCCCCCCGCCCGGGCAGGGAATCGCTGCTCTCCAGATGCTGAACCTGCTCGAACCATACGACCTCAAGCGGTTCGGCCCAACTTCGCCCGATTACTGGCACGTGTTCGTCGAAGCCAAGAAACTCGCCTACGCCGACCGCGCGAAGTTCTACACCGATCCTGCGTTCGCGAAGGTTCCGGTTCAGGAACTCATCTCCAAGGAGTACGCTGCCACCCGGGCAAAGCGGATCGATCTGAAACACGCGCTGACCGACATTCCGGCCGGCGACCCGAAACTCGGGAAGGCGGACACGATCTACCTGTGCGTGGTGGACAAGGACCGGAATTGTGTCTCGCTGATCCAGAGCAACTATTTCGGGTTCGGCTCCGGCCTGGCCTCAGCGGATCTCGGATTCGCACTCCAGAACCGGGGAACCCTCTTCAGCCTTGATGAATCGCACGCGAACTGCCTGAAACCCGGCAAGCGGCCATTCCACACGATCATCCCGGCGATGGTGACGAAGGCCGGCAAACCGTGGTTCACGTTCGGGGTGATGGGTGGAGATATGCAACCGCAGGGCCATGTGCAAGTGCTGGTGAACATGATCGATTTCGGGATGAATGTCCAGCAGGCGGGTGAGGCTCCACGGGTCGAGCACGTTGGCTCGGCGACCCCGACCGGGCGGCCGGGAGTCGGTGGCGGGACGATTCGAGCTGAAACCGGAATCCCGGACGAGGTGATCAAGGAACTCACTCTCCGCGGGCACAAGGTCGAGGGAGTGCGGGTGAATGGAGGAGGATACCAGGGAATCCTGATTGACCCGGCAACAGGGATGCTGCACGGTGGGAGCGAGGCCCGCAAGGACGGGGCCGCGGTCGGGTATTGAGTGAACACCGAAAGCCCGATAGGCTACAGGAATCATTCCCAAGAGAAGTCCTTGTCGCTCCGCTCATCGGGCGGGGGGACGCTGTCGGAGGCCGCCATGAGCGATCCCGTTGGACCCGACGTCAAGCAGGCTCGAATGAAGGAGTTCGTTAGCCTCCTGCCACTCACACTGGAAGTGGCCGGACTTGCAAAGGCTGCACCGAATAGCTTGTACACTCCCGACCAGATGGAGGCCAGGGTGATGAATATCCGGATGGCCTACAAACTCGCCCGGAGCCTGGTCAAAGAGATCGGCGAACAGGGGGTGTAAACGACCTCGCCTCGCAGATACTCGGACCTGGCTATGATCGTCGATTGGGCCGGATGACTGGTTGGTGTCCAGTCAAGCCTTGTGTTTCTGCGAAGCCGGGCCGCCACGGAGGGCGGCCCCTACCAATGCCGATTCGGCCCCGGAGGCGAGATCGCGGATGAGCCGTCGCGTGATGTTTTTCGCCACCCGCGATGACCTCCTTCGCGTCCTCGGGCGGGTGGAGCAGAGTGTGCCGTTGACCTACCGGGCATTCGTCACCAACGGCCCGCCCGACTTCGGCCCGCTCCACGTGCCGACCTGGGGTACCGCGGCCGAGTTGCCGGCGCTGGGCACGGCCGCCGAGGGGGACATCTACCGCCAGCCGTCCTACCTGCTGATGCCCGCCGCCAGCCCATTCACGTTGCGCGTGCGGGAGGCAGGCGGGCGGACGCTACGAGGCGTGTACCCGGAGGGCAATCCAGACTCCGCCATGTTCTACCCAGGCGGGCTGTACAACGGTGCGTGCCTCGTGGGCGGCGAGTTCTCGGTCGGACTGCCCAAGCCAGCGGGGTTCGACCTGCTGGGCGCGCTCCGCAGGGCGTTGCAGGCCGAGTTCGAGCGGGTGCCTGACAGCTTCGTCGGCCCCTGCGCGCGGGAGTTGGCGGTGAGCGGACTGCGGTTGGTTGGCTCTACCTGGCAGCCGCCCGAGGTGGATTTTAAGCTCCCCGTCAGGCAGAGCAAGCATGCCGAACCATCGGCTGCAGCTGACCCGGCCCGCAAAGCCGGGCCGGGTAGCTGAGCTTTGTCGGTAGGGGCCGCCCTCCGTGGCGGCCCGGGTTTGCGGAGTAATCCCGTTCAGCGGGATCGGCTCCGGCATGGCCCACTCGACGATCACAGCCCTCTGAGCCGTGTCACTCCCGAGGCTTCCCGCCATCTCCCACAGCAATGCTGGTGGCTGTCGCGAATGTGCGGCAGTGGGCCATTGTCAGCAGGAAGGAGCCCACCCCACGGGTGGCCATCAGTTCGTGGGTCGCCCCGGTCAGGACCACCTGCGGCCCGCCACCGTTTTCGCACACCACTTCCACGTCCGTCCAATTGGTCCCGCGCCGCCAAGTTGTCCCGAGGCTGCGGAGGACCGCTTCTTTCGCTGCCCAGACGGCCGTGAATTGCTCGGTCGATTGCTTCTTCCCATTGCAAAGCCGGGTCTCGCGGTCGGTATAAACCTGCCGCAGGAACGTCTCGCCGTGCTCATCAATCAGTTTTCGGACCCGGGTACATTCCATGACCTGAGTGCCGATTCCGAGGATCTCCATCGGGTCAAAACTTTCTGGTGACTGGGGCCGGATCGGCTCTCCTGGGCTGGTCTACGCTCCGCCTGCCGGGGCCGGTACAATTCGCGTGTCCCAGTTTATTGTTACCAACCCGGCGGGCATGTAAAAGCCCGACCAGCGGAGGAACCGCACCCATGTCGAATCCCGGCGGCCCCCCCGACGCCGACCTGCTCGCCGATCTCACCGACGACCAGCGCGCGGCCGTCACCCACGCCGAGGGGCCGCTCCTGATTCTGGCCGGAGCAGGGTCCGGGAAAACCCGCGTGATCACCCGTCGGGTGGGGTACTTGCTTCGACTGGGCATCCGCCCAGGCAATATTCTGGCGATCACGTTCACGAACAAGGCAGCAGGGGAAATGCGGGCGCGAGTCGAGCAACTCGTCCCCGGGAACCGGGTATGGGTCAGCACGTTCCACAGCCTCGGAGCCCGGCTTCTGCGGCAATACGCCGACCGACTCAACATCGACCGAAACTTCACGATCTACGACACCGACGATCGGAACAAGCTGGTCAAGGATGCCCTTCTCGCCACCGGGATCGACGACGTGAAGTTCAGCCCGGACCGACTCGGCGGAGCGATCAGCAAGGCGAAAAACCAGCTTCTCACGCCAAACCAGTACGAAAAGACCGCCAACGACTTCTTCTCCCAGACGGTCGCCAAGGTTTACCACGGCTACGAAAAGCGGCTCCGCGCTGCCAATGCGATGGATTTCGACGACCTTCTCTACTTGCCCGCAATGGCCCTGCGGACAAACGAGGAACTCCGCCGCGACCTCGACGACCGCTTCCGGTACATCCTGATCGATGAATACCAGGATACCAACTCCGCGCAATACGAGATCGCCAAGAGGCTATCGCTTGATAATAATAATCTTTGTGTCGTTGGAGATCCAGATCAATCGATCTATAAATGGCGCGGTTCTGATATCAAGAATATCTTGGATTTTGAGCGAGATTTCCCGTCCGCCCGGGTCATCACCCTGAACCGGAACTATCGGAGTACGAAAGCCATCCTGCACGCTGCGAGCGTGCTCATCGACCACAACAAGCAACGCAAGAAGAAGTCTCTGGTCACCGACAACCCGCAAGGCGAGCCGGTCCGGGTGCTGGCATTTGACAACGGGCTAGACGAGGCCGAGGGTGTGGTCATCCGGATCAAGGCAGCGGTCAAGGCCGGCCGGTATCGCTACCGCGATTACGCCATCTTCATGCGAATTAACGCACTCACCCGATCACTGGAATCCGCGTTCGTCAAGCATGGAGTTCCCTTTCAGATCGTGAAAGGGCTGGCGTTCTTCGATCGCAAGGAGAACCGGGACGTCCTCGCCTACCTTCGATTGCTCGTGAACCCGCAGGACACCGTCAGCTTCCAGCGTATCGTGAACGAACCCGGGAGGGGAATTGGAAAGGTGTCGCTCGATAAGCTTCAGTCCTACGCCGCCGCGAATGAGATCGGGCTCCTTGCAGCGGCAGGGCAGGTTGCCAAGGTAACTGAGATCCGGGGTAAGGCAGCGACCGGTCTTCGCGACTTCCACCGGATGATGGTCGACCTCCGGGCTCGCCTCGACCTTCCGCCCCCGGACCTCATCCGGCTGGTGATCGACAAGTCCGGGTACGGGGCCATGCTCCGCGATTCGACCGAGGACGAGGATGCTGAACGGCTCGCCAACATCGAGGAACTGATCACCGCGGCAAAGCAGTTTCACGATGAGGATCCGGCCCGGACCATCGGCGACTTTCTCGAACAGATTACCCTCGCGTCCGATGTGGACGGGTGGGACGAAGCGGCCGACCATGTGTCGGTGATGACCTTGCATTCGTCGAAGGGGCTGGAGTTTCCTGTGGTCCACATCCTTGCCGTTGAGGAGGGGCTTCTCCCGCATGAACGGAGCCTCGGGAAGGACGAGGATGTGGAGGAAGAGCGGCGACTCTGCTTCGTCGGGATGACCCGCGCGATGAAGGAGTTATACCTCTGCCATGCCCGGTTCCGGGAATTCCGCGGGCAGATGAACTACGCAATCCCGAGCGGTTTCCTCCGGGAACTGCCCGCAGACGTCGAGCAGGTCGATGCATCGGCCTCGAAGAATATCGCCCGCACGGCGGCTGAAGAGTGGCGGGCCAAGGTGGGGCCAGCGGCCCGGGACTGGGCCGACACCGGAGCCCGGCCGTACCTTCCGCCGAAGAAATCGACCGATTTGGCACCGACAATCCCTGATCCACCGGACACCGGTTTGGCGGTCGGGGTGCTGGTCCAACACGAGGAGTTCGGGCTCGGCCAGGTGACCGACGTGAATGGGTACGGTGCCTTGCGGCGAGTCAAAATCCGCTTCCCCGGATGTGGGGAGAGGGTCTTCGTGGCCGACAAGGCAAAACTCAAAATCGTCGGCCGGAAGAAGACGTAGGGGCTGTGGCGGATGGGGTGCAAAGATACGTACCCGGCGACTGACGTTGCCGGTTCCCCAGTTATTACCGACAAGATCCTGCCTCGGGGATAGACTTCGTAGGGCCGATAATCCCCATGTCTGGTCGCAACCTCGTCGGGGTTCTTCTCAGAGAGTCATGGAACCGGACCCGCTACCCACGCCGACGCCCGATGCCGATCGGATCGTCGAAGACGTGCTCGCCGGCCAGACAGCGGCGTTCGCGGGGCTGGTCCGGTTGTATCAGGAGAGCGTCTGGCGGATCGCCGCGGCCCTCCTGCGTGACCGTGACGCGACCGAAAACGTGGCTCAGCAAGTCTTTGTGGATGCGTACCTGCACCTCGACCAGTACGAACTGGGGACCGACTTTGGGGCCTGGATTCGGACCCTCGCCCGCAACCGACTCCGGAAGGAACTCCGCACGGCCGCACGCGAGGACCGTCGGCTGGCGACTTACCGGCAACGACTCGCCGAACGGCTCCGAGCCGAGGCCGGTGATCGGCACGACAACGCGGACGCCTACCTCGCTGCCCTCCGGGGTTGCCGTGAGTCGCTCACTCCGCGGGACGCGGAACTGATTCAACAGCGGTATGAGAAGGGGATGTCGTTTGATGCGATCGCCGCCCGACATGGACAGACGCCGGAAGCCGTCCAGCGGATGATCTCCCGGATTCGGTTTCGGCTTCGCGATTGCATTCGAGGGAAACTCACCGACTTATGACTCGCACCGACGATCTCACCGCGAAACTCCTCGACGGCACCCTCTCGGACGCCGAGGGGGCGGAACTGGATAGCCTTCTCGCAGCCGATCCAGCTACGGCCGGGGACCACTTTGCCCTGCTCGAACTCGAAGCCGCCCTCCGCGGACTCCGAACGGGCCTCGACCTCGCCGCCGCGACGCTGGAACGGGTCCAGACAGCACAGGCCGCGCGGACAGCCGCCAGCGTGATGGCAGAGATCACCTCACGGCCGGCACCGGCCTGGCACCCCCACCGACTCCGCTCGCGTCGGCGGAAGCTGGCATACGGCGGTCTCGGGGCGGTCGCGGTAGCCGCCGCCCTGGCGGTCGGGCTGTGGCTCGGTGGGCAGCCGATCATCCCCAACGGTTCTGGACTTCCTCTGGTTCCAGACGACCTCACTTTCGCAACTTTGACCCAGGTTCTTGGGTCGGTCGAATTACTGAGCCCGACGGGGGAAGTCGTCGTTGCCGCCGCCGGCCGACCGGTCGCCCCGGGTCAGACGATCCGGACGATCGGAGAGGACAGCGGCGCGGTGGTTGAACTACGGGACCACACCCTCCTCCAAATCGAACCCGACACTGTCATCCGATTCCCATCCGACCCGGCCGCTCGCAGTACATCCTGGCGGGTCGTGCTGGCGCAGGGGCAGGTACAGGCCGATGTCCCTGCTCGCTCCGAGAGCCGACCGATGGTGCTGAGCACCCCGGCCGCGGATGTTCTCACCCGGGGCGGTTCTTTCGTGGTGTCGTCGGTCGGTCCGGAATCGGCTCGGGTCGAACCGCGCAAGGGGAGCGTTCAGGTCGTTCGGCTCACTGCCCCCAAGCCGGTGTCGGTCGGCGCGGGAACCGCGGCGGTAATCCAGCCTGGGACTGGGCCGATGACCGTCGAACCATCGTTGCAGACGAGTGCGACTCCGCGGCGAATCCTGTCCCGGGAGGCGTACCCCGGTATACGCGATGTCATGTTCTCCCCAAATGGGAAAGATGTCTGGGCAGCGAACGGGCGGATGCTGGTCCGGTGGACCGCCGACGGCGGAACGGCGGATTACCCGTTCTATCCGAAAAAAGGGGGCGAAGGGATCGCAGCGAGGTTCTCCCCCGACCGCATTGCCGTTGTCACCAGCCCCGCTGAGAAGGACGACGGACTTGTGATCCGTCGGCTACCCGATGGGGCCGAATCGATAGCCGTTCCCACACGGATTCTGGACGCACGGTTCCTGGCAGTCGGCCCACTTGGAACATGGATCGCGACGGTCGATACCAAGACGAACCGGAAACGGGTCACGGTCTGGGACGGGGTGACCGGTGCCGAGCGATTTGCCCGTGAGCTTGAGGACGGAATCAACTGCCTCGCTGCCACCCCGGATGGGAAGTCCCTTGCGGTCGGGGTGACGGATTCGGGGAAGGGGGCGAACAATAAAATCGTGTTCTTCGATGCGAAATTCGGAGTGCGACTGTTCGCACTCCCGATCCAGAAAAAGGGAGTACTGGCGCTGGCGTTCTCGGCCGACAGCCGGTCACTGGCGGTTGGGTTCACCGGAACGGTGCAACTCTGGGACGTCCCATCCCGGGAACTGGTACGGGCGATCAGCGGTTTTGAGCGTGTGATTGTCTGCCTCGCGTTCTCGACCGACGCGCGACGACTCGGCGGTGGAACCCAGGACGGCCAGGTGTGGGTCTGGGACGCGCAGACCGGGAATCCGGTCCGACAGTTTGTCGTCGGCCCACGGCCTTTGCGGGCGTTGAGCTTCAGCCCGGACGGGCGGTCTCTGGTGACCGCTGCAACCCAGGCTCCCGTGGCAGTCTGGGACGTCGGTCCTGGGGAGTGATCCGGACGAGAAGAAGTGACCCGCAGAGAACACAGCGCGGCAACCGAAACGCCTGCCGAGGCGGCGTTGCCTTGCCCAGTTGTCCGGTGGTCTGTACCCTGACACATCAATTGCCTGTCCTCCGAGGTCTGTCATGGCTGCCACGCGGGGCGAGATATTCGCCGGTGTTACTGTTGCGATCGTCACCCCTTTCAAGAGCGGGGAAATCGACTGGGACGACCTCGGGAAACTCGTCGACTGGCACGTCGAGCAGGGCACCGACGCCCTCGCCCCGTGCGGGACCACCGGTGAGTCGCCCACCCTCGACCACGACGAGCACGAACGGGTCGTGGCTTTCGTCTGTGAGCGTGCCCGTGGACGGCTGCGCGTGATGGCGGGGACCGGATCGAACAGCACCCGCGAAGCCATCCGCATGACCAGGGCCGCCAAGAAGTCCGGGGCCGACGGCACTCTCCAGGTCGGACCGTACTACAACAAGCCGACGCAGGAAGGCTACTTCCGGCATTTCGGAGCCATCGCTGAAGCGTGCGATTTGCCGCAGGTCATTTACAACATTCCCGGCCGGACCGGTTCGGAGATCGCGGCGGAGACAATCGCCCGGCTGGCCGAACGCTACCCGAATGTGGTGGCGGTGAAGGAGGCGACGGGCAAGCTCGACATGGCGTCGCAGGTCGCAGCGCTCACCGACCTCACCATCCTCTCGGGCGACGACAGCCTCACCCTGCCGATCCTGAGCATTGGTGGGAAGGGGGTGGTGTCGGTGGTGGGAAACATCGTTCCCCGGGACATGATGGCGCTGGTGAAGGCGTTCGCCGCGGGAAAGATCGCCGAGGCCCAAACCTGGCACCGCAAGCTCTTCCCCCTCTGCCGCGACCTGCTCAGCGTGGCAACCAACCCGATCCCGTTGAAGGCCGCGATGAAGCTCCTCGGCCGCGGGACGGGCGAACTCCGCCTGCCGATGTGCCCGCTGGACTCGGCTAGCGAAGCCAAGGTCCGGCAAACGCTGGTGGGGTACGGGTTGCTGAAGGGGTGATTGCGGCCGGATGAGAGCCTCGGGGTGTGGTGAGGTTTCCGGGAACGTGAAGGGTTTTTCGCCTGAAAGACTACGATTCCACTGCCCACGGCACCGTTCTGGGCGGCCTTTCAGGGTGAAGACGGTCAAACCACGGCCTCGACATTGATGGGTTTTCAGCCTGAAAGGCTGAGATCTCTCAGCCCAGGGAAACGCCCTGGGGAGACGACCACCCACCCTCTTCCAGCCTGAAGGGCTGGGATAAAGTCGCTGGCGGTCGCTCTCCCAGCCCTTCAGGCTGGAATGAAAACCCTTGGAAACCCAGGGCGTTGCCCTGGGCTGAGAGATCTCACCCCTTCAGGGTGAAGACTGGCAAACATCGCCACTGAGATACTCAACGAATATCCCCTCTGGCCACCTCTCGGAAAACTTGCCGCCGGAGGCTCGGAACGTCACGAAAAAACTTGATTGTTGGGCGGTAGTTGGTAGGATCGGTGTGGAAATATCAAGGTGCCTGTCTGGCTCACCGGATTCCTGCGGGCTCGGGCCTGCTGAACCCAAGTGGTGCGTGTCTGTCGTTTCAGTGAAACGCAGCCCGCCAAGCCTGACTCTCCGAGTTTCTCCATGCCAACGAAAAAGCTGCCTCGTTTGGTGCCCGCCTCAAAACCTCCCACCCCGTTTCTCTTTCAAGAAGTGAAGCCGGATTGGTCCGGGCTATTCGCCAAACTATCCGATTTCGACCTCGCGAAGCCTGCGAAGTGGATCTCGACGATACATGGTACGTTTGTCTCGCTCTTCAAACTGAAACCGCGGAGTACCCGCGAAGAAGCATTCTTGCTGGTGAAACGCGCACTCGCCGGCGCAGTAGCTGACGTAATTGCTGCCTCTCTGGACCAAGACCAACACCATCTGACGCCCGTCAGGAAAGAGATTGCAGAACAACTCGACGCTCAGCTTTCCCGTGAAAGGGTAGAGCTTGACTCACAGTTTTTCACGTACCCAGGCAGAGCGCGGGTGGTCGGCACGGTCGCCAAGGTTGTGGCATCTTGGTTGCGCGAAACTGGTCTGGGGACAGAGGCTGCCGACAGTGCCGTACTCATCCTGCCGGCGCGGTTCGTAGCCCGACTGAACATAGAATTAATAGATCATGCGGACCAATATCAACAACTGGTAAAAGCATATTCGCCTCGATTCGTTGATGCTGCTGAAGTCGAGATTGCCTGGCAACGCTACCACGTCGAGTTGCACACCCAAGCGAACCCGCCAGTCCTTACGCTTGGGGTGTCGCTCGAACAGGTCTATGTGGAACTACGAGCCTATACCGAATTGCCGGTTAAATCGGCCGATATAAAATCAACAGAACAACAGAGAGATTTTAATCGAATTAAACGTACTGTTGGGATGCTGACTGAATTGGCACAAGCATGGATGGAAGATCCGGCGGATCCGATCTTCGTTCTCAGCGGTGGTCCTGGGTCAGGGAAATCGGCCTTCGCGCGTCGTTTTGCTGCATGGCGAGCCTGGGCAGGGCCAGAGCCTTGGCGCGTGTTGTTTGTGCCGTTGCATCGTTTCAAGCCAGGTGCAGATCTTAAGCCTGCAATTAGCGAATTTGCCAATAATGAACTCAAGCAAAATATCCTTTTATTTGATGTAAAAAATGACACTAGAACATTGATTATTTTTGATGGGTTAGATGAGCTAGCGCAGCAAGGGAAGGTAGGAGAAGAGTTAGCTGCTGACTTTTTCCGGCAAGTGGACGATTTTGTCAAAGATTGCAATCGAGATTCACAGCCACTACGTGTGAATGTTATGCTATGCGGACGATCAGTTGCTGTTTCTAACACAAATGCCGAAGTTCGTAAATCTGAACGAGTAAGGCATATTCTGCCTTACATGATGGATGATCATCGGCGCGACGCCGTGGTTTGGGCTGGACAGACCGAACTATTAAAAATAGACCAGCGCGACGAATGGTGGGCAAAGTATGGTGAGGCCATTGGGGATCTTGAGATGACCGAGATGCCCCCAGACATCTGCACCGATAAGCTCGCTCCCTTGACAGCAGAACCAATCTTAAATGGATTGATCGCAAAGTGTCGGAAAGATCATAAAATTACCCCCGCTACAAATCGGGCACAGATTTATGAATGGCTACTGTTTGACGTCCTAAAACGAGTTCACGATAAGAGCGGGAAGCAGCACCTGAAGGACGCCAAAGAAGATGACATCGCTGGCTTGCTGGAAGAGGTGGCGGTCACGGCCTGGCATAATGGCGATGTACGCGCAACCACGAAGGCCAGAGTTCAGGATCGATGCGAGAAGACAGAGCGGGTCGATTTACTGCACCGCGTGTTCCCCGACCAACAAAAATCGAACGTTAGCTCACTATTCCTGGCTTTTTATTTTCAAGAGACTGGCGAGAGACAAGGGCAAGATCGCGCATTTGAGTTTAGTCATAAAAGCTTTGGCGAATATCTCCTATCACGTCGTATTATTGGTTGTCTCCGCGAGCTAAACGACCGCCTGAACAACGGAGCATGGAATGCCGAATATGCATCGAAGCGATGGTCTGAATTATTTGGGCCTACATCACTTAATAATGATCTATGTCAGTTTGTTAATGATTCATTGGAATCAATTTCAGTAGAGATTCTAAATGAATGGCGAAAAACAATTCTGTCATTATTGGTATATTCTATTAAGCGCGGTATGCCAATGAATCAACTTGGGCTGTCCAGCTTTCAGGAGATGGAAAGATATAATAAAAATTCAATTTTTAGTCTATTTATACTTCATTCCGCCTGCTATCGTCTGGGACAGCCAGTGATGCCGGTCGAATGGGCTGGGCGGAAGTTGCAGCTTGATGTTCTCTTTACGCTACACTTGGGGAGAACTGGACGCCTGACTCACTGGACAAGGCACTTGCGGGGTTTAGATCCACATCGGGCAAATCTCCGTCTAGCGAGTATGTCTGGCGCAAATTTTGAAGGAGCTGATCTTACTGGTGCGGATTTATCAGGAGCAAATCTTGTATGTGCAAATCTTGCTGGTGCAAACTTGTCAAATGCATTGCTAGTTGATCAGGTTTTCCTCTCACCACATCGAGACGGTTATGGATATAGTGAATGTGTAGATCTTCGATCGGCAAATTTCTACGGCGCGAATCTTACCAATGTAAGGTTCCACAATGCTATACTATCTGATGCTAATATACAAGATACAAATTTATGTGGCGCAATTTTATCTCTTGAGCAGTTACATAAAACAATTGGTGAGCCTACGTTGATGCCAGATGGGAAGCCACCAAAAAAGTCATGGCGTCGCAAGCGATTTCGCAAATCGAATAGTCAGGATGTGCAGTCCCCCATCTCCATACTCTGACGCCAATTCCCCATTGCTCAGCGCGTGGGGAACAATGGAGAACTCGCGCCCCTCCTCGACTCTAATACGGTGAGGCAACGAGGGCCGCGTGTGTCCCACGGGCGATGGCTTCAGCAGCTTGCGACTCTTCACTCCCCTTTCACCCCGGCTGGGGTGACGGACGCGGATTTGCCCCCGCGCTGGGTAGCTCACCACGACGAAGCCGCATTCGAATTGCTCGTCCGTCGCCACGGACCACCCGTTCTCGCGGCCTGCCGCCGGCTCCTGCGTGACCCGACTGATGCGGACGATGCCTTCCAGGCCACATTCCTCGTCCTGGCGCGCAAGGCTGCGTAGGTTGCACGCGGCGAGGTGGTGGGCGCATGGTTGCACCGTGTCGCGTTCCGGGCCGCCCTCTGCATTCGTGTCGAACGTGCGAAACGTGCCAGCCGCCACGAGTTGGAGGTCGATCACCTGGCCGCGCCGTCGACCGAGCCTGTGATGGCTGAACTCGATCAGGTGTTGGATGAGGAGGTCGCCAGGCTCCCGGAACGGCACCGGGTCGTTTTTGTGCTCTGCTGCCTCGAAGGGAAAACCGGCGAGGAGGTCGGCCGACTCCTCGGATGGCCGCCCGGGACGGCGTCCAGTCGGCTCACCCGCGCACGGGACCGGCTCCATGACCGCCTCACCCGACGAGGGTTCGCCCCGGCCGCCCTGGTTCTGGCTGCCCGACCCGGTGATGCCCTCGCCGTCACCGTCCCCACTGCCCTGGTTGAACCCGTCGTGCGTTCCGCGCTGGGGTTTGCGACTGGCGGACCCCACATCGGGCCGCCGACACGCCACACCACCATCGCCGAAGGACTGGAAACGTGTCGAACCCGGTGTGCCACTCTCCTCTAGCCTGAACAATCTTGGTGAGCCCAAGCCTGAGCCTCAGATGGAAACAGAGACGCACCTGATTGTTGCGGACGCGAGCGGCACCAACGCCAAGACATGGTCACAGCGAAGGGAAAGGGCGGCCCCGCACTCACCATGAGCAATCTGGACTGGCGGTGATCCTCTCGGGAAGAGTCGACCGAGCCGGTTCCGTTATGAAGCCGCCCCCTCGCACCCCCCACCTGCCCGGTCAACCCCACAGGCCGTTGAGTTGTCGCCTGTGGCGACGCTCCAGATTCTGGCCCGGTACCCCATTGCCCGGACTGTCTTTTGGCATGATGCTTGACGAGGAAGCGAAGGGCATTAAGATACCCAGCACTCGACGCGAATGGGGCCGGGTGGTAAGCCGAGGTGGCGGAATTGGCAGACGCGCTAGATTCAGGTTCTAGTACTCGCAAGGGTGTGGAGGTTCAAGTCCTCTCCTCGGCACAGTCTTACGGGGCAAGGGGTTACGGCGAAAACCGATCCCTTGCCCCGCTCACTTTCCCGAGACCTTGGCAAAGTTCTGGCAAAGTTATACACCTGGCGTTGGGGTGACACTGCGGAGGGCCGAACGATGGCGTCTCTGCAAGAACGGAACGGCAGTTACCGCGTCCAATTCTTCTTTCGCGGCAAGCTCCACGGCTTCACCATTGGCAAAGTCACCGTGTCCGAGGCTGAGGCCAAGGCCGCGCAGGTCGATTACCTCCTGATGCGGCTGAAGCAGAAACTCCTCACTCTCCCGCCCGACACAGACATCGTCACTTTCGTGCAGCACGACGGCACACCGCCCTCGTCCGCCACCCCAGCGGCCCAGGTGTCGCCCCGCCAGCCCATCACCCTCATCCACCTGAAGGACGCCTATCTCACCACCCACGGTAACGGCACACTGGAGGCCAGCAGCCTCGCCACCTGCGGCATCCACCTGACTCACTTGTGCCGCGTCCTGGGCGACGCTTTCCCGCTGGCCGAACTCACACTCGCCGATTTGCAGGGGTACATCAACAAGCGGACCACGGCCAAAATTGCCCCGGTCACCGTTCGCAAAGAAGTGACCACCTTCCGTTCAGCGTGGAACTGGGGCACGACGATGGGCTTGACCACTAGCTCGTTCCCCACGAAGGGGCTTCGCTACCCGAAGATTGACGAGAAGCCGGCGTTCATGACTCTGGCCGAGGTGAAGAAGGAACTCGCCTCTGGCGGCGACCCGGAAACGCTGTGGGAGTCGGTGTACCTGACCGCCCCCGAACTGGCTGCGTTGCTGGCCTGGGTCAAGGAGAAGGGTAGCCACCCGTGGATCTACCCCCTGTTCTGCTTCACAGCCCACACTGGAGCCCGACGGAGCGAGTTGCTACGGGTGATGGTTTCCGACGTGGACTTCGACCGAAACGCGGTCACGATCCACGAAAAGAAAAGGAGCCGGGGCAAGCGGACCAGCCGCCGGGTGCCGCTCACCCCGTTCCTACGTGACGTGCTGAGGGAGTGGTTGGCGGTCCACCCCGGAGGGCCTGCCTTGTTCTGCCAGGCCGGGACGGTGGCCCGGAGCAAAAAGCGGAGTGCGACCACCGGACACCGTGGCGAAAAGACCCGAGCGTCGAGCCTGAAAGGACGGACAGCCGCCGTCCGCCGGCGAGAGAATCCGCTCCCTGGGGCGTTGACCCCCAACGAGATCCACGACCACTTCCGACGGGTGTTACGTGGAAGCGAGTGGGACGGGGTGAAGGGGCTGCACACGCTCCGCCACAGTTTCATCTCCGCTTGCGCCAGCAAGGGAGTGGACCAGCGGCTGATCGACGAGTGGACTGGGCATTCGACGGAAGAGCAGCGGAAGCGGTATCGCCATCTCTACCCATCTACGCAGGCCGAGGCGATCAAGGGTGTGTTCGGTTGAACAGCAGATTCCTTTCCTTGCGGTGGCTGACCCGCCCGGCACCGGACTGACATCTCCAGCGGCAGATGCTCCGGGCGATCGCCACTTTCCACCAACTCGGACGGATGCATGGTAGGGTTGTTGAGTGGGGTCGATCACGAGACAGCGGGCGTCAACGCTGCATTAATCCGCCGGTGAGTAGAATCTGATCGGTTTATCGGACGTTACTTCCTCTGGGGTCTCGGTCGTCAAAACGATGATTTCGGGGTCTCGGGAGGGCATTGTGGTGCCCAAAACGCACCCGAAAACGCCGATTTGCCCTCGAATTCTCTCGGATTCTGGGCGTTTTGCCCCCAGAACACCCGAAAACCGCATCCGACTCGCCACCCTGACCTCGTGGTGATCGTTGATCCTGGGGGCTCCCGTGTTGCCAGCGAGTGGTCCGCAAAAGGCCGTAAACGGCTGCAAAATGTGGGTTCATAGAGCAGAACACCACCCCGAGCACCCGTGGTCCAGGGCTGCGAAATCGGCCCGAGCCAGGGTGGGAGGGGGAGCGAATTTGGTAACAATTTCGGAAAAATAAGGGCTATCTGGGAGGGCAGACGTCATGGGCGGATGCGGGAGCGGCCCTCAGCGAGCGAAGGGGAAAAAGCGGACGGTCGAGTCATGTGGGGCGATCAGCACCTCCATCCTTCGCCGATTGGGATTGCTGGCGCCCGGACAGCACTTCGAAGAGTTGGAACTGTCGCGACCTGACTGCGGTGGGATGAGCTTGGACGTGGATGTCCACCTCGATATCGCGGCCGAGAAGGGAACACTTGGCCTGGTGTACGAGCTAGGCCCTAGAGCGGGGGCGTTCCAACCGGAGAAGCCGTCTGGATCGAAATCAGGCCGAGTAAGAGCAGGTGGACGGTCACGGGAGCGGGAGCCAGAAGTCGTACAGTCCAAAGAGCGGGTGGAGTCCCAAATTCAACTGGTCGCAACGGGATGCAACTTCGGTGGAGTGCGTTGGTGGTTCCTCTGCCCGCTCAAGCGGAAGGGGGTGAGGTGTGGCCGACGGGTGGAGAAACTCTTCCTCCCCTCGAAGGGGTTCGTCATCCCGCCCAGGTATTTCGGCTGCCGACAATGCTACGAATTGACGTATGCCAGCACCCAGACGAGCGACCGACGGGTCTTCGCTGCGGTCCGGAGTGGGGTCGACCTGATCGAACTCGCTCGCATCTACGGGAAATCACTCTCTGGGCTCGACTTCTCCCTCAAACTCAATCGTCATCAGCAGCGGTTGATCAACAAGAGCCGGGACCAACTGGACGGGTAGTGAGAGCATTGGGCAGGGAATTTATGGATATGATCGAGAATGAAAAGGCATCCCAAAGGCTTGACCGGGAGCAGAATTATCAATCTGACGAAATGATCAATTCTTCTAGATTAGTGCTTGTGTTCCTGCGCTGCATTAGGATCAATTCTGCCTCACCTCTCCGACCCCCATCTTTTGCCAGCCCCTAATCCCGTGGTCGATCGTGAGCGAGTTGCCTCACTCAGTGACCCCAGCCTCCCTTAACTGTACAGCGCGGGTTGCTTCCCTGCACTTCGGCGCAACTCAAGCCTGGCATGGGATTTCAGGCAACATTCTAACATCGGCGACCGTAAGCTGAAGCTTTGCCACGACTACTGAGTTACGCCTTGCTTCTGTGCGGTTTCCGGTGATTGGTCCGGGGTGAAGTCGCGCTGTACTGTTAAGGAATGGGCGAATCAGGCTTTTCGGAAGCGAATGGATTTTCACCTCCAGATCACGGACCCCGTTCTGGCCGTCCGGGAGCGGGCGTTCACACTCATGTCGGATACGTTTATGAGTGCGATTGGAATGGTGAGAGTTGCCGCCACCGCTCTCCGGGAGAGTGATGAACGGTTGGCAAAGTGGGAGGGGGATGGAGCAGATTTATAGTATCTACCGATTGTGACGGTCAAAAGTGAAGCCAGTGGACGTTGAGAGGTAACTCATTGTTGATCTGGATGGATTACCGGATGCTATCTGATAGCTGTGGGCGGCGAGTGAGGTCACCGCCCACAGCATGAAGTGGCGTCAAACACATCATGCCGCGCCTAGTTTTTTGGCGCAAACCCATCTCACGCTACTTCTATAGGTATCCCTCTTGGGATGCCGTCACAACCAGTACATCCTCTGCGCCCAGAAGGATGTGGCCGGGGAGGGTTCGTTTCGATGAAGAATCCGGATGTCGACACATACCTACAGTACCAGAGTCGGCGTATGACGCTGAAAAGGGAGTTCGATGAGTTAATAGCGTACTTCGGAGAGGTTGCGAAAACCTTAGAGGCGTATCGGAAGTACACGCTTCCTGGAGCCAGCATTCCTCCCGGGATAGGCCTCACGCCACTCATTTCCCCGGTGTTTGGGGAGTGGCCAACCGCAACGAAGATCAACGAGGTCTGGAGCACCTTAGCAACCGCGATCTCGATGACCCATCAGGTATGGCGTATCCTCCCCGATGAGGATCGTGCTAGACTCAACCCTCCGGACGATGCCATGTAACGTCTGTTGGACGCGGAGTCACCGGAATCGGGACTCCAAAGTCTGGAATATGAACTGTAGGCCGCTCGCCGGTTAATTTTTCGGCGAGTGATCCCAACAATCCAAATAGAACAAGAATATTAGATTTAGTAGCCGGAATCGTTTGTAGATCGTGCATCCCCTACCCCCTGTGGGCGACCAAAAAGTCTAGCATCCGGAATCACGCTCCCGAGAACTTCAACACTTGCACTTCCTCACCCTCGGCCACCCCGACCGCAAACCCTGGGTTTATGCCAAGCTCGTGAGCCTCATGTATCACTACAACTATGTTGTGGCAAAGGACTTTCGCCAACATTTCGTTGCGGATCGCGATGTCCGTCTTGCTCCACACGGAGTCCCTGAACTCCCTCATGATGGTGGGGTGATCGCGCGTCCAGACCCATCCGACTCCTCCGAGCATGGCCCTGGGCTGATCTCGTACCAGACCCTTCCCCCCCGATTGTTGTCGCGGTGGGGAATGGGAATCGACCACGGCCAAATCGCGGCTCTGGCGCAATCCTAGAGCCCGCCGGCAGGCGAACCCCACTGAAACCACTTTCGTCTCGATCATCCCCATTCGGCCGACTCCCATATCAAACTCGCACGGGTGTACCACGACAATTGTGTCACCGCAGAGCACTCGCGGCGTCACGAGGAGCGGTTTGAGTTGGCCTCGACGGAATGATCGATGACCCGAGGCAATGGCCTCTCATCCGGGCAGATCAGGATGTCGCATGGGGGCTGTTGCCGGGCGTTTCCGGGCTCAACTCGGTGAGGAGTCCCCATGCTACGATTTCTTGTGTTGCGCCACCCCGTCGGGTGACAAGCAGAAGGGTACGTCCTGATCTCACCTGGCCAACCACCAGTTCAGCCGACGCGATTACGCTCGGCCGGTTCACCATTCCGGCAATCCCTTCGGAAGAGTTTGCCAAACACTGACGTTCATCCCGGAGTTCACGACATGGTGAGCGGGCAAAAGGTGAGCGCGAATCGGGCGAACGCCAAACGCTCAACCGGGCCGAAGAGCGCGGGTGGGAAGGCCAAGGCAAAGCAGAACGCGATTGCTCACGGCCTCCGATCTATCCTCCCGGTGATCGCAGGTGAATCGGCCAAGGATTGGAATGCCCACCTCGCCGGGATAGTCGAGGCATTGGCCCCGGTCGGCACCCTCGAAATCGATCTTGCCGGTCGGGTGGCGCTGATGACATGGCGACTCCGGCGTGTGGTGGTCTACGAGACTGCGGCGATAGCCGCCGGGATCAACAGCGCAACCGCAAAGGTCCGCGGCGAGAGGGACGAGAACGACTCACCCACGGGCTTTTCGTCACGGCATTTCGACAACTCCCGAACGTGGGCGAGGGTGCGGAACGAACGCAACAACTCACGACAGGTCATCGCATCGTGTGAGCACACCCGAGATCAGCTTCGCCAGTTAGTCGATGCACCGGACGATCAGAAGTACTATGGGCAAGACGCAATGTTCCTCCTCCGTGAGGCAACTGAGTACACCCCCAGCAGAGATGAGAACGACTTCGAGGTCGAAGACGCGGAGTTCCTCGACTCTTTGGGTGTGCCCGAGGGATGGCAGGAGGAGCCCGAGGAGTGGGATGGGTGGACCGCCAGGATGATCCGGGCGGGGCTGAAGGTGATTGCCACCGATGAGAAGATGACCGGCCCCGGGCTGATCACTCATGTGATCGCCGAGGCCGATCGGAGAGCGATGGCAGAGCGGCAGAGGGCCGAGCGCCTTGAAGTCGAACTGGCTGAGTTGGGGAAGGAAATCGAGGGCGCGGAGCGGCTTGCAGCTTCGCAGGCGGTGATCCCGGGTGCTGACCTGCTGGACAAGGTGATGCGGTACGAATCCCACCTCGCGAAGCAGCTCACCCAAACCCTTCACCTCCTGGAGCGGCTCCAGAACGTCCGGGCTGGCAACCCGGTTCCGCCTCCTGCCGCACTCGACGTAACTATCGATGCCGGCGGGCTTTCCATGCTGCCGGCAGGTGTCCCAGAAGCAGCCGGGACGGGGTGATGCGGTGGGTTCGTTCGGCAGAAACGCCCCATCAGTTCAGCGAGAAGCCGGTGCCATGAGGTGGCCGGTGAGGGGCGAAGTCACCGCCTTCGGTCAGAACCCGGAGTGGCTGGGACCGCGAATGACACGACTTCTCCGCCCAATCGATCGATGCCCAGGAGATCACTCATGAAAGCGAGTAGAGCCGAAGTCGCAAAGAGGGTGGAAGCGGTGTTGGATCTCCGCCTTGGCTGTGCGGGACGCCACGAGATTCTGCAATATTCCGCAACAATGGGGTGGGGACTCAAGCCACGTCAGGTTGATGAATACATTCACCGGGCCGATATCATGCTGGTCGAAGAGCAGAAAACGAATCGAAAAATGGTGTTCGCCCTTCACCTCGCCAGGCGGGAGTATCTCTATGCAAAGGCCGTGGATGCCGGCAAATTACAGACTGCGCTCAACATCCTCGACAGCGATGCGAAGTTGCGAGGGTTGTACCCGAACAAGGACTCGAAGAAACTGATGATGATGGTCAAGGATTTATCTCGGAAGATTGACGAACTGAGTGATCGTCTTCGTGCTTATCTCCAACATCAACCCTCCCCCCCGGAAATGCCTCAACCGGCTCCTGAGCCGATTCACCTGCAATATCCCGAGCCGGTGGAATTGGTCGATCAAGATGCACACACCCCGGGTCTTCCAGTCCCCACCTTGGCGGGGTAGATTCGTCGTTTGGGGTGACACCCTGGGCATTCAGTCGGAGGATCGACCGATGGGATGCCCGCAATGGGGATTCGTGCTGGCGGTGGATTTCGGTTTTCCAGTTCGGAGCGGAGGCATCGACGAGCTGATGACTCAATGGCTCTCCGCCAAATTGGTGCCCCCCGGCGATACCTCGGAGTGGAGGCATGGCGACTCGATTTGCAGTGCCCTGGTATCGACGATCGGGACCATCCAGTGAATCCCCCCCGGCTGGATCATGTGCCCCATCGCCCCCTCGCGATGATCTGGCGAGTCGTGCAGGCCCCGATGGGTATGATCTTCGCGAATGGGAGTAGGCCGCAGTGGAGTGCCGACCGACCTCCGGGGTGATCGTCCCCACCTCTTCCTGCGATGAACCTGTGGTCGAATGTTGCCGTCCCTCGACCCTCTCGACCCCGCGACGATCCTCGCCATCCGATCAGTTGCTCTCCTACTTGAACGTCGGGGTGAGTCCCCATCCCATTCGACTTCCCGGCATAATCCGCACATTCGGGCAGGTTGACCACCCCCCTTGGGTCGACCTTGCCCGTCCTATTTAAGCGTTGTCTAGCCACCTCGATGGTAGGCTTGTGCTGGGCCGGGTGTGTCGACGCCCTGGGTGGGAGCATCATGGCCCAACCGACCTCCACCACACACGAGTAGCGATCGAACCGGCTCGGGTGATGGTGGGTGGATGGTTACCTCAGATTGGCCTGTGGGAGGATCGATCGACATGGGGAAAGCCAAATCTCTGACTCCAAGTCAACAAATCTTCGTCAGCGAGTACCTCGTTGATCGAAATGGAACTCGTGCGTATAAGAAGGCATTTCCACAGTGCAAATACGGAACTTGCCGGGTTGAGGCAGCGAAACTCCTCGCAAAGCCTAACATTCGAGAAGAAATCCGAGCGGCGTCCAAGGCTCAGCAAAAACGCACCCAGATCCGCGCTGATGACGCCCTCCGAGAGGCGGCCCGAATCGCATTTGCCGACCCCTACTATCTGTTCGAGGCCGATGGATTCACCCTCCGCCCAATGCATGAGATCCCGATCGAAACGCGACGAGTGATCGCGAAGCTGAAATCGAGGGTCGAACGGGAGGTTCCTCTCGGCGAACGCCAACTTAACCTTACATGCCCCCACTGCAAGGGTGAATTCTGCCACACGGTGGACATGGTGACTCGCCACGAGACTTTCGAATTCCGCTTCGTACCAAAGGGTATCGGCCTCGATAAGCTGTTTAAGTACCTTGGTTTATATCAAGAAATCTCCCCTATAGAGAGCCTTCTCGCCTCCTTCCCGAAGCCCCTTGCAGATCAAGTCCGGGCGGAAATGGCCGAGATGGTCCCGCCAACCACGGGTCAGTCCTGACCGCATCACCGGGTGCCCGATCAGGGGCTGATTTCGAGGTTCCGCCCAGCTTTTGCCCACTCACGACCTTGGGGGTCACCAATCATCGGCGGATGGGGGATAGCCGTGGCGTTCGAGAGGGTAGATGCGAACCGTCGAGGGGTGTAGTTGATCGAAATAAGCATCTTACTCCGAAAGGGTTGTTGACGGCCGGGGAGGGCTGGGATCGATCTTCGCGGCCTCTCCGGTGTGGTTAAAGCGATGCACACCGCGGGACGGCAGGGGTACTATGTCCTCGGCCAGGCGTCGTGCCTCCAGAAGCTGGTGGAGGGGGAATTGCAGGTCGAGCGTCCCGAGCCTCTACCGGGCAACGTGGTGCCCTGGGACTGCGACCCATACCGGATGTGTGATGGGGCGGCGGTGGTGGATTTCAAGGGCGACCGGCTGGAGGATCGCATCCTGTCGCGGGAGTGGAAACTCGTAAACTTGTGGAGCACAAACGGAAGGATGAGGGTATGAGTGACTCAGGGAAAAGCTCAGCAATCGGTTCACCCCCGCCGCAATCGATGGTAACATGGCCCTGGACTGCACTGGAAACCAAGTCGGTGTGTCGGACCGACGCGCGAAGCGGACTTCGGCATGCGCGCGTCGGTCGATCAGACCTCCGCGCGCAACGGTGGTGCCACAGCACACCCTTCTCAGGGGTCGTCAACACCGCCATTGAACTCGTAAAGCCGTTCGTTGGCCAGCAGGTCGGCGAGTGACTGGGTAAGATGTGGCGGGTGATTTGGGCCGACTATCTCCCACTTCATGCTGAATTGGTTCACTTCCTCTGTTCAAGAAGGGCAGCATCGACTTGACTTTTTAGGCGAGGTGATCGCACAAGACGGTTCCACGGTAGATGGGACAGAATCCACCCCTCGAATTGAACGGTGCGTCCCTCATCAGGCGTTAGTGTGGAAAGATCGCATACCGCAGGCAGTTCCCCCCTCCGATCTTTCTCCATTAGAAATCGTACTGATTCAAGAGCGTCATTCTCGTCAGTCTGGACAACTGATCGATCTCGCTTGGCACTGGGATATGGCTCGGCGAATACGTGTTTGCCCGCGTAGACAGCCGACTGAAGATCGAGCCCGTCCATTGGCCAGACAGCAGCGAGAACACCATCCTGTTCACACCCCTGAAGAACCTCAAGTAGATGACCCATGCCGCAGCAACTTTGATTACCGACGGAGCCGTTGTCGCCGAGGCGTGAAAGCGGCTTTGGACTCGCTTGCCCAGTGCCACGGCATAATTCCGTCAGGCGGAACACACCAGAATTGCCAATTGTCGACCGGGGGTTAGTGCCATGTCGAAGTCCATACAACTCGCGTTTCGTGGCAGACCAGAAATAATCTGGTTGCCCCTGACGCTGCAAGAAATCGTTGAAGGCCGCAGCAAATCGACGCGGATGCTGCCAGGACGGACCACCGCCGTTGGCCGGATACCTACCCGTGTATAGTCGGGCCAAAGCTTCGCGCCACAGCAACCCGCCCAGGCCAATCTCCTCCGCAAGGGCCATCGGGATGCTGAACTGGTGGTCGATTCCGACCAACGCGCGAATTCCACGCCGAGAGTAGTCGGCTAGTCTAGCGACAAGGTCACGCACGAGACTAGAACGCGTAAATGGCCCCGGAACAATCTGAAGAGAGTCGCTTTCGCCTACAGCCACACGGATTGATCGTCGCTGTCCGGCCAAGTTGTCGCTACCCGAGTAATCAGCCATAACATAAGCCTGGAATAGGGTAGCAGTTGTGTGGGCCACACCACCTGTCTTCGGCGGGTTGACAAGTGAAATCGGGGGGGCTTGCTGAGCAGAAACCAGTCCGATAACCTTCGCCTGCGGGTTCGTCTCAGCAAGTGCAATTTCCAATTCGGTTCCGAGAGGAAATGAGTTGAAGAACGCAGTGCCATCGATAATACGAATTCCCAGCGTTGGACGGCCATCCTTCCCCGATTGCATCCGCACCCATTTTGTGGTGACGATCTGATTCGGATCGCCAATAGGTCTTAAGAGAAGATTGATATCTGCACCGGACTCAAGGCCCTCGCACCTAGAACCGACAGGACCTGGCAAATGCCGAAACCATAGGCAGCGATGATCGCGCCGGAGTGTACGATAAAAAGATATTTGCATCATTGTCTAACTCCTGTTAGTGATTGCACGGCTTCGGTCCCCAGGCGTGCGAAAATATTTCCGCGTGGGCGGCGACGGTTGTCCTCAGATCAGAAGTGAATGCCCAGTGCGCCTCCCTGATGGCGTGGACATTTCCGTAACCAGACGTCGGCGCCATTTGCTCCATAAACGAATCCACAACGGGGCTCAAGGCACTCCATCCTGTAAGCGCGCTGGTTAGGATGATTGCCGCGATGTCCGCGATGACCGCAGCACTGCTGATTGTTTCTGTTGATATAACCGATTTGTGTAGTTGGTTTTCCGCCATTATGAAACATGTTCAAGTACCTCGAAAGTAGGCGATGCTCGGTGCGGGCCAAAGGGGGGCTACTCAAATTGTATGAAATATGATCTGGGCAGTCAAGGTCTACGAATGAGAGAGCCAAGAATCGGAAGAAAGAAGTCTGTTCTGTTGCGTCCAATCACGAGTATTCATCTGCACCGGGCTGAAATGCCGGTCGGGTTCTTCATGCATCGATTTGCCGTGGGACATGGCAGTTGGAGTGTTCGTTGAATGATTGCGATGAGGTATCTCACCGCCCCGGACCCGACAATGTGAATGCTGCCCACACTAAAGGGTGAAGCGTACCGACCTTGCCGTGAGCAATCTCCACTCCATCAACCGTGGCAGGCACTTCCTTGAGCGGTCCTGGTCCGAAACTTCCGCCGTCTCGCAAACCAACAGCCCAACGAGGTCTCATTCCATACCATGCGAATAATAACCTTGCGTGCGTAGGTCCGCCCGACCTCCGCGCGCAGCGCAGTTGCTCCAGTCTGCTTCGGTCACATCGACCGACGCAATGAACAGCGAGTGGAAATGAACCGCCCCCCGAATCACCTCATCCGGCACCTCGAATAGCAACTGTGCCCCACGGAAGGGAATCGGCTCGGGGAACGGCCTGGGGGTCTGAATGCCACCCCACCCTTGATTGAGTGGGAACACATCGAACACGGAAATCCGTGGAGCCGCTCCCACCAGCGGGTTATCATCAGGCTCTATGCACATCCTCTGTCCACACTGTAGGAACCCAGTCGAGGTGATCGACCTGCCCGTCCGCGGGGAGTTGTCCTGCACTGCCTGCGGGTCGAGCTTCCGAATCACGACGTCCTCGACTACCGGTTCGACCACCCCGAGCGGCCAGACCCTGGACCGGTTTGAGATCCTCGACACCCTCGGCCAGGGTGCATTCGGGACCGTGTACAAAGCCCGCGATCCCAAGCTCGACCGCGTGGTGGCGGTCAAGGTTCCGCGGCGGGACAACATCGGTCCGCGGGAGCAGGACCGGGACCGGTTCCTCAGAGAAGCCCGTAGCGCCGCCCAGCTTCGACACCCTTCGATCGTCGCCGTCCATGAGGTCGGAGTGGTCGACGAGGTGACCTATCTGGTGAGTGACTTCGTTGAAGGGGTCACACTGGCTGATCGTCTGACAGCAGGGCGGCCATTGGTTCGGGAGGCAGCGGAGATCGTCGCGGCGGTGGCTGAGGCCCTCCAGTATGCCCACGCCCAGGGAGTGGTCCACCGGGACATCAAGCCGTCCAACATCATGATCCGGCCGGATGGAACCCCGGTCGTCATGGACTTCGGGCTCGCCAAGCGGGATGCCGGCGAGATCACCATGACGATGGAAGGACAGGTGCTTGGAACACCAGCGTACATGAGCCCGGAGCAGGCCCGAGGTGAAGGCCACCGGGTCGACGGCCGCTCGGACGAGTACAGCCTGGGGGTGATTCTCTACCAGTTGCTCACCGGCGAACTTCCCTTCCGCGGCAACACCCGCATGTTGCTGCATCAGGTCTTGCACGACGACCCGAAACCGCCGCGAACCTTGAACGACCGGCTGCCACGGGATTTGGAAACGATCTGCTTGAAGGCGATGGCGAAGGAGCCCGCCCGCCGTTACGCCACTGCCGGGGAACTGGCTGCGGATCTGCGGCGATTCCTGGCCGGGGAGGCAATCCTGGCCCGGCCGGTGGGGAAACTGGAGCATGCCTGGCGCTGGGTGAAGCGGAACCCGGGTCGGGCCGCAGCGGTAGCGGCAGCAGTGGTGGTACTGGTTGGGGCTGGGGTGGCGGCGAACGAGGTCCGGGCTCAGCGTGAGGCGGATCAACGGACAGCAGATCAGCGAGTGAACGACGAGAAGCTGGCTGCCGAACGGCGGCGGGCGGATGACCTGACGACGGCGGAGAACAAGCGGAAGCAGACACAGGCCGATGCCTTGGTGCAGGCCGTGGCGACCGCCGACACTGCGGTCGTGCCGCAACTGGTGCAGAGTCTGAAGGAGTTCCGCGACTTGACTGTGCCGAAGCTCCGGGAGATGGCGGCCCAATACGTGACGACGAAGCCGGGCCTGCACGCACGTCTGGCACTGCTGGCCGACGAGCCGGTGCGGGCGGTGGAACTGGCCGACTACCTGCCGGGGTGCAAGCCGGAGGAGTTGCTCCCCGTCCGGTCGCTGCTCAAGCCCCATACTGCCGAAGTCGCGCCCGTGTTGTGGGCAGTGTTGACGGATGCGAACGCGGAACCCGGGAAGCGGGTGCGGGCGGCGTGTTCGTTGGCGGGGCTGACCCCGGATGATCTGCGGTGGAAGACGCTGGCCCCCGCGGTGGTGGATCAGGTGACGAAAGAGAACCCTTTGGAGGCGGTGGTGTGGTCGCAAGCCCTGGAACCAATTCGGGGTCAACTGTTGCCAGCGCTGGTGAGGAGATATCCGGAATCGCGGGACCGAATCCGGTCAGGGAAGTTGAGCGAATCGGATCTGGTGGCGGAGGCATCGGCTTTCGACCTGACGGCGAACCTTCTGGCCCGATACACGACCGACCGGCCGGCGGAATTAGCGGAACTGGCGATGATCGTGGACGCCCGACATCACCGGCTGTTCGCGTCAGTGATCGTGACGAACCGGGCGGCAGTCGTCCCCGTGTTGCGTGCGGAACTGGACAAGGTGGCGTTCCCGGGTAGCTTGGTGGGTTCGGGGCTGGCGTCGGTGGCCGGTGTCCCGGTGTCGGTGTCGGCCCTCGACCCTGACCCGGTGTTTGATGCCCTGGCGAAGCGTCGGGCGAACGCGGCGGCGGTGTTGCTGGCTCTGGGGGACGCCGAATCGGTGTGGCCGTTGTTGCGGCTCCCTGCGGACGGCGACCCGTCGGCCCGAAGTTACCTGATCGAGCGGTTGGCGGGGATCGCTCCGGACCCGGTGGCGTTGATCCGTCGGTTCCGTGACGAGCCCGAGATAGCGGGGAAACGGGCGTTGCTGATCGCGCTGGGTGACTTTCCGGTGTCGCCGGTCTGGGCGGGTGATCGGGAAGGGCTGGCGAAAGAGTTGGTGACGCTCTACCGAGAACACCCAGACCCGGGCTTGCACGGGGCGATCGACTGGTTGTTGCGGCAGAAATGGGGGAAGGCGGCGGAGTTGGAGGGCATCGACGCGGAACTGAGGTCGGTGTCGCGGGGTCGTCTGGCGGCCCGAACGGTGTTTGGTGAGGTGCCCGGGGTGGGTTTTGCGGGGGTAATGGGTGTGGCGTGTGGCCCATTGCTCCCCGCCCCAGTGGTGGGTCATGACCGGGACTGGTACGTGAACGGAGAGGGTCAGACGTATGCGGTGGTGCGTGGTCCGGTGGAGTTCACGCTGGGCTCACCAGGGACGGAGCCGGGTCGTATGCCGGTGAACGAACCGCCCCACCGGAAGCGGATTGGGCGTTCGTTCGCAATCGCGACGAAAGAAGTGACAGTCGAACAGTTCTTGAGGTTCAAACCACGCCATTTTTGGTTTGAGCGATACAGCCCGGAGCGTGATAGCCCGGCGGTGGGGATGACGTGGTATGAGGCGGCGGAATACTGCAATTGGTTGAGTGAGCGAGAGGGGATACCGCCAGACCAGTGGTGTTACGAGCGGAACGAGAAGGGGGCATATGCGGAAGGGATGCGGATCAAGACGGATCATTTGAAATTGACAGGGTATCGCCTGCCCACGGAGGCAGAGTGGGAGTACGCCTGCCGGTCGGGATCGGTGGTGTCGCGGTATTACGGCCGTTCGGAGGAGTTGCTGCCGAGGTACGGGTGGTATCTGAAGAATAGTGAGGAACGGGCGTGGCCTGTGGGTCGATTGCGTCCGAATGAGTTGGGGCTCTTTGACATGCTGGGCAATGCCCAGGAGTGGTGCGAAGATCCGGCTCAGTTGTATGTGACGGGCCAGCGGAACGATATTGAGAATAAGAGCTTGTTATTGATAAACGAACGAATGTCACGCCTTGTGCGGGGGGGCTCGTTCTTCAGCACGCCGGTGGATGTTCGGAGTGCGAGCCGTAACGTCAACCGGCCGTCGAGCAACACCTATTCGAGCGGCTTCCGCCCCGTCAGGATTTCTCTTGATTAGCCATTGGACTCAGGAGTGGGCGAGCCATCGAATGGTTGGCCGATCGGACCCAGTTGGCATCCGCCCCCCTTCCCCAGTGCCCTTTCATCACTCAACCGATCCGACCGTCCCCAAAATCGCATCATCCGGCACCTCGAACAGCAGCTGTGCTCCACGGAAGGGGACCGGCTTGGGCAGGGTCCGGGGGTTGGCCAGCACCCAGCAGACCGGCCCCTCGGTCCAGGGGTTGAGGCGGATAACCCGCGACGATGTCGCGCTGGCGCAATCGACCAGATCGACCACCCCCACGAAGGCCCCGTGATCATCTCCTCCCACGGGGGCAGATCGACCCCAGAAATGGCCGATCTTCTGCTCAACGAGGCCAAGGTTGCTGTCCACGAAGGTCAGGAGGTAGTCCAGAACGCCGCCATCGTTTGTACGACCAGCCAAAGCGTTGCGATCCACCCACTCCTCACATCCCAATCAGTCGGGAAACTCCCCCGCCTCCCCTCAATCGCCACACACGACTCCACGCCCACGAAGCAGCACGACCTCGGCGGAACCCTCCGCGATCCCGACAGGCCCGCAGGCGCGCAAAACGGGGCCTCCGAGGCATCCTCCTGCCTCGACGCAGGTGAGTGGCTTTTCGAGGTGATCGGGGTTCTGGTGGCCTCTGGGAGGCCAAGGGACGCGGCCCCACTCCCCGAGAACCTCCGGGGGGAAACTCGACGACAGGGGGGGAGCGAAATGCATCGCCGAGGGGGGTCACCTCCGCGACAACGGGGAAGAATCAACAGTAGCGCGGCCGACCATCCCTTCACCAGGTGGAGTCCCTCAAACCGCCATTGGATGCTCCTGGGGAGTGATCTCTTGCAGTGGAGAGCATCCTGGGGCTTATCGGACGGGTACGATGGAGACCAACCGGCGTGTCATCACGACTCAGGGCTCACGGGGGTCTCGTTTGCACGGCTGGCCCCGGACGCCCCGTCACCCACTAATACCGCCCCGGTGATGGCGAGTATTGCGAACCCGAGTGGACCATACCAGGGGGAGGCGAACGGAAACATCCGATAAGCATTGTTCCCTTCGGCCACACCAACCAAAACGGCTACCGTCAACCGTCAGACGCGCCCAAGTCTCCCCTTGACGGATCGGGCCATTCGTCAACATCAGGGCGGTCACCCCGACGGCAAGCAGGCAACCGCCAATCGATCGGAGCATAGCTAGGTCCAACGCGGCGTACCGCGGATCAAGTTGTCCGTCGGCTGCGCCCAGGTACTCAAGGTGGTTCGGTGGTATGGAAGGCACGAGGAGGTCATAGAGTGCCCCAATGATGACCAGTACCCCTGCAAGGTTTAGCAGGACTAACCCGGTCGACCGACGGCTCATACTCGTGCAACCTCTGAGGCGCAGGGTGAAAGACTTTGTCAAACCTCGACGGTGGATTCTACCAGTTTTCTTCCTCCGATATGGACCTCCTCTTCGGGGCGGAGTCCCCGAAAGGTGATCCAACAGTGGGAAGTGCCCGTCCACGGCGGCACGAATCTCCCCCCATTGTTGATTTCCAACTGTCCTCACCCCTCATGCAAGGTGGGTTGCAGAACAGTCGACCTGGCCAGTGTGAAGGCCGTGCGTTAGCCGCCCAGCCCTCCGCTCATCAAGTCTCACCATTCCCGTCTCGCAGCCCGATCGTCCCTCAGGAGTCAAATGTGCGTGTTTGGGCGATCTCAACCCCGCCCATCTGCTCGACGCGACTTCGGGTCCGTCGGCAGGTACTCCCCGGGGGAGACGACCGAGAGGCCGGGTGCATCCACCTGGCATTCACGGATACCTCAACGATCATGATGGCCCCAGGGTGTTGGGCGAGTGGGGGATGAGGTCATCTGAGGTGGTATCGAGGGTCTGGAACAACGCCACGCGGTGGCAAGGTGGGAATCGTTACGACCATGCCTCGGGTGGTGTCACCATCACACTTCGAGTCGAAGCCTCTGCCCCAAGGTGGGGTCCATCCTGCACCCTACCCTGATAATCCCTGATCCCAGAAGTTGAGCGATCAAGGCTAGTCAAAGTTCTCCCACCGGATTCTGTTGACTGGCAAGGAGTGCGGTGACAGTGGGTCCGACCCAGCCAACTCCCCGGTGACGAAATGCGGGCGTTTTCCCTGTCGGGAGGGCGCGAGATCGATCCCGCGGAGGACGGCCTCGGTCGCCGCGACGAGATTGAGGTCCATCACCCGATACCCCGCTGCCCCGACGACCCGGCCCAGCACCACTTTCGCAGATGCTGGCTGATCCCACCCGGGCCGCCGTAACCCCGCCAGTACGTGCCGACTCCTGGACCCACTGACGACACACCCCACAGTCTCTGGCGTGATTCCGCCCGCAGCGACGATCTCGATGTCCCAGCCTGCGTAACAAACCATCGTTTCCAACTCGGATAGCCCATCAATCGCCAACCGTCTCCCTCCGCTCGTGACTACCCGATCACATTCGATCGCGAGGAGATCCTGGAGGCCCACCCGTCGGTCCGAAATCCAGTCGAATGCACGGTGGAAAACCGCCTCTCGCCCCCGGGAGTGTGCCATCCGGACCAAACGCTGGCATCGCGCTGCGTCCACCCGGATATCACCTCCCCGGTTCGACAGCACCCCGAACGCAATCCCGTTGGCACCCGAAGCGAGGAGCCGTCGGGCGTCCCGACGCATCTGATCGAACTCTCCGGCTGCGTAGTCGCACCCACCAAGCCGTGGGCGGAGGAGTACCGTGATTGGGATCTCCGCCGCACCCTGCCCGGCCTGTGCGTTCGCAGCGCGACGGACGCCAAGAAAAGTGTCGAGCGTGGGGGTCAGTCCCCCGACTTCCGGAGCGGCGGAGAGGAATAATCGGTCTGCACCACCAGCCACCGCGTCGGCCGCCTCATCGGGCGAGGATACGGATACCTCCAGGGTGATTCGGGATGGCGTCTTCAAGGCTTGTCGGGATCGGGATCGGGATCGGGCGATCCGACCGAGTGACCGGCAGAGGTGAGAAACGGCGTGGGTGGCGGATGTGTAGGCCGCGTCGAGGGGATTCGCGACGTATCCGGCGAAGGCATCCCCGGCGACCACCAAAGGGGGAGAATCGAGTCCCTCGGTAAACGGCATCCGGACTCGCTGGGTCGGCTGGTGGTATTCCCACCGGCGGACCCCATACCAAAGCCGCTCACCTTCCGCCCACGACCCGACCAACGGCAGCAACCTCTTGGCGATCACGTCGTCGGGTTCGCCCCAGTGATCCCTCGCCCACATGGGGTCAGCCAGAGCGGTCAAGGTTGTTCCGACCGGCGATGCCCCGATGCAGTGGTTATCGATGAGCCAGGTCAGTGGTGAATCAGAAAAGGCAACCAGCCCGTCGGGCGGCATCCGGTTTGGTCCCTGGAATGCAGCCATCAGCGCGAGCCCATGTGTGTATTGGATGGGGCCGAGGTCGTCTCGAATGGCATCCGACAGTTCGACGCCGCTGTGATCGAGTAACCCGAGGGCCTCGGGGACCGGCTGGGTGAGCAGGATTGCGTCAGCGAAGACCGTACCCATCGCGTCGGAGTCGCAGGTGGAACCATCGGTTTCCCGGGTCCGGATTCGCCACCCCAGACCGGCCGTCTCCAGGCTCATGACCTCGGTGTTGGTCAGGATTCCGAGATATTCGTCGTATCCCCGTGGCAGTAAGTTCTCGATCAGCGACTGGGCACCACCCGCCACGGTGGTCACGACCTCCGGTATGGAATCATCGGGCTCGACCCCAGTCCCGAAGTGAGCAACCGGAATCGTCCGGAGTACACCCTCAGCCGCCGGGAAAAGAACTGGTTGCAGGGGCACCGGTGGGAGGCCCACCGGTGCATCCTTGCACCCCTTGTAGCGTGCCGGGCCGAGGATGACTGGCCCTGGGTCGAACGTCGCACGCCCAAACCCAGGGATATCCACCCGCTCCGACCGTAGCCGACCGCCAAACGGGAATCCACGGTCGATCAGAGTCACCGCAATCTGCTGTGCCCGCAGAAGACGGGCCGCAGCCAGCCCCGTGATCCCGCCGCCGATGATCGCCACTCGCATGGCCATGTTCGTCTCTCGGTGTAGAGGGTTGATCTGGTGAATACCACCGCGATCAGCCATCGAGCCATCACGGCCGGGCCGGGCGCGGCAGTAGTGTCGACCGCGCCACGAACCCGGGTCACACGACGCAGGTAATCAGAACCAGCGGGAGAACAAACTGAAGAACCACCCACGATTGTGGTTGAAGTGTGAGTGGGTATGGCCGTTACGGGTCTGGGTGGTGACGCTGCTACTGGTGCCCGCTCCGCTGGTCGTGGTGACCGTGGTCCCGGACGTGCCAGTAGTGACAGTCAGCCCGTTGCCGTACTTTTGCGTGAGGCTCGACCCAGATTTGTTGATGTTCAAGGTCGTGCCATGACCAACGTGGATGTGGTGGGGACGGTGGTGGTGGGGGCGGTGGTGAACGTGACGCATTCGGAGGACTCCTCGGGTTAAGAAAACGCGGACTCTGCCCAGTGCCGCACATGCGGCCTGGTAACCGATCGGTGGCCCAACGAGGGCCGCTGCTGGTTTCCCGCGACCATCCTCTATTAACTGCAACCGGCGGCGCTTATCCGGATTTGGACCAAAAATTTTTGGGGTTGCAGTTTGCGATCTGGAAATGCTGATCAGGAATTGACCAGGACACCCGAGCACTCCGGTCAAAAGTCAAGAAGTTGAGCCTCTGTTCCGGCATTGGTGCCTGCTATTCGTGGACCCAGCCCCCGGGACGGTGGCAGCGAGGGCAGGCAATATTACCTGCTACTGTTGGTAGAGCGAGCGGTTCACTGTTGCTCTAACCGGAGTCCTTTCTTCTTGGCCAAGACGCCGTCGACCCAGCGGTGCTCGTCGGTGCCGCGCGGGTAGAGTGTGGCCAGAGCTTGGGCCAACTTCCAGAACCTGGGGTCTTTGGCGACGCCATCCTCCATAAGAAATCGATTCAGCCATTCGCCCTGCTGGGCACCGAAGAGGATCATGGCCTGGTGAAGTCGGTCGAGGATGGTGGTGCCCAGCGGTGACCCCTTCATTTCGATGATGCTCTCCGCTACATCTCGTTCTGCCTCCTCTAGAAGCTCAAACAATGATTGCTGCATCTGATTCCTCTTCCCGGGTTTGGTGTCAGTCTTCTTGTCCTTGCCGAAAAGGTGTTCCGTGCGTTCTCTAACCGGGAGCAACCGGGCAGTCTTGCCTTTCACCTCCGCGATCGATCTCGATTCCTCCAGATTGATACCAACCCCCTGGGCAATCTTCCTCGCGGCGTCAAATTCCATGAAGAACCCGCTACCATTCGATTTCTCCGTCTTGCCGTTCGCTCTCTTGTCCTCGTCGTCAACCTCCTCCGATTCATCCTCCCCAACAATGAAATTGTTGGGCTCGTTAGGCTTTGCAATCACACGATTAGCACGACCTTCTTTTCCTTTGGCATTGCCCAGCATCCACAACCACATGGCGGTGAGGCGGGCATCCGGTTCGAGGCCGGAGGGGTCGGCGTCGCGGAAGATTGTCGAGAGGGCTTCCTTGGAAACGGATGCCCAGACGTGTTCCAGATACTCCTTGAGCGTAACAGACTCCCCGGTAGCCCTGTCGACGCGGCCATAGCGAGAGAAGATTTCGAGGGCCGGTCCGAGGCAGGCGTAGATCGCGTGAGCCCCAACCACGCCCTCACCGACTAGCCGTGGCATCCACTCGTGTATCCGCTGCGGAAGTTCTAAGAGCACGTCGCGCCAATCGCCAACTTCGTTAGTGGTGCGAGGGCGACAGACGAAGTGGAGGGACCATGCCAACCGCGCCTGGCCTTGGGCTAGCGCCTGTGCCTCGCGTTCGGTATCGATCGGCCACGAACCGGTAATCGTCCACTCGGCATCGACCACGGCTTGGAGGATAGTTTCCCAACTGGCCGTCGTCTTGCTCGCGATCACAATGACTGCGACCCCGTCAGGTCGCAAAATGCGTCGGCCTTCCGAGAAAGCCTTGGTCAGTTCGCGTTCGTAAAAGGCAATGTCATGCGTCGAGTTGCTCAACTCGTGGGTACGATCAACGACGATCTCGGTGTCCTTCGGAACCTGCTCACCCTTGAGTAGAACTGGGTGAATATTACCGATGCTCCGTCGCATCCAGACGTAGAAAAAATCCGACAGGTAGGCATAGGGCACGGCATCATAGTGCGGTGGATCAGTGACCAGGGCGTGAATGCTGGCATTGGGGAGAGGATGAGCGGCGGCTGAAGCAATTTCAACATGGCCTGCTTGGGCTAACCCCCTACAAGCTGTCGGCACAGAAGCAACCCGATTAACTGCGCCATCCCAATGCCCATAAGCATCTGCCCACGGATTTCCTTCGGCAAAATCCCATACGAATGGAATCGCTTTGCGGGTGAAGGTGTGACCCAGAAACTCGCCCCCAGCAGTCCAAGTTACCAACGATGACTGGAAATCGGCCTGACGATCCACCGCTGCCCCCAAACAGGTTTGCACAGCTTCGGCCAGCCCATCTGGTTTCTCACCTGCCAAGTTCTTGCCCACCTCCACCACGAACCGGTTCAGTGTCGTTAATGCAAGAAGCTGTCGTGGGGTGAACAGGTCGCCCCAACTGTTGATGCCGTAGATCATCGCCCCCGTATGCCGGATGCCCCGCAGATCAAGGGGTTCGTCAGGGACTAGGCTGAGGGGGCCGGTGTGGCTCTTCTTGCGTTTCTCCAGTTCGGTGGCGGCCATTGCCACGATGTAGCGATCTCGGTCGGTCGGGAGGCGGTAGGAGCGGCCTTGCCCCTTCGGGTTCATCGTCACTACGCAGTAAAGCCTTGCGTCGGCCGCCCCGCCGCGGCGTTTCTTGAGTTGCTCGCGAACCGACTTGACCGGCGTGATATAGCTACAGCAGGGACAGGTTGCTGAACCGCGTTTAACTGTACCTTCGGTGACATCTTGCATCTTGGCATCGTCGAGGATCTCAAAGTCCACACGTTTCGCCGTCGGATTCGGTAAGATCTTCATCGCCGCCGACTTATTTGATTTTCTCGCCAGCCATAAAGACCGAATCAAAGGTACTTCCGCTCCGCAGTTGGGGTTATCGCAATGGATCGTTCGCGCCCAGAGGTAAGCGATGGGCGTTGCGCCGTCCGGGTCTTTGGGATAGAACTCGGCCAGCTCCTTCTCGGCTTGCTCCTTGATCCACTGACCCCACTTGCGGACCTCGTCGGCGAGGCGTTGACCATATTTTGGTATGTACTCCAGCAGCACTTTGTTGAGCAGCACGGCAACCGGGTTCAGATCGCTGGCGAAGGCATCGGCCCCAACGCGGAGGGCCTCAAGTGGGATGCTACCCCCACCGGCGAAGGGATCGGCCACCAATGGGCGGGTGCCCGGTTCGCCGCCGAGTGCCTCGTGGGCCGCCTGGGTGAGCGCCCGACTCGTGTCCAGATAGGCGGGGACGGTCGAGTTGTCCCAGTTGGCAAAATCGGCAATGAAGTCGAGCAGCGCGAACCGCAGGATGTTCTGGTGGTCCAGGTTGTCGGGATCGAGAGGTGGGTGATTTTTCGCGAAGACCTCCCAGCGGGCCAAGCTTTCCCTCGACGCTGTCTTGTGAAGTGTTTCCTTTTCTTGGGTGATCCGCGCGGAATTCACCTGTCTAGCGAATGCGACGAGATGACGGGCCGCTTCGTCGCGGAATGACTGCGGGCAGTGAGGGTCAGCCGGGTCGGGCCAGAGGGCGGCACAAATCACTGCCCGACACGCCCCAAGGGGCCTCCTCGCCCACCAGATGTGTAGGTTTGAGATGTGGTCGCGCCGGATCGACTTTTCTCGCCAATCATGGGCTGAGATCCTGGCGATGGGGAGATCGACCTCGATCAGACGCTTGGGAACTCCGATTATCCCCGTGTCTCGCCCCCAGGGGTCCGGGGTCCGTCGCGGTGAGGCCCGTGCTGCCGTGGACTCCGAGGGAGGGGCCTGGGGATCTTGCAGTGTGGAATCACTGATTTCTCCCGCGTTTACGGTGGCTTCCAACGCTCGAATCGCTCGATCCACCTCGACGAGCCAGTCGTCATACTCGGGGTCTGCCTCGATCTCATCGGCAGCTTCAGTCCGGCCGACTGTACCATCCCGAACCCGGAGCAAATGCTGACGAAGTGCTTCGCGGTCGGCCGGGGGGAGTACCTCGGTCCGGAAACGCGATTTGAACATGGCGGTGGGTGCCCAGATGCCGAACCCACATCGGACCACAAACGACCCAGGCGTGACCGCGTGTTGAGTGGTCAGATCCCGATTTCCCGCGAGTGAATTCCCGTCTGCTGGTAGCAAGAACAGCCGATCATTACTGGCTTCAGCGACGACCCACTCGATATCGATTTCGGACGGGATAGGGAGTTGATATACGTCACCTGGCTGAGGGGGTCGCGGATCGGCGTCGAGGGCAATCCGTTTAGCCTTGTACTGCTCCAGGCTTAAGTTGGTCTCACGTAGAAGGCGGTCCAGCAATTTATCAGGCATGACATCCCTCTTGGCGGCGAGTGGTCGAGGTGATGGCTCACTCGTCGGGCAAAGACTGGGCAAGCGCCTCCAGGTATCTCACATAGTCACAGACTCGTTGAGGGCGAATGTCGAGCCGCCGAGCGAGTTCCGGCCGAGCGAGTTCCGCCTGTTTCGGAACCTGCTCATCACTGTCCAACACGCGGATCAGTTCGTCTACGATCCGGGCCATACCCTCCCGTACGACTCGGTAATGGCCCGATTCAGGAATCGCCCTTCGGAGTTGCCTGAGTCTGTTCAAGCCCACTGCCCGAGAGTCAGCGGGCGAGTCGGTTGGGCCGACAGTCCGGACCAAGTGGCGAATTCCTGTATCGGCGTCGTACTCAACCACGACATCATCAACGGGAGTGGCATCCCATGCGTCATGGGCACGACGGACCGGATCTCTGATCGCGTTTGTGGCGATCCGGGTCGTGAACGCAACGATATCATATTCTGGGAACGAGACGAACCGTTCCTCAAGATCCACCTGCGATTGGCGACTGACTCGGGCCAGTCGCAGGAGGATGTTGCCCCATCCTTGGACGACTCGTGTCACCTCGGATTCGTCGGCGACCGGTCCGTGCCTTTCGGGGAATCGTACCGGGGTATCGTCCTGTGGAGGGATTTGGCCTGCAACGAGTCGGCGATCACCAACCATCGCTCTGACCGATCCGCGGACATTCGCATAAACTGCATACCCGACCGGATCGTGTCTCCTCTGTTGTTCGTATAGGAATTGAGGGACAATTGTACCCTCGACAAGATCCTCAACCTCGCACCCAAGGCGAATACGTTCTCGTAGATTGTCTGACCGTCGACCGGAGAACAGATGCAGATAACAGTCTATGACTATCTCGGGAACGTCCTCTGACTGGAAGGCATCTACCCAGGAGGGTGAGTCGTAGTTCCCGAAGTAACGGGGGGGGAGGTTCCACCGTCGTCTCCCGAGGTGTCGCCGCACTACTTCGCGGAGGCGCTGGACGACGCGAGAGGCGGCTTCCTCCGAAGCCCTTCCGCATTCGTTTTGTTGCCGAAGATATTCGGTGAAAACACACATTATCACACCCTGTCCGCCCAGCGTAGTAAACAAGAAAGCCCTCCAGGCCATCTTGGCGGGCGTTACTGTTACCGAGAACCTTTGGTCTGTGGCGGGCATCGGGCAGGCCCTCCGCATCCAGAGGTAAGAACCAACCCCGTGCCAGGTGTTACACCCGACCGCCAACTTCGCCCAATATTACCCACTCGGCTGGCTTCTGGCACGCGAAAACAGGGGCAAACAGGTTGATACCTTGGCCTGATCTGACCCGCCCGTCTTGACGAACTCCAGTACCAAAAACGGCCAGTCGTCGAACTCCCGAACTCGTCCGCCGGGATGAAGTGCAGGTGTTGCATCGCCACCACCGCCTCGACCGCATGGGAGTGGTTCCCCCGCCTTTTGCGACCCTACCGTCCCGCAGACGCGATTACTGCGGGTCGGGGCGGTTCCCTTCTCCTGTCCTCACTCTCCTGTGTTCGGGTCCGAAGGCTGGTTGCTCGCGGGGGGGCATGATCGGCTCATCCCGCATTTCCGGCAGAACTGTCCGATATCAATCAGGGGACAATGCTGTTGAGGTTTGCCTGTGGGTACGCTGAAAGTGGCAGTTGCTTTGCTGACGTGGACGGGGTGAAGTGTACTGCTTGGGTTCTGCCCACGATTTACCTCCGGGTCATACCCGCGGCGCACTGGTCGGCATTCTATCCCTGGCAACATCAGGTCTCCCAACGCCAATACTTCATCTCCGAGGCCCCTTGCAAAGATAAGCTCAAGCACTTCGAGCCACCGGCCGATTGATGTCATTCGCTTCGATGCGGCCGGTGGTGTCGTCGAACTCTTCGATGGGACTGGCTAACCGGCTCGGTGCCATCGGTGTGACCCATGTCGACCACGTCTTCAGCCCTCATCAATTCTTCACATTCCGTCAATCGTTTCGGGTTCAACTCAACTGCGGCAGCCGAGTCCGCCATCGCCTTCCTTGAGGCCCTGATCGAGTATGGGGGGGTTCTGACGGCATCCCCCTTCGAGTCCAGCTCCCCGGGAGGCGACTTGCCTCAGACGGTAGTGGAGCAGTTGGCTGAGTGGGAGATGGTGATGAACCCACAGAGGCTCGATTTCCTTGAGTTCGATCGCACGCCGCACCTCTGGCTTGCCGCCGTTTGGGACGATGAAGAACTACTTGCTGCCATATCGCTCACAGCATCACTTGGTTGGGTTCTCCGCTTCCTTGGTGCTGAGTCGCTTTGCGGTCAGAACCTGAAAATCCTCGATCGGGTTAAGGGGCTCCGACTCGCCAACCCACTCGCACATGCCATCTGGGATTCTGCCAACACCCTCCTCGGAAACCGGACGTCAAGTCCACTTCCTCCGATATTCGTGCCTCCAGTACCGTGCAACCTGTCTGAGGCAAGTTTGGCAGCAGAAGCTACACTCATTGAGATCTGGCATATCCAGAAAAACATGATTAAACATGCCAATCAGGATATTCGACAAGATGCTTACATATTTTGGCGATTGGGCAATCTGGAATGGCTCCACAGACGTATGCCTGAAACCGGCTATCAACCTTGCTATTCAGAGGTGTGGGCGGAAGATGGGATGAATAGCTTGTGCGCACATGAGGCATCTATTACATTAAAAGAACGACTATTTAGCCGGACGATTGATATTGGGCAGCGACTGCGACACCCAAGGAATACTTTTGCCTATGCAGGAAGATATCCGCGAGACATTCCTCTATGGACGCCAAATGCAAGGGTGCGGGCAGCCGAATTAATGGCTAATTTCAATATCAATATGCCAAGATGGGCAGCCAAGCTCAGGATCGAATCCGCTAAATTGAATTGTGCCGGTGTGGTTGACGAGGTCGCTCGATGGGAGCGATTCATGCGGCGTCCCCGTCTCGGTTGGATCGGGATCGATCCCACGCTCGATGTGGAGGCATCTGGCCTCAGTTGTAAAGTCATTCTCGGCACAACCGCCACCATTTGCCCAACTGCTAACCCACAACTCCCGGATGCGAACCTCCAATTCGCTGAACGGGCCATCCGAGAGCTTTACGGGCTGCCCAATGGCTCGACGATCCACTGGGTTGGCCACGATGCTGGAGCGAGGGGCCTCTGCCATTGCCACCCAGGTGCCCCATTCGTGGGATCACTCCACGATCTTCCCCACGGGATGTCCAGGTCGTTCGGCGAATTTCGCGGGCTCATTGAGGAATCTCACACTGGAGGGAGGCAACCGGACGCGATAGCGTCTCAGCCAGAACTTGTGGGGGTATTGCCTCAGAGTGGGAAAAGTGACTCCTCGGCCGCCGGAAATCAAGCCGCAACGCCCAACCCAGACCATCCAGCAGATACTCAAGACAATGCGAGTGGGCCGGATGGCCTGTTCGATGCGGATGGGTTCCGGTTCTCAGGGGTGGAAGTGCGGTTCGGCCGGGCAGTGCTACGGTATCGGCTTGTCCAGTCTCTATGGGATGTGGCCACCCACGCCCCGACCCCTCCTCGGCCTGTCGAGGACGTCATAGATGACGTCTACGGAGTGAATCACCAGACCGAGGACAGGGCATTCCGCAAACTCGTCTCAGAGACTCGCGGCAAGCTCGAATCACAGAACTGCCCGCTTAATCTCAAGTGTTTACAGGGAACAATTCAACTCATTCCCGTGGAGTGATCCCTTGTGAGTTCTGAGTGAGGTAACGCTCCGCTCACACCCCTCCCGTCATTATGGGGGCACCTACCAAACCGGTGGTGCCCATGCGAAACGATCTGACCCCGCCGTCCGCCGATCTGCTGCCTCCTATCCCGATTCTGCGGGAGCGGTTGGCCGTCGCTCTACGTGAAGTGGACCTCCTCCGCCGACTCATTCGAGCCGCCGATTCCGTCCGCCCATACCGGATCACCACCGCCGACACACTCACGTCCTCGACTTCCAGGCAGGGCTCTCCCGTCAGACCCACCCCATCCACCGGGGCGCAAGGCAAAGACCCAACCACCCTCACTGCCCTTCGAGTTGTCGAAGAGGCCGATTTGCATGGTGATGTGGCCGACCCCAAACCCGAGGGGACGCCATGACTACCGTCTCCACACCCGCGATCGATCGTGTCCTCGGCCTACTCGAAGAACGAGGCCTCGTCGTTAAGAAGGGCCGCGAGTGGCTGTGCCATTGCCCGGCTCATGATGACTCAAACCCCTCTCTCAATGTGGCCGAGGGGGACGATGGCCGGGTGTTGATCAAATGCCGTTCCCGGGGATGTTCTACGCGCTCTATCGTGGCCGCACTTGGGCTCACGCAACGAGATCTCTTCGAGAATGGGGACGCCAGTCAGACAAATTTAAACGATCGAATAGTGAAGACTTACGACTATCTCGACGAGGAAGGGAAGCTTCTCTACCAGGCTGTGCGGTTGCGGGCACCACCTCCGAAAAACAAAGACTTTCGCCAGCGCCGCCCAGACGGCCGTGGGGGTTGGATCTGGGATCTCAAGAAGATTCGCCGTGTCCTGTACCGGCTTCCCGAACTGCTGAAGGCCGACCCGGCGAAGATTGTGTTCTTGGTCGAAGGTGAGAAGGACGTCGAGACGCTTGTGAAACTCGGGTTGGTAGCCACGACGAACCCGATGGGGGCGGGGAAGTGGCGACAGGAGTATGCGGACTCGCTGAAGGGTCGGATAGTCGTGATCCTCGCGGACAACGACGATCCAGGTCGGAAGCACGCCAACCAATTGGCCGACTCACTCAAGGGAATCGCAGCATCGGTCAAGATCGTCGAGCTACCCGGTCTGCCTGAAAAGGGGGACGTGAGCGACTGGGTTGAGGAGCGGGTCGCGGGGTCAGCCGAGGTGGTGGACTACCCGGCGATCGCGCGGGAGCTGATGGCTCTGGTCGAACAACCGGCGAAGGTGATCAATCCGATCGCGGAGGACGCCGGCCCTCCAGTGATGTTAAGCGATGCAGGAAATGCGTACCAGTTTCGGCTCCACCACGGGGATCGGGTTCGCCACGTCGATGTTTGGAATTCGTTTCTCGTATGGGACGGCTCTCGGTGGGGGCATGACCGGTGCTTGGAGGTCGAACACCTCGCCAAGCAGACGGTCAATCGGCTTTACCTCGAATCCTCAGCAGAGTCTCAGCGAACCGGCAGCGGGGGGAACGATCAGGACGTGATGGCGATCAGACGGGCGGCCGAGACGAAAATGGCTCATGCGCGCAGATCCCACTCCGCCAAGGCAATCAGGGATATGCTGGCTCTCGCTCGATCGGAGCCTGGTATCAGGCTTTTGCCCGAGGTATTCGATACAGACCACTGGGCCTTGAACACTCCCGCTGGGACCATCGACTTGCGGACCGGAGAGATTCGTCCGCACCGCCGAGAAGACTGCATCACCAAACTTTGCCCGACTCCATACGACCCGTCCGCGGCATGCCCCACATGGGAGAGGTTCTTGGACTTGGTATTTGATGGGGACGCCGATTTAATCGAGTTCCTCCAGCGGCTGTTCGGTTACGCCCTGACCGGAGAGACGTGTGAGCACGTCCTCACTGTGTTCTGGGGTGACGGATCAAACGGCAAGTCGACTTTCCTCGAAGTGGTGATGGAGGTGATGGGGTCGGATTACGCGATGAAAGCTCCCCAGAACATGCTGATGGCCCGGGATCACGAGGCACATCCGACGGAGCGTGCAGACCTTCATGGCAAGCGGCTTGTATGCGCGGTCGAGACCGAGGATGGAAAGCGGCTGGCCGAGTCGCTGATCAAGGAATTGACGGGGGGGGACACCATTAGGGCACGGCGGATGCGTCAGGACTTCTTCGAGTTTGCCCCCACCCACAAGCTAATTCTCTGCACCAATCACAAACCACAAGTACGCGGATCTGATAATGGAACATGGCGCCGCCTGCGGTTGGTGCCTTTCACTGCTCGGTTTTGGAATCCTGATGAGCCGGCGACTCTCGGCGAGGTTCGTCCCGACCATCNNCCATCTGCGGGCGGACAAGACGATGAAAGATCGACTGGTGGCCGAGCGCCAGGGGATTCTCGCGTGGATGGTTCGCGGGTGTCTGAAGTGGCAGGCGGATGGCCTGGGACTCCCGCAGAGGGTGGCCGAGGCGACCTCTCAGTATCGGGCGGAGGAGAACATTCTCGGCCGGTTCATCAACGATCGATGTGAGCAGGATAAGCAATTCCAGGTGCGGTCCGAACGACTGTATACCGCATTCAAGGAATGGTGTCAGTTTGCCGGAATCGAGGATACACCCACCCAGCGATCCTTCGGCCTGATGATGACCCAGGCTGGCTATGAACGGAAGGTGAGCGCGGGGACTTGGTACGTTGGGCTTCAGCTTCCGAATGCCGAGTATGAGCAGTAACGATCCAACAATTGGCAGTGTAACCTTGTAACCTTGAGAGGCAAATTCCCGGCTATCCGCCCTAAGAGCGCGCTTAAGGGCGCCAAGCGGAAAATGGGTCGCAAGGTTACAAGGTTACACGGGAGACTATTAGAGCCTGAGTATTTGTATCGATCCCAGGAAATGTGAGGTGCGACTTGTGAGGGATACAAGCAATAAGGACGTTGTAGCGAATCTGGCGTCAGTGGGTGATCCAACGAACTGCCCGAGTGATTGCATGTTAGCAAATGTAGCGAATCGCGAGATGGCACAGCCAGGGCAATCTGAAACCTCTGCCGCGGGGTTCTGCCTCTGGTTCCGGCAGACCGCCCGCCACCGGTGGGCGATCGTCGGGCGGGGTGCGACGCTCGCCAAAGTCGTCGACTTGGTCGGCTGCGGAGATCGACATGGGGGCGATTGGATGCCTCTGGTGACCGGGAAACATCCAGATGATTGTGGTGCCCCCGACCGACCCCGCCGCCCCCGACCCACGACATCAGTGGGAACCACATGATACCCACCATCATTGAATGGGAATCTATCAAGGTGAATGTCGGAAAGGCAATCTAAATGCGGGATTACGATATGCCCGCGTATTACTACCCGATGTGGTTATGAAATCGGATGAATGCCATGAGCGATGATGAAATGACTGGCGTACTGCAACGGCTCGATCGAATTGAGTCGGTCCTGACCGCGATCCTCGAACGAGAAACCATCAAAGATTGGTACTCGGTTGATGAGTTTGCCCGTCTGGTCGGCAAAGCGGACTTCACTGTTCGAGAGTGGTGTCGGTTGGGTCGCATTCGCGCAGAAAAGAAGAGCAGCGGACGTGGCAAGCACGCGGCTTGGGTCGTATCCCACGACGAGTTGCTGCGATATCGTCGGGAGGGGTTATTGCCACTGGGTCTGCCACCGAGTGGGAGACAATGATTCACTGGCCCAGTCAGCATCGCCATCACCCGTTCCATCGAAACATCAGAGCCTTCTGGGTTCTTTTGTCACGGCAACAGCCAGATGCCGTATACCGTGCGAGAAATTTTTCGGGAACATCTCCCGGAATCGGTCGTTTCCCTCATCGTCCAGCCCGAGTGAGGCCGGACTTCTGAGGACCGAATCCCGGGAGACGAATCATGTTCACGTTCGCGAAGCGGCTGGCGGCGGTGGTGATCGCGGTCGGGCTGAGCGGGGCGGTTGCGTCCGCCTCGGACTACGCCGGGTACAGGAAGGTGGTTACCTATCAAACCGTAACGACCTACGTGCTCAAGGTAGTCCCCTACGAGAAGGCGGTCACCAAGTATGACTACTGTGGGAAGCCGTACACCGTGATCGTCATCTGCTACAAGACGGTCGAGGTGCCGGTCACGAAGACGATCGCGGTGGTCAAATACGTCAAGGTTTGCGACTACTGACTCGCGGCGGACGCCTTTGGCGGGGACAAAGTGCGAGAACCCGCCTGTGGTCGTGTACCGCACCAGACAGCTTGAGATCAGCGATAGCCCACAAGACTTCTAAAACCGAATACCCCGGGGCGAGGAATCGCGATTGCCGGGGAACATGTCACGAAATCTCTCGTTCCCCTTTCATCCCCGAGTTCCTGGAATTGTGGAACGTCTGGACGCCTCGGCTGTGGTATTCTGACGAGAACGATTTCCGCCCCCCCTGGAGCCACACATGCTCCCGACTCGACCGCCTGCTGATCGTCTGCGCCAATACGCCCTTGGCGAGCTGACCCCCGACGAGGCGGCCGAGGTCGCCTCCTGGATCGAGTCGGACCCCAACGCAGCCAGCGATCTCAGCAGTCTTCCTCCCGCACACAGCGATTCTGACAATGGGTCGTCTCCGCCTCCATTGACCGCTCGTCCCAGGCCCACCGCAGTCTCTCCCCCTCACAAATCGCCGCAGACCGACGCCGCTGTGTGCCCGGTCCGGATCGGAGGGTTTCGGATCGTTGGTCAACTCGGGGAAGGTGGGATGGGGGTGGTGTACGAGGCGATTGATGAGACCCTCGGTCGACGGGCCGCCGTGAAGGTTCTCAGCCCCGCCTTTGCCAGCAATCCCGACTACCGCCAGCGGTTCCTCCGGGAGGGGAAGGCTGTCGCAGCGATCCGATCGGACCACGTGGTGACCATCTATCAGGCAGGTGAGGAAGACGGGTTGCTGTTTCTGGCGATGGAGTTCCTGGAGGGGGCGAACCTCGAAGCTTGGCTCCGGTCGCAGGACGGACCACCGGATGCGTCAGTGGTACTGCGGGTTGCCCGGGACATACTTACCGGGCTGGCTGCGGCCCATGAGCAGGGCATCCTCCACCGAGACATCAAGCCAGTCAACCTCTGGGTGGAGAGTCGGACCGGTCGCGTGAAACTCCTCGATTTCGGTCTGACCCGCGAGATCGAGGGCGACGACACGCTGACGAAGCCTGGTGCAGTGCTGGGGACACCCGCGTACATGGCTCCGGAACAGGCCCGAGGACGGCGGCTCGACCCCCGGGCCGACCTCTTCAGCGTCGGTGCGGTTTTGCACCGGATGTTCGCCGGCCAGTCGCCTTTCGCCCGCCCCAATGGCCCGGCCACCCTGGTGGCGGTCGCAACCGAAGACCCACCCCCACTGATTGGCGTCCCCCGAGCACTTGGCCAGTTCATCGCGAGGCTCCTGGCGAAAGACCCCTTTAATCGGCCCGACGATGCGAACGCTGCACTGGCCGAACTCGCGGCGATCAAGCAGTCGTCCACCTCCCGGGAGCGTGGACGAACCAAAGGCTGGCTCGTGGCGGCCGGGTTCGCTCTACTCGTTCTCCTGCTCGTTGGGGTGATCATCATCATCCGTGATCGAACCGGAAAGGAGATCGCCCGGATCGAAATCCCCGACGACGCGGCAAAGGGAGGCACTGCGGAGATCGTCGACCCGAAGACAGGAGCCCGGTCAGTGATCCCACTCCCAACGGGAGCCGCGGTCCCGCCAATCCCGCCTGCGAAAGACTCGCCGCAGCCACCCATTGTGTCGCCGAAGGAGTCAGCGCCCGGTCCACGTGTGGTGAAGGAACCACCACCCCCTGCCCCCGCCAATCCGATGCGGGTCCGCGTGAAGACCGAGATCACGGGGGTGACCAAACTCGAAGGCGGTGAGGGGAGGTTCGTCCCCGTCGGTTCGAGTGGAACGGTGGTCGCCACCGACTCCGGGCGGGAGTTGTACCGGGTCCGGTTCGACGACCCGTCACTCGATACGTTGTGGCTCCCGACCAAGGTCACGGAACCACTCAAGACTCTGCCATAAGGCGAGCAGAGTGAGAAGAGTTCGCCAGTAGGTGGTTTGTGAGTTCAACGCCCACCGGCCTCACAGAGGCCAGCTACAGGAGAGCTACCGGGCTCTGTGGCTGGCCTCTGTGAGGCCGGCCCCACCGACCGGGATCGGTTAACCGCGGCCCATCTTGGGGAGCACTTTTGCTCCACGCTTATAGATCGTCCTGATAGTCGAGGAACACCCTACGGAGTCTGACCATGACCACCCGCCGATTCCGCAGCCTGTGCATGGTTTCATTCCTGCTGGCCCTGGTCGGGGTGCTGATTGCGGTGGTCGATGCGCAACCCAACGACCGTCCGCCCCGGAAGGTGGCGTTCCTGGTCGGTGTGACGAAGTACGACCACGACTTCCCGGACTTGCAGTTCCCCGAGCGTGACGTCGAGGAACTCGGGAAGGTCTTGAAGGCTGGGGGGTTCGAGGTGGTCACCCTGATGGGTTCGGCCAGGGGCAAGGATCGTGCCACGCGGAAGACCATTGAGACCCGGCTTCAGGCGATGCTCGAAGGGGATGGCGACGACGCCAAGAAGATCAAGAAAGGGGATCTCGTGCTCGTGGCGTTGACCGGGCATGGGCAGCAAATGCGCGTCCCCGACCCGGATAAGCCGGGGCAGACGAAAGAGGATGCCTTTTTCGTCCCGGTCGATGGGAAGCCGAATCAGGCCGGGACGCTGGTGAGCATCAGCCACCTGGTGGACGATCTCCTCGCCCCGTGCGGGAGTCGGAACCTGTTGCTGGTCGATGCCTGCCGGGACATCGCCGACCCGAACAAGGGGCGAGGTGTGGAAGGCCGCGATATGGCGCTCAAAGGAGAGACGGCAGTGTTGTTCAGTTGTGGACGGGGGGAGAAATCGTGGGAGAACGCCGACCTCAAACACGGGGTGTTCACCCACGCGGTGCTGAAGGGTCTGCGAGGTGATGCGGCCCGCGGGGGCGTGGTGACCTGGAGCGGGCTGGTGACGCATGTTCAGGACGAGATGGCGAGCGAAGGGTTCAAGGCGATTCTGCCAAAGGGGTTCGAGCAGACCCCGATCCCGACGAGCGGCCAGCTCCCGCGGACGATCTTGTTGCAAATCGAAGTGGGCGACCTCGCTCGGGCTCGGCTGAAACCGGGCGAAACGCGGGAGTTCACGATCGCTCCGCGTGTGAAGATGGTGTTCTGCTGGGTTCCCCCAGGGACTGCGCAGATGGGCTCACCCCAGGCCGAGCAGGACTACCTGACCAAGACATTCTTCGAGGGGAAGCGGCCGGACTGGCTGGACACAGAGACCGAGAACGCTCGGGGTGTTTACAGGGCCAAGGGTTTCTGGCTAGGAAAATACGAGGTGACCCAGGGGGAGTGGATAGCCGGGAGGATTGTGGACGACCCCAGTTACTTCAATGGGACGAAGGACAACAAGGCGAAGGGGATGCAAACGAGCCGGTTCCCGGTGGAGAACGTGTCGTGGGACGACTGCCAGGGCTTCCTGAAGGCGTTGAACGAGCGGGGCGGGGCGGTGGGCGTGTTCGGGGGTGCGGGTCGGTTCGTGCTGCCGCACGAGGACGAGTGGGAATACGCCTACCGGGGTGGGAAGGGGAACGGTCGGGCGTTTTACTGGGGCGACAGCCTGAATGGGACAGAGGCCAATTGCGATGGGAATTACCCCTACGGAGGCGCGGCGAAAGGAGCCTATTTACAACGAACCTCGGAGGTGGGGAGTTACGAGACGAAAGCACCCCACCCGTGGGGTTTATGCGACATGGCGGGGAATGTATATGAATGGTGTGAGAATAAAGACTTACAATCTAACGATCGTCGTGTCCTTCGGGGTGGTTCCTGGGACGACTTCGCCTGGGACTGCCGCGCTGCGCGCCGCTACTACTTCACGCCCGATCTCCGCTTCAGCAACTACGGTTTTCGTGTTTGTTTCCGCCTGGACTGATTTCTGTCTGCCGTTTTACTGTATTACCGTTTTTTTCTTTTGCTTTTCTTCACTCATTCGCGAAGCGAACGGCACCAAAATCTCAAAATTTGTCAAATGAAATTCATTGTATTTGAGATCAAGGTCACCCGGCTTCCGAGGCGATGATTGGGGGTGAGGTGTTGGCCCGCAACGTCGTGTCCTTCGGGGTGGTTCCTGGAACAACAACGCCAGGAACTGCCGCGCAGCGAACCGCAACAACAACACGCCCGATAACCGCAACAACAACAACGGTTTTCGTGTTTGTTTCCGCCTGCACTTCCCACTCGCCTGGCTCACCAGGCGGCCCCAGTCCCGGGTGGTTCACGGACCACCCGGCCGTGGGTTTCGGAAGTCCTGGGCCGACACCTGTGTCGTCGGGTTTCCCCCGGCGGCCAAACGACCGTTTCGACCGGGCGGGGCTGGTAGGCCCTGCCGAACGTCCCGCCCGGTTGCTTCACCCATGTCGGCCGAACTCCCCGTCATCGCCGATTGCTACACACTTACCCTCGACCTCACCCGCCGGGTCGAGAAGTTCCCCCGCCACCACCGCGCCACCCTCGGGGCCGAACTCACCGACAGATGCCGGGCCATTCTCGCTGGGCTCATCCGCGCGCGATACGCCACTCCCGCCGAACGCCCGCCCATTCTGGCCGCAGCGAACGTCGAACTCGAACTTCTCCGGTTTGGGCTCCGCCTCGCTGTGGACCTGCGAGCGCTCCCCCTGCCCGGTCATGGCCACCTGATCCGGCTCGCCGAGCGTGTCGGGGTTCAGGTCGGCGGGTGGCTGAGGGCGACACGCTCGGGCGCGAAATGAAGCGAACCGGCGGCCTCTGGGATCGGCTGGTGGGGTGGGAGAACCTCCTCGCTGCGGCGATCAACGCACGCCGGGGCAAGACGCTTCGCCCGGCGGTGGCTCGATTCGAGTTTCGCCGCGAGTGGGATCTCCTCCGTTTACAGCGGGAACTCGAATCCGGCACCTACCGCCCCGGAGCGTTCACCACCCACCGGATTGCCCGGCCGAAGCCCCGGCTCATCTCCGCTGCCCCGTACCGCGATCGGGTCGTTCACCACGCGATTCTCCGGGTGCTCGAACCGATCCTCGATCGCCACTTCCACCCGGACAGCTACGCCTGCCGCAAGAGGAAGGGGACTCACGCGGCCTCGCGGCGACTGCAACACCTGATGCGGCGTAACCGGTACGCCCTCCAGTGCGACGTCCGGCAGTTCTTCCCGGGGATCGATCACGAGGTGATGAAGGCGACGTTCCGCCGGTTGCTCAAGGACCGGCGACTGCTGAAGTTGCTGGACACGATCGTGGATGGGTCGAACGAGCAAGACCCCGCGGTCCACTGGTTCCCGGGGGATGATCTCTTCACCCCCTTCACCCGTCGTCGCGGCCTTCCGATCGGCAACCTCACCAGCCAGTGGTTCGCCAACTGGTATCTGAACGGTCTCGACCACACGATCACTACCGACTGGCGAGTCGGGGGGTACGTCCGCTACTGCGACGATTTCGTGATCATGGACAACGACTGGGGCCGCCTGGAGGATCTCCGGGAGCGGGTGGCGGACTTGCTCGCCGGGCTGCGGTTGCGGCTTCACCCAGGGAAAACCGCGGTCGTGCCGACCCACACGGGGCTCACGTTCGTCGGATACCGAACGTGGCCGCACCGCCGCGAGGTGCGGGGGACGAGCATCCGGACCTTTCTGGGGCGTCTGCGGTCGATGCGGAAGGCGGTGGAGGCAGGAGAAATGCTGCTGGCGGAGGTCCGCTGCCGTGTCGCAGGGTGGCTCGGCCACGCTTCCCAGGCCGATAGTTTCCCCTTGTTCGTCCGCCTCGCTCGCCGCTGGCCCTTTCCAGAATTATCTAAAGATAGACAGAGTAATTTTGAGTTTTTGCGCCGTTCGCTTCGCGAAGGAGAGGAAAACAAGAAAGAGAAAATAGTAAAACAGTCAAACAGAAGATAGTAATCAGTCCAGGCGGAAACAAACACGAAAACCGCTGTAGCCGCTGCGGTAATCGGGCGCGTTGTTGCTGCGGTACGCTGCGCGGCAGCCCCCGGCGAAGCCGACCCAGGAACCACCCCGAAGGACACGACATTCGTTAGACTGTTTTGTCGATTGAAAGGAATCTTTCAAGCTCGCCAACTTGTCGTAGGGTCCATAGTAATCCTGGCACCACTCCCAGGCATTGCCGTGCATATCGTAGAGCCCCCACGGGTTCGGCTTGAACTGCCGCACCGGGGCTGTGAATCCAAATCGGTCGTCTGCCTGGATACCGTAAGTCATACCGGTCGCCGCGCGGAACGAAGCATCCGCGACATTCCCGTACTTCGCCAATTCCTCGTCATCGTCGCCAAAGTGGAACCGGCCACGGCTCCCCGCACGGCATGCATACTCCCATTCTGCCTCGGTCGGAAGCCGGTACGTCTTGCCTTCCTTCCGGCTCAGCCACTCGCAAAACGCCACCGCATCGTTCCAACTGACTTCGACCACCGGGTGCTCATCTGTCTGCACGAAACCCGGATCACGCCAGGTGTATTTCGGATCTTGCACCCAGGTCTTCTTCGCTGTATCCCAGCCGTATCCGCCCTTCCCATCCGCTTCGGCCTCTGTCTTGTATCCCTCGGCCTCCACGAACTTCCGGAACTGCCCTCGTGTGACCTCGCATTCCCCCAGGAAGTAATCCTTTGTCAACGTCACCTGGCGGGTCGGGCCTTCGTCATCTGCCGTGTACGAGAATCCCGCTTTCTTGATCTCTTCGTTCACGGCTTTAATCTGCTCGGGCGTTGAACCCATCGTGAACGTACCTGCCTTCACCCGCACAAACTTCATCCCGGTGGCCTTGCTCGTATAAGTCTTCTCATCCGCCGGTTTCGCCAGATCCCCTGCCACCAGCGGCGGCACGTCGCCGAGGCTCCCGATCGCGAATGGCACCTGCCGCTCACCAGCGGGGAGGTCGGCCAGCCAGTCGGACCCAGCTTCCTTCACCTGCTCCTTCACATACGGGACGAGACGGTCCCACGTGACCCGCCCCTTCCCGTCGGTCGCCCCCGGAGCCCCCTTGAGCCCCTCCAGCACAAAGTGGAAGAACACCCCGTGACCGCCTCCCGCTTTCTCGGTCTCACGAGCCTTCTGGCGGCCGGAACACGAGAAAAACACGGCCGTCCCTTCCGGCAGGTTATCGATCCGACTTCCGTTGATCCCCCCACGCGACCCTCGATTCGGATCGACCACATTGCGGCACGCATCCACCAGAAGCAGGTTGTGGCCGCCACCTCGCTCGTCCAGCACCTTCAGCACGTCGTTGATCCCGATTAGCGTGGTCGCGTCGGAAGGAATCCCGTCGGCCGGGCAGAAGAATGGCGACTCCTTATCCACCGGCTTCCCGTCCGGACCTGGCTCCTTGACGAACAGTTGCACCCCGTGGCCGCTGAACCCCAGTAGCACCGTATCCGACCGTCCCACGCCCTTCAATGAATCGGCCAGTGCAGCGAAGTAGACGTCCTTCCCGCTTCGGTTGGCTTGCGGGTCAATGCCCGCCGACCCACGAATCGTCTTCACCTCAAACCCGGCCGTCTTCAACACCCGCTCCAGGTCGGTGACGTCGGCCTCGGCGAAGTTGAGGGGGTCGAGTTTCCGGTTCGCATACTGGTTGACACCGATCAGCAGGGCAACCTTCTTCCCCTTCGCGGGCGGTTGAGCGAACAACAGGTCGGCGAGCGGAATGGCCGCGGCCAGGACGATGACGAGGAGCACGAATGGGGTACTATGGCGGAGCATGGGTGATCACCTCAAACGGGTGCCAAGCAAGTGTTTCTGGAGACCTCAACAGACACCAGGGTTGACACTCTGCGCGATCGGTATTGTGGTCTCGATGGACCTGAAATCGGGTGACTCTTATCATCAACGGGGGGTGATTCAGGTCCAGAGTGCCCCACACGTCTCCGATCGACCCAACACGTACAGGTTCACCTGACTGAGACTGGATGCGGGCTTACTTTGCGTACCGGACCGTGACCACATCCCGGAGCACGCCGTATTCGTATGGGGACGTGGCTTCCTGCAGCTCGGTCTTAACCGCCTGCCCACGGCCGGTGCCAGGCCCATTCGCCTTCTTTCCCCCCGGGGCTATCTTGACGCGGTCCCAGCCTGGCTCGTCGGCTGGGGGCTTCCCCTCCTTTTTATTCCAGGCCGCAGCGAAGGTGACGGTAATGGTCCCGGTTCGGCCCGAAGGTTTGACCAACTTTTCGGCCGCCGCGCTCTTCGCATACGAGGTGACCACGAACGAGTCGGCCCGTTCTCCGGTCCGATACCATCCCTGAACCGCATAGGACTGCCCCTTCGCGAAAACCAGCCGTCGGAACTTCGGTTCTCCGGTTTTCTCGTTCCGGATGTCGCTGAAGGTAAACAGATCGAGCCCATCTATCGTCAGTGTCGCAGCCGCCTCGTGCTCGGACCGGTTGATCACTCGCACCTCGTAGAACTGGTCCCGGCCGATCGGGGCGTAGGCCACGCCGTTCTCGACACGAGGCACAATCGCAACGCCCAGACCATCTGCCCGGTCCTTGACCAACACCTCGACGGCATAAGGGCTGTCCTTTCGAGCCCTGACCTCCGTTCCTGACACCCAGACCATCGGCTTTTCCACCGACCCCTTCAGATCGTCCCGGGAGAAATGCTCAGTCATTAGGGTTCCGGTTTTGAGAGCACCTCCGGTGGTGTCCATTCTCCTGGTGATGGTGAGGCCATACAGTCGGACTGTCTCCTCTTCGGAACAGCCGACTTCGCTGCGGTAGGCGCCGACCTCGTCCCCGTTCTTATCGGTAAGACGTATCGTGACCCGAAGGGTCTGGAATTCATCCCGGATCACATAATCGCCCTTGATTTCAACAGGGGCCTTCCGGTCGACAGTAATCCCAGCCGCCTCCAAGGCCCGAATCAGTTCATACTGGATGGACGTCCCCCCACTACTGGATTCGATACTGGCCGGTCCCGTGATCTCACCCACCACGACCCGCTTCTCGCCTCGCTGCTCCAGCGCCTTTTTGGTGTGACCGGCGAGCCGGTAGGCGGCGAGTTTCACCCCCCAAAGACCCCGTTCCGGGTCGGGTGGGTCGTCAAACCCCCGGGCGGGGTGGACCAAGAGAGCCGCCGCCAGTGACGCAACGAAGAGGCAATGCACGACACGCATGTTCGATCTCCCGAATGGTGCAACCTCGGATACATCGCGGACGATGACATCGACAGTGGTGGTCTTGAACTCTCTGCTGCCGGCTTACTTTGCGTACCGGACCGTGACCACATCCCGGAGGACGCCGTATTCGTAGGGAGACGTGGCTTCCTGTAGTTCGGTCTTAACCTCCTTCCCGCGGCCGGTGCCATCGCTAGATGATGGGGCAGGGATGGTTGGTTCATCGGCAGGGCGATTCCCCACCTTTTTGTTCCAGGCTGCGGCGAAGGTGACGGTGATTGTCCCGGTTCGCCCTGAAGGTTTGACCAGCTTTTCGGCCGCCGCGCTCTTCGCATACGAGGTGACCACAAACGAGTCGGCCCGTTCTCCGGTCCGATACCACCCCTGAACCGCGTAGGACTGCCCCTTCGCGAAAACCAGCCGCCGGAACTTCGGTTCTCCGGTCTTCTCGTCCCGAATATCGCTGAAGGTAAACAGATCGAGCCCATCGATCGTTAGTGTCACACCCGCCTCGTACTCGGACCGGTTAATCACTCGCACCTCATAGTAATTGCCTCGGCCGATCGGTACATAGGCCATGCCGTTCTCGACGCGAGGCACAACCGCAACACCCAGTCCATCCGCCCTGTCCTTGACCAACACCTCGACGGCGTACGGACTGTCTTTTCGAGCCTTGACCTCCGAGCCTGACACCCAGACCATCGGCTTTTCCAGCGCTCCTTTCAAATCGACACCCCAGTGATAGAAGGCATCATCGGGGGGGGGAAGCCTTTTCCCGCCGATGGTGAGGCCATACAGTCGGATCGTCTCCTCTATGGAACAGCCGCCTTCGCTGCGATAGGTGCCGACCTCGTCACCTTTCTGGTCGACTAGTCTCATTGTGACCAGAAGGGTCAGGGTCAATTCATCCCGGATGACATAATCGCCCTTGATTTCAACAGGAGCTTTCCGGTCGACGATCATCCCAGCCGCCTCCAAGGCCCGAATCAGTTCATACTGGATGGCAGCGCCCCCACTGCTGGATTCGATACGAGCTGGTCCGGTGAACTCGCCCACCGCGACGTGCTTCTCTGCGCCACGCTGATCCAGCACCTTTTTGGTGTGACCGGCGAGCCTGTAGGCGGCGAGTTTCACCCCCCAAAGACCCCGTTCTGGGTCGGGTGGGTCGCCAGTCCCCCTGGCGGGGTGGACCAAGAGAGCCGCCGCCAGAGCCGCGGCGAAGAGGCTATACACGACACTCATGTTCGATCTCCCACATGATGCAACGTCGGACGAGTGAAATCGTTCACCGAATGGCAATTAGATCGCAGACGATGACATCGACGATGGTGGTCTTGAACTCTGTGCTGCCGGCTTACTTTGCGTACCGGACCGTGACCACATCCCGGATGACGCCGTGTTCGTATGGAGATGTGGCTTCCTGCAGCTGAGTCTCCACCTCTTTCCCGCGGCCGGTGCCTTGTACCAATTGCTGAGTCTCCACCTCTTTCCCGCGGCCGGTGCCTTGTACCAATTGTTGAACATCATCGCCACGGCCGGTGCCATCCCCACTAACCGATGGCCGCTTGCGTTTGCCAGGTTCATCAGCAGGAGGTTTTCCCTCCTTTTTGTTCCAGGCTGCGGCGAAAGTTACCGTGATGGTCCCGGTTCGCCCCGAAGGTTTGACCAGCTTTTCGGCAGCCGCACTCTTCGCATATGAGGTGACCACGAACGAGTCGGCCCGGTCTCCTGTCCGATACCACCCCTGAACCGCATAAGACTGCCCCTTCGCGAAAACCAGCCGCCGGTACTTCGGTTCCCCGGTTTTCTCACTCCGGATATCGCTGAAGGTAAACAGATCGAGTCCATCGATTGTCAGTGTCACACCCACCTCGTACTCGGACCGGTTGATCACTCGTACCTCGTAGAACTGGTCCCGACCAATCGGGGCATAGGCCATGCCGTTCTCGACCCGGGGAGTGACTGCCTGTGTCGGCCCATCTGCTCGTTGCTTGACAAGGATCTCGACTCCGAATGGGCTCTCTTTTTTGCTCCGCATCTCCGACCCCGAGACGAACACTGCCGGTGTTTCTTGGGCGGCCTGGATGATTGTTGGTAGCAAGTCATCGTATTGATCCCTCCACTGCGGGAGTGCAATGTTCGCTGTTGCCCCTGTCAAAATAAGAAGATCGTAAACAGAGCAGTAATCACTGGTCATGCTCAATTCATCAGCCTTGCTATTGTCGGTATCAATCAGGCGTGGCGACACTCTTAGACCCGCACTACCCTCTTTAATCTGTAAGGTAAAATCCCCTTTCAGCTCGAATCGAGCCTTGCGGTCGATCGTCACCCCAGACGTTTCAAGAGACCGGATGAGAGCATACTGGATCGCGAGTCCGAGCCCGTTCGGTAAAGCTCTCGCAGGGCCAGTGAACTCACCCACCGCAACAGATGTCTGGCTGTGGAGGGTGAGTTGCTTTTTCGTCTCGGCGGCGATTTTATCGGCCACCGTCTTCACCACTTCCTGGTCAGCAGCGGCAGCAAACTGCGTGGCCGTCGGGACGAATAGAAGCACAACTGAAACAAACAGGGGCATCAATCTCCTCGGCATGGTCATTCCTTTCATCATGGGACCAGTAATGAGAATCGAATCAACCGGGAGGCCGGCCTCCATTCGGGAAGATCGGTGAACGCTACGCAGTCGGGGTTCAGATTGTGGACCGTCTCACTCGACTTTCCGAGCGATGTATGCGACCCGGAAGCCCTGATCCCGATAGCCCTCTTTCGATACTGCCCCAAGTCGGAACGCCGACCGGCAGGACTCCGCGCTGCCTTCAAACGATCCGCCTCGGACCACCCGTTTTTCCCCTGACATGGGGCCGGTCGGGTTTGTGCTCCGCTCCGCTGCATACTCCCCGTACCAGTCAGCACACCACTCGGCGACATTCCCGTGCAGATCATACAACCCGAGCCGGTTTGGCTGGAATGAGCCAACCGGCAGCGTCCGTCCCCGGTTCATTCCTTGGCGACCGTTGCCGTAGGGTCGACCTCCGTCGAAATTGACCTGGGTTGCTTCAAGCGAGTCGCCAAAGTGAAACGGCCCGGCTGCTAACCCGCATTCCCGACAGGCGTACTCCCACTCCGCCTCGCTTGGCAGTCGGAAATCGCGCCCCGCAGCCATCCCGGTGGGTAACGTGGAGAGCCGCTTGCAGAACTTAGCCGCATCCTCCCAGGAGACGCGATCAACCGGGAGTGTCGCGGGCACAGGGCTTCCGGGTGATCGGTGGTCGTCAGCGCTCCCGAAGAAGCTCGGGTTTGTTCCGGCGAGTCGCACGTACTGAGCCTGCGTCACCTCGTACTTCCCGAGGTAATACGGCTGTGTGATGGTGACCGAGTGCCCCGTTTCGTCTTCGTCTCGCCCGACCTCGGTTGGGGGCGAGCCCATCTGGAATTCCCCGGGTGGGACCAGTACGAACTCCATCCCCACTCCGCCCCCGAGGTCCACTTTCTCTTCGACTGAACGGCCGAGGTACTTGGCCCAGGCTGTCCGCGCGGTGCGTATGGCGGCCTCGGTGACTGGCGGGTTGAGAGGGGTAGGGGGCGTGGTCACCGAACGGCGTATCCCCGCGACAAGCACTGGGTCGTCGGTCAGGTTGGCGATCACGTGTGGTTGCTGTCGTTCGTCCTCTGGTAACCCGTCGAACCATTTTGGAAATTCGTCCCTGACCCGACGCTTCACATAGGGGATGAGTTGTTCCCAGGTCACCTCGCCTTCTGCATTTCCGGCCTCTCCCTTGAGGCCCTCAATGACGAAGTGGAAGAACACTCCGTGCCCACCCCCAGCCTTATCCGTCTCCCTCGCTCGCTGACGGCTGGAACAGGCCATGAACACCGCCGTCCCGGGGCCGAGATTCTCGATCCGGCCACTGTCGATCCCGCCTCGCGCTCCGCGATTCGGGTCGACCACATTTCGGCACGCATCCACCAGCAAGAGGTTGTGCCCGCCGCCTTTCTCGTCGAGGATCTTGAGGACGTCGTTCAGAGAGATCAGAGTTGCGGACTCCGACGGGACAGCGTCCGACGGGCAGAAGAACGGAACCTCTTTCTCGACCACCTGTCCACCCGGCCCCGGCGCTTTGACGAACAGTTGTACCCCGTGACCGCTGAACCCCAGTAGCACCGTATCCGACCGCCCCACGCCCTTCAAAGAATCGGCCAGTGCAGCGAAGTAGACGTCCTTCCCGGTCGTCTTCGCATCGATCCCGTCCGAACCCCGAACCACCCGGACCTCGAACCCAGCCGCCTTCAGCACCCTTTCTAGGTCGGTGACGTCCGCCGCGGCGTACTTCAGTGGGTCGAGCTTCCGGTGCTGGTAGTCGTTCACACCGATCAGCAAGGCGACCTTCTTACCCTTCGACGGAGGCATCGGAGGGTCGGCACCCGCCCCCGACCAGAGACCGGGCAGGAGGTAGAGAGGGGCCAGGAGCCATAGCCACAAGCGGTATTTCCCAGCCATCGTTCGCCTCGGAAATGAGTCCCGGTTCAAGATGAACACGAGGTCGGCCCCGTCAGCGTGCGGGAATCCGGACGATGGCGAGTCGTCCAGATTCCAGACCGAGGGCCAGGACTTCGCCATCGGGCGACGAAATCATCCGATATCCAGCGTATGGTAATTTAATCGTTTTTATCTGTTGATCTTTTTCGGAAGGATAGATCCGCAGATTGGAATCACCTCCCAAAGTTGCAATCGATCTCCCATCGTGGAGAAACGAGACCCCGAAATACGTAACATCCGGTCCGCCCATCGGGCGGGCGAAGGGTGGACCCGGAATGGGCTCCAGTTGCTTCTGCTCGACTGCATTCCAGACGCGGATCTCGGACTCCGTCGACCCAACTGACACGAAAAACGATGCCTCGGGCGTGATGTCCAATCCGGAGATTTTCCCCGTATGCCCTTTGAGCACTTCGAGTTGCTCCCCGCTTGTTGTCTTCCAGACCTTGAACACCTCGGCCCCCTCGGCGGCACTGGCCACCCAATTCCCGTGGGAGGCGATTCGGAGAAATCCAATCTCGCCCGAGTGGCCTCGGAACCGAGCGGTCACCTTGCCGGTCTTCAGATCCCACACCCGAACGATCTTGTCAGTCCCACCCGAGACTAACGTCTTGCCGTCGGGTGTCTGGTCCAGGCAGAGGATGCAACCCACGTGGTCATTCAGTTGGTCAACTTCCTTGCCATTCTCCAGATTGATGATCCGGATGATTCCGTCGTTGCAGCCAACGTAAGCCCGACGACCGTCGGGCGAGCAAGCGAGGCTTCAGGCCACCCCGGAGCGGATGGTCCACCGGCGGATTTCGGTCCGCGACACCAGATCCCAGACCACGACCTCGGGTCGAGAGGTGCGCGGATCGTCGGGTGGGGTGAACTCGGTTCCATTTCCTCGCAGGAGTGCAACGAGCCAGCGGTTACCTCGGGTAAATGTCAGGCCGCGGAAAGTGTTAGGATACTGTTTGAGGATCTGAACTCGATCAGCTGGTAGATGATCCAGTGTCAACTCTGGAGAGAATGCGGTCCGGATTCCCGTGACCAGGACCGGGTCGTCGCCAACATTTCCGATCGAAACCGGAACCTGCCGTTCGCTCTCCGGCAGGTCAGAGAACCAGTTCGGGAGTTCCTCTTTCACGTTCCGCTTGACGTACGGGATGAGCTGGTCCCACGTCACCTGTCCCTTGCGGTTCCGCGCTTCCCCCTTGAGCCCCTCAATGACGAAGTGGAAAAACACACCATGTCCACCACCGGCCTTGTCCGTTTCCATCGCTCTCTGTCGCGGGGAGCAGGAGAAGAACGCGGCTGTCCCGATTCCCTGTATTTCGACCCGGGTGCCATCGATCCCGCCACGGCTCCCGCGATTCGGGTCCACCACGTTTCGGCAGGCATCCACCAACAAGAGATTGTGGCCCCCACCCCTCTCGTCCAGCGTCTTGAGAACCTCGGAGAGGGACACCAGGGTGGTTGGGTCGGCCGGAACGGCTTCCTTGGGGCAGAAGAAGGGGATCTCCTTGACCGACTCTCTCCCGTCCGGCCCTTTGACCTTTGTGAAAAGTTGCTGTCCGTGCCCGGCAAACCCCAGGAGCACAGTATCGGCTTTCCCGACGCCGTTGAGGACCGCAGCAAATGCGGCCTCAATATTGAGCCGGGTGGCTGCCTTCGTGCCGTCCGCCGACCCGAGAAGAACCCGGACCTCGAAGCCGGCGGACTTGAGGACCGCAGCAAGTTCGGTGATATCTCGCTCGGCGTACTTCAGATTCTCCAGGTTACGGTTCGTGTATTCGTTCACCCCGACCAGAAGGGCAACTCTTCGGCCCTTCGCGGTCGGTGTCGGCGGCTGTGCGAACAGCAGGTCGACGAACGGGATGGCCGCGGCCAAGGCGACGAGGAGGAAGGCCGGGGTGCGATGCCAGGTCATGGGTGACGACCTCGAACAGGGTGCCGATCAGGGCCGGAACGAATAATTGCATCAGGTCTTGTCGAGCCGGTCAGCGTGCGGCGACGGACGTTGCAGAATCAGGGCGACCGTCCCGTACAACTCGCCTGCCAGGTTGTCCGGGGCATGTTCGATGTCAGGACCGCTGCCGAGTTTGCTCGTCCAACGACCGGTGGGAAGTTGACGGGCAGCGTGTGTCGGGCGACCGCCGCGAGCGTACACCGCCAGTTTCTCGAACCCGACTTGCGGGTCGGGGGACTCGGTCGGGCGGAACCTGAGAGTCTCATAGGCTGCCTGGAACGCCTCCAGAGTTTCCACTCTTGGGATGCCCTCCGGCCAATATCCGATACCGGCAGGGTCGGGCCACCACCACCGCGTATCTTCCCCGGCTGCCCAGGCGAGACAGTTGTACCCATCCGTTGCTGGGCTGGTGACTCGATATCCACTCCCGATCAACCCGGGGAACGCCTGTTCGAGGGGGTTCACGCGATCCATCCGTTTTCCCGCCCCCACTGGAGCCAGGCCGCTGTCATCGCAGGCAGATGGCCGCGGTCCGCAGGGGCGACGGGGTCGGCCCCGGTGAGGGCCTTCAACGCCCAGAACCAGTGCCCGGGTTCCTTCGCCAGTTGTCCCAGAATCAGCGGAATCACCTGCGGGCCAAGCCCAATGATCCGCTGGTAAGCGGAGTGCATGGCGATCTCGGTGGTCGACGACAAGAACTGAGTTTCCGCCCGCCACTGGTCGGCCAGACTTCGGAATGTGGACGCCAATCGACCCGGCGGGGCCATCAGGATTTCGGTGGACACAACAACACCTCGGGTCGCGGGCGGAGCGGACACCCGTCATTGTGCCCGCCGAGGGACGACGGGACAACCCGCGGTCGCGCGCGAAGAAGGGCATTTGGCCTGGTCATCGGTTGTACCGGATGGTGATGAACTCGTGAGGGTCGTCGATCTTTCGGGTCACGACCTCTTGCTTGACCTTCCGGGGCGGTCCGAAGCCGGTTTCGGATGCGCTGCGGGGAACGTTCAGGCCGGGGACATAGCTGCGAGAGATGCCGACTGTGATCGTCCCGATCTTCCCTTGCGCTCGCGTCGGGAACTTTGACGCTGCCCCCTTCCCGTACTCCGTGACCAGGAAGGAGAGGACGTTGTCCTTTCGCGACCGATCTGCCGTCTTGTGCCACCCCACGATCAGCACCTCGCCTGCCGGACGAACGATATAATGACTGTACGGAGGTCGCCCGTCGAGCGGCTTATCGTCCGGCACGAATTGCACCTCTTGCTTTTCGCCCACCTTCATCACTCTGTCTCTGCTGAACGTGAACTGGTCGATTCCATCAATGGCGAGCGAGACGGCGATTTCATGATCGGAATTGTTCACCACTCGAACTTCGTACACTTCCCCCCCCTCGATACCCACGAATGGCAATCCGTCCTTCAGGCTCGCGGCGACCGGCAAGGCACCCCCCGGAGCGTTCAGCGGTTTCTTCCGGATCTCGACCGCATAGGGACTCTCCTTGCGGGGCCGGACGAACGTTCCCTCGATCACTGCCTGCACTTCGGGCGGGCGTCCGGGACCGGGTGGGAGGGTCTTCTGGAGGTCTTTATTCCGCCCGTCAGAGGGTGGTCCGGTGTATTCACTGTCGGGCTTGAACACGACGATCGCCCCGGTGATTTTGGCGACGTCAGACACCTTCCTGACGTACCCGATGTACTCCTTGAACTCACTCACCTCGTCGCCATTGGTGTACTTGAGTTTGGCATTGACCTTGATCACCTTCAGATCGGGTTTGTCAGGGTCGGTCAGAAACCGCACCTCGCCACTGACGACCAGCAGCGATTCACGGTTCACAAATCCGCCAAGAGCCGTTGCGAGTTCGGACTCGAAGCCACCACCATTCACCCCTAGATCATCGGCCAACCCGTCCGGGGTGAACCGGCCGATCCGGACTGCCACCTGCGGGGGCTTGAGACCCTTCGCAACCTCCTGCACCTTCTTGGCGAGTTCGGCGGCCGCATCCTTGAGGCTTCCCCCTTCATCGGCCTGTCCCCGAGAAGCCGTTACTACAACTGCCAGCAGCATCACCGTGAATCGATACGTGATGATCATCGTAATCTCCTGGATGAGCGTGTGTTCGAGTTTATTGGTGTTAGCGGAGCGGGGTGAATTGGAGTTCCCGGGCGACTTCCTGCATGAGTGACACCCCGTCGATTGCCTCCCACTGATATCGGCCGACCACCCCTCCGGGTCGGCCCAAAGGCTCCAGACCGAGTTCCTTGAGCCGCTTTCCGCCAATCTTCTTGAGTAGTTCATCCGGGTTCCGGAGGAACAGTTCAGCGGTCACCGCCTTCAGATCGAGATACCCACGACGATAGCCGTTTGCGACCTCCGCGACCGGCTCCTTGAACGTCGTCACTGCCGCGAACGGCTCACCCGGCGTTCGCATGAGCGGGCCGATCGCCTTTTCCAGGGTGGAAAGGAACTTCCGACGATCCGCCTCCACTCGCTCATCCATCGCTTTCTGCGGCGGGTAGAGTCGTTTCACTTTCTGGTCAGCCTCTCCAAAGAGGGCACAGTTCTCCCGGACAACGTCCTTGAATGGAATCATCCCATGCCGGTGGCAGGCCATGCAGGAAATCCCTGTCACGATCTCGGGTGTTCCGGACACCCGCTTGTCGTCGCTCACCACTGCCACCGGTCCCGTATCGATCCGCTCGTCCTTCCCGTTGACGAGCAGATACCCCTGGAGCCCGTTCGGTAGATGGAAGATGATCTCGCCGCCGTCGTGGCGGAATGCTTGCTCCAGGTAGGGATTACCAGGAAATACGGGACCAAGCGGGAAGCGGATGAGGTTGGCTCGCCCATTCTCCGGAAGGAAGTCGTAGCTCTTCCAGTAGGCTCCGTAGGGGGTGTCGTGTCGCTCCACGAGACGGTTCTGGCCACTCACCCCACTTCGGGCGAACCCCGCGCGGGCGAGCGTGTCCCGGCGGAAGTTCGCCGGAATGTCGACTTCAAGCTTTTCTTCGAGTTGCTTGGCGTTTTTCGGAAGCTGGAGAAGGTCGTGATATAGGGGCGGGCGGCTGGCGGTGGCGACAAACCAGTCGGCCCGGACCCACGGCAGGTCGGTCCCGGATTCCCGCACCATCTCCTTGTCGAGTTCCCGGAGGTCTCGATCCGGGTGACTCCCGTATTTCAGCCCGTAGGGGTAGGCATCGATCACTTTTCGCCACAGATCGCCGCGGTCCCAGTCGAGCCCGCGGATATCGACCACATAGATGGTGCCGGGCTTGTCGACGGCCTCGGGGACGACCACCGGGGCTTTCCAGCTCAGACTATTGAGCACCTTCGAGAGGGCGGCACGGAGGTGCCGGAGATCCTCGTCGGCGAATGTGGAGTTATTGTGGACATGGGCGAGGCTGAAGTAACGGAGGAACGCGCGATCCGCCTGCGGGGCCTTGGCCAGGTGGTCGCGGATGGCGGTGAGGACGTCCTTGAGAGTGATGAACGGCCGTTCGACCGCGACCGGGAACGGCGATGCACCGGCCTCGATCCACGCCTTGATGGCGAGTCGTTCGGGGTCTCCAAACGCTTCCTTCTCGGGCGACCCCTTCTGCGGCATCCGCTTCTGAATCGCATCCCAGAGCGGGGACTTGGTGAGGCTACTCCCAACCACCAGTGGAGGCTCGCCGTCGACTGACTTGACGAGCGAGTCGTGGCGGGTGACATCAAACGCATACCCACTGCTCGATCCCTCGCCGCTGTGGCACCGGGAACAGTGCGTTTTGAGGACGGTTCTTGCCTTCGCGGCGACATCGGCCGGGTTCTGGGCCGGAGCGTTGGAGGCGGTCAGGGCGACCACCCCGGCAGTGAAGAGCAAACGGAGCAAGGAGTTCATGACCACCTCGGGGCGGTGCTGGGATTGCTGATGTTGCCCGTGCATTCTGGCCGCGATGACGACCACTGGCAACAACTGAACAGGGAAACGGATTGCCCCGGGCGAATGTTCCCGGGTTTCCTGAAGATTTTTCCGGGAACATTCCGGCGGTCGGGTCGTTATCCTGGAGTGAGCCCAGGCTCCGGTGTCAGATGTCAGGCGTCCCAGGGTTACTGCATGTGACCTAGCAAAAGACACCGAACCCCAGAGCCGCGATGTGCGCGGCCGCCGACTGCCCGTGAAGCGTGGGGCAGCCCCCTGAATCCGGCCTCAAAGAGGCCAGCTACAGCAAGGCATTCACAGCACTCTGTAGCTGGCCTCTTTGAGGCCGGGGTTTGATGGCATCAGACCAACCGGAGGCATCTGCACGGGTGTGTCTTTAGAAAGGTCACATGCAGTAGCACCCTGGGCTATTATCCACCGCACCGTTGGTGCGGAAAACAAGGGGATTTCGGCCCCAAAAGGGCCGCGGATAATAGCCCAGGGTGCTAACCCTGGGACGCCTGGGACGGGGTTGGAACGCCGGGGCAATCGTGCATCCCCCTCCGCATGTCTCCAGGTGACCCATGCGCGTACTCGCTACTGTCGCCCTGCTCTGCATCGCTGCGGCTGTCCCGATGGCGGACATCCTGTTCGCCCAACCCGTGGCCCGTAAGCCGCGGAAAGTCGCTCTCCTGGTCGGGCCGAAGGAGTATCTCCACGGATTCGATCCCCTGCGGTACTGCCATAAGGACGTGACAGCCCTGGCTGCGGAGTTGCGGGCGGCCGGGTTCGATGAGGTGGTGGTTCTCACAGACGGGCCGGAGGGGGAGAACCCCGCGACGGGAGCGAATGTGGTCACTCGCCTGGAGAAGTTGGTCGCGAAGCAACCAACTCCATCCAACAACGTTCGCAGGGGCGATGTCGTGCTGGTCGCGCTGTCGGGGCATGGGCTGGAGTACGATGTGCCAGACCCGGCCGACCCGAAGAAGACGCGGCGAGAGGCATTCTTCGTCCCGGCCGACGGCAAGAAGGGGAAGGCGAATATCGGAACGCTGGTCAGCCTGAGCCATCTGGTCGACGACATCCTCGGGCCATGCGGAGGGCGGAACCTGCTCCTTGTGGATGCGTGTCGGGAGATTTACGACCCGAACAAGGGGAAGGGTGTGGGTGGTCAGTCGGTATCGCTAACCGGTCAGACGGCAATGCTCTTCAGTTGCTCGTCGGGTGAGCAGTCGTGGGAGTCGTCCGACGCGAAGATCCAGCACGGGGTGTTTACGCACGCGGTGCTATCGGTGATGCGCGAAACACGCGACCGCGGCGAGGAGTTGTACTGGTCGGATCTGGTCTCGCAGACCGAGAAGCGGATGCGATCGGGAACGGTCCGGGGCCTGATCCCGGAGGGCAAGACCCAGACGCCTGTTCTGGCAGCGGGGCAGGTTCCGGCGACGGAGTTGTTCTCGGCACAGGCGCAGGGGCCGAAGGGGGGTGAGGAGCGGGACTTCGAGATCACGAAGGGGGTGAAGATGCGGTTCTGCTGGGTGCCAGCGGGGAAGGCTCAACTCGGGTCACCAAAGGCCGAGCAGGACTTCATCACCCGGACGGAGTATGAGGGGAAACGACCGACCTGGCTCGACGACGAGAATGAAACCGCCCGAGGGGAGTTCACGACCCGGGGTTTCTGGCTGGGGAAGTATGAGGTGATGCAGGGGGAGTGGACGGCGGTGATGGGGTCGAACCCGAGCGCGTTCGCGGCAACTGGGTCTGATGAGGCTTATCGTAACCGCGTGAAGGGGCTGGACACGACCCGGTTCCCGGTCGAGCGGGTATCGTGGGACGATTGTCAGGTGTTTCTGAAGAAGGTGGACGAGTTCCCCGGGCGTCAGCGAGGGCGGTTTGTTCTTCCTCACGAGGATGAGTGGGAATATGCGTGTCGGGGTGGGAAGGGAAATGGTCGGGCGTTTTACTGGGGTGACACCCTGAATGGGACAGAGGCGAATTGTGCTGGGAATTACCCGTATGGCGGGGTGGTGAAGGGACCGAATCTGGAGCGGACGGCGGAGGTGGGGAGCTACGAGACAAAATCGCCGCATCCGTGGGGCTTGTGTGACATGGCGGGGAATGGATATGAATGGTGCGAGAATAAATACTCACAATCAAGCGATCGTCGTGTCCTTCGGGGTGGTTCCTGGGGCAGCGGCGCCAGGTTCTGCCGCGCAGCGAGCCGCGACAACCTCACGCCCGATAGCCGCCGCAGCTACGTCGGTTTTCGTGTTTGTTTCCGCCTGGACTGATTTCTATCTACTGTTTTACTGTATTACCGTTTTATTTTCTGTGTATTAAGGTTCTCGCGAAGCGAGTCGAGATCCAAAAATCAAAATAGTATAATATAAATCAGAATTTTGAATTGTTGGGCGATGCCAGACCCTTGCCGATCCACCCGCCGGACGGGAAACTGCGAGGATGGCACGCCCCGCCCCGACCGATGAGGAACTGGCCACCCGCGCTGGACGCGGAGACGAGGACGCATTTGAAGAACTGGTCCGGCAGTATTCCGCCCGAATGATGGGCTTTCTCCGGTCGTGCCGCATTCCGGCCGACAACGCCGAGGATCTCGCCCAGGACATCTGGGTCAAGGTCTGGCGTAACCTGCCCAGGTGGACCCCAGGCCACTTCCGCGGGTGGTTGTTCACGGTCGCGCGTCGCAAGGCTCAGGATGCCCAACCGGTCCTCGCCCGGCTGGCTCGTGGTGTCCCTCTGGCCGACGCAGCCGAGCCAGCGGCCAACCCCCTCGACCGGGGCGGTGGGGCCGATCCGGGAGTGGTGGGTCGATTGCCAGGGTGTCTGGAGGCACTGCGGAAGCAGAAGCCGGATTACCACGCAGTATTCGTCGGCCACACCGGCGGGAAGCTGTATCACGAACTGGCCGCGGAGATGGGTGTGGAACTGGGGACGATCAAATCGCGGCTCAACCGGGCTCGGGACTCACTGCGGAAGTGCCTGCTCCGGGAGAGTGGGGAGGTTGAGAAGGTATGACGAGCCAGGTGCTGACAATCCCGGACGACCCCGCTGACCTCCCGGGCTGGCTGGAGCGTCAACTGCTCGGCCCCGACCTGGACCAACTCACCGCCGAGTTAGCCGTCGTCCACGGCCCTCCATCGAATGTCCCGGTTCTCGAAGACGTGCTCGCCGCCGACACCCCTCGGGTGCTGGCCTCCGGTCTCGGAGCGCTCCCCCGCCGGTCTCTCTCGCTGCTCCTGCGAAACCCCACCCTCTTGCCCGAACTCCGCGAGAAGATCTTGACCGAGGGTGGACGGTACTGGGACACCCGCCTTGATGACGATCTGGTCGCCGCCGGACAACGTGTTGCCAGCCGGGTGCGCCAGGCGATCCGGGCCGACGCATCCCCGACGGCTCCCCCCCACCGGGGACCCACTCGCTGGTTCGGGACCGCGGCGACGATCTTCGCCACGGCCGCGGCGGTGCTGATCGCGGTCTACCTCGCCGGTGGGCTCCGACCGCCTGGCCCTCCACCCACCGAAGTCGCAAGCGCGGCCTGGGGGTTCGCGAAGATCCAGAATCTTCCACGTGACGCCGGAGACGCCGCGACCCTGACGGCCCTCGCCGACCTGGCGAGTGAATGGCCCAAGAAGCGACCCGACACCGCCCTCGATCTCGCCCGCCGACTGACCGAGTTCCGCGGGGGATGCACAGGGATCCAGATCGTCCCGTTGCCACTCTCCGAGCCCCAGGCTAGATGGGTGCGACTGCGATGTGGGGACTGGGCATCCGAGATCGAACGCCACATCCAAGCGCTGGAGGAAGGCAAGGATGTGACCACGGTCCAGGCCGCGGCCGACCGCACCGCCGGGCGAATCGAGGCCGAACTCCGGGACCGGGCAGGGCATATTCGCACGGGGTAACTGAGAGAGATTGGGAAGGATTATGCAACCACATCATCCTCGGGACACCCTTTCCGATTCTCATTCTGAAGCTCTCTGGACAGCAACCCGGCGTTTCACGCCAATGCCCTTCGTACATCTCTCCGGAGTCATTCTGATGCGATTATAAGCGATTTTGCTGGTCGGCTGAGTTCGCGCAGACTAGAGAAGCCGAATCATTGAATAGGGTTCCAGTCGAGACTGGCGACAGCGGCCAACCCCTGCTCTTGCCATCTCTCCAAGGTCCAGGTCGGGTACGAGCCGGGCCTGGTGCGCAGGGGGTAGATGGCAAAGTTTTGGCAAAGTGTGTGGCTATGCGACTGCCCTATGAGTACAATGAAGGGAACGGGCGATATGCCCATAACCTGTGATTTTTTCACAACTTGCAGTGTCGATCCAATGCCAGTGAAGTGTGCTCGATTGGCAGACGCGCTAGATTCAGGTTCTAGTACTCGCAAGGGTGTGGAGGTTCAAGTCCTCTCCTCGGCACTTCAGACAGGGCAAGGGTTTGCGTACAATACGCTGCCCTTGCCCTGCTTCTTTTGAGTGGAGTTTTCCGCCAAACTTCCACCAACAGGGCATCAGCAGGGCGGTTCCATCGGCCCCGTCGAACGGGAGCCTCGTCATGGCCGGGATCGCGAAGAAGGGTGATGCTTACTACTGCTCGTTCCGCTTCCGCGGGCATCGGTACTATTTCACCGCCGGGAAGGTGACGGAAGCCCAGGCCCGGGCCAAAGCGACGGAAGTCGACGAGACCCTGGACCTGATCGAGCGGGGACGGTTGGAAGTCCCCCCCGGCGTTCCGCTGGAAGAGTTCGTTGCCGCTGGTGGAAAAGTTCCGGTCCTTTCCGTCAGGCCCGAGACCACCACCGCCCGCCAACTCTTCGATCACTACCTCTCCACACTATCGAACGGTACGGTCGAGGACTCTTCCCTCGCCACTCTCCGCACCCACCTCTGCCGGGTCACCGAAACCCTCGGGGATCGATTCCGCATTCAGGGGATGACCCTCTCCGACCTCCAGGGACATGTTGAGCGTCGGCGAAAGAAGGGGATGTCCCCCGTCACCACAAAAAAGGAAATCGCGACACTCCGGGCATGCTGGAACTGGGCGGTTCACGGCGATTTGCTCAAAGGGGTCTTCCCCGGCCGGGGCCTCCGGTTTCCGAAGGAGGACGAGAAGGAGCCGTTCCGCACCTTCGCCGAAATCCGCTCTGTCATTGCGTCCGAGAAGCCGGATGAGGCACGGACGGACGCACTCTGGGAGTCGCTCTACCTCACCCGACCCGAGGTCGAGGAGTTCCTGGACCATGTCCGGGCAAACGCCACACTTCCGTGGGTCTTCCCGATGGTGGCGTTCGCCGCGTACACTGGGGCCAGGCGGAGCGAGTTGATGAGGGCTTTGGCGGCCGATGTCGATCTGGCCGCCGGGATCGTCACGGTCCGCGAGAAGAAACGAGTGAAGGGCAAGAGGTCCACCCGAACGGTGCCCGTCACCCCCAAACTTGAAGTCGTCGTGCGAGGATGGCTCGCCGTCCGGCCAGACTCCCCTTCACTGTTCTGCCAGTCCGCCCAGGTGACGCGGAGCAAAACAAAGCGGGCGACCCCGACCACGATTACTCCGAACGAAGCCCACGACCACCTGAAGCGAACGCTCGCGGATTCGAAGTGGGAGGTGGTGCGGGGTTACCACGTCCTGCGGCACAGTTTCATATCGGCCCTTGCCAGCGAAGCGGTCGACCAGCGGGTGATCGACGAGGTTGTGGGGCACCAGTCAGAAGAGCAGCGGCAGCGATACCGGCACCTGTACCCAAAGGTCATGAAGGACGCGATCGGGCGGGTGTTCGGGTGAGTCGTCGAGGCCGACGAACTGACCTTCCGACTCCAGGGGCTGCCCACCGACGGCAAACCGATTACGACGTGGCAGGACCGCGACGAGGCCTTCACCATCGTCGCCAAGCCGACAGAGGAGACAACCCGGACACCGCTTGCGGATGCTGGAATGGAACAGGCTACTTGGCTGGGAGCGTGTGGAGCAGTCCGATAGTTGCCCAGGCGGTGCCCCAGTGGATGCTCGTGGCGCGAACAAGTTCCGGCTTGGTGCTGAACGTCTCGCGGGTGCGGGATTGCCACCAGCCGGCCGAATGTTGCGTGTTGACGAGGTGCTTCCAAGCCTTGCGCACGCCAGGATCGCTCTCGCCGAATCCCATTTCGCCCAGACAATACAGGCACTCACCGGTTGTGTGTGCGTAGCTCTGGCCACCGCGAACGTAGCCCCAGCCGCCATCGGCGTTCTGCTCGGCACGGAGTTCGCGCAACAGTTGCTTCGCAAGCTCCGCTGTTTCGTACTCCTTCGCGACCAGAACGCGGAGCGCGAGCCAGTCGATCCTCCTGCCCGGCTTCGCGGCTTTGAGGAAGGCCAGCCCCTTGTTGCGTTCGCTCTCCAGTCCCTTGCGTGTCTCGGCCGAGAGTTTGTCGCCGAGTCGATCAAGAGATTTGATCGCAAGAAGCGTCCACATTGTATCGACCTCATCCGCTTCGCGTTCGGCACCCTCGATGCGGATCTGCCGGCCCTCACGCCACGAGCCGTCCGGCTTCTGCCGCTTGGCTAACGCCTTCTCGAAGAGCGCGTACGTTTTCAGGACATCGGCGCTCGGGGCAGTTGCGGTTTGCGATAGCACCATGAACGTGGTGGAGGCCGTGGCGGAGGCTTCCGCGTTGGTGGCACAGAAGTTGAACGCCCAACCACTCAGGTCGTCCAGTTTCGCCGCATCGACCTCAACTCCGCGGCTCTTCGCCTCGTTGTGTGCCCAGACCGCGAAGGGAACCTGATGACAGGTGACGCACTTGCTCCCGGCCCGCCAGGTTGCCGAACTCTTCTCCACAAAGGGGAGACTGCGCTCGACTGCACGCCGCACATCGGCAGCTGAGACTTCGGCTGGATGAGGGGGTGGTGCAACTTCGGCGGCAGGCAGAGCGGCGAGCAGAAAGGAAAGGACGTACATGGCAGGAGACCGGCGTGGCTTGTGCAGTGGGTGCGCCATTACAGCCAGGCGCGAGCCGTGATTCCACCGCTTTATCTTGTAGAACGCAACTGCGTTACACGGGGCAAGGCACGACGCACTCGCCTAGATCGCCCACCTCGGGTTTGACACGCGACCTACCGAGGAACGGAAGCCGAAACCAGAAGAGCCAAAACAACCGTGAACAACGAAGGCACGGCGGACGAGACACCCTCCCGCTATGGAAGCGTCACCTACAACATGTCCATCGGCCCCATCTGGTTCCGAGAGAGAAAAGGAGCAGCCATGAGCACAGGAGTGAGGACAAATGCGTCCACCCCGCGAGTAATGTCTGTGAGGAACGGCTTGTAGGGTTCCACGAGAGGGCGAGACTCTCACCGGTGATTTCGACGGAGCGTATGGATGAAGGATGTAGATAATTTCTTGATTGATGGTGTTTGCCGTGACGAGTTGTGATCGAGCTCACCGTCCCGAATTCCAACTGGGGTTAATCATGAGGCGATCTTCCCTGCCGCTCTTCATCGCCGGGTTTCTGGTGGGTATCACCGTTCTGGCGGTCAAGGCCGACCCTCCAAAGCCCGGCGAGAAAGGGAACCCGGACAACGTGCCCTACATCGGCAAGCGCGACCCGAATGGCAATCCTGTCCGACTTGCGAGGGCAACCGGACACGTGTCCAACTACTCCGAGGACAAGGTTCCGAAATACACCCTCCCGGACCCGCTGGTGCTAGCCAATGGGGAGCGCGTCACCACCCCAGGAGCCTGGACGAAGAAGCGAAGACCGGAGATTCTAAAGCTCTATCAGACTGAGATTTATGGCAGCATTCCCGAAAACGCGCCGAAGGTGACATGGGAGGTAGCGGAGACCGACCCGAAAGCCCGCGACGGCGCGGCGGTGTTGCAGCGAGTAGTAGGTCGGATGGGGGAAAAGCCGGATGGGCCGAAGATGACCCTGACGGTGTACACCCCGGCGAAGACCGACCGGCCGGTACCCGTACTGTTGAGCATCTCCTTCGGGTTCCCGGCCAGGAAAGGGCCGGCTAAGGCTGCGTTCGACCCGATCGCCGAGGTACTTGGCCGCGGGTGGGCATACGCCACGGTCGGGTATGGTGAAATCCAACCGGACCGTGCTGACCGCTGGACCGAAGGAGTCATCGGACTCACCCTGAAAGAGGGCCAGATGCGGCCCAGGCCGGATGAGTGGGGAACGATCAGTGCGTGGGCCTGGGGTGTTAGCCGGTGCATTGACTTCTTGGAGTCGGACACGGCCATCGACGCCAAGCGGATTGCCATCACCGGTGCGTCGCGGCTCGGCAAAACCGTCCTCTGGGCTGGTTCCCAGGACGAGCGCGTGGCCGCGGTGTTCTCGATCGTGCCGGGAGAAATGGGGGCCTCGCTCATCCGCCGTGACTGGGGCGAGACTCTGGACGACATGGCCCAGAACTTCCCCTGGCAGTTCGCCGGTAACTTCCAAAAGTGGGTCGGCAAGTGGAACGACCTGCCCGTGGACCAGCACATGCTCATCGCCTTGTGCGCTCCGCGACCGGTGTACGTCAACGGCGGATTGACCGACCAGTGGAGCGATCCGAAGGGCGAGTTCCTTGCCCTGGCGGCGGCTGGGCCGGTATACCGGTTGCTGGGTGTGAGAGACCTGGGTGTCACCGAGCTGCCGGAGTTGGACAAACCCGTCACCACCGGAAGCCTTGCGTTCCACTACCACAGCAGCGGCCACACCGCTGTTCCCGCAGACTGGAAGGCATTCCTTGACTTCGCCGATCGACACCACAAAGCCACAACAAAGTAATCGAACGAACCCATAGAGAAGGACGACCCCGCGCTTCGCTCGACCAGGGCAGTTTTTGCGGCCAGTGTGGTGGAGGGCCAAGCCACATCACCCCCAGGAAAAGTAAAACCGAAAGAATGCAGGCACCAGCCCCCGCTCTGGAACAGGTTGACCCAGAAGTGACTCGTTTCCTCACCCACGCAACCCTTACTGCCAAGGGCGGCCCATCTTCTACCTTCTGCCTGTCGCAGCGCGCCAGCACGCCTGGAGCCACGCAGCCTCCTCACCTCCGAGAATCAGGCCGGCGGCCCTACCATCCACCACCGCATGAACCGTGTTCCAACCGATGTCGCCACCACGGAGTTCTGACCTGTGGGTTTTTCTGTGGTAGGCGAACACCCACTGCTCACCGTATGGATTCTCAAAGTAGCCGAGATAGAGATCAGGGTCATCGCCGTTGATGATCGGTGGATCGCCGCACTCAACGACGTGATGGTTGTGTATGCGTAGAAGCGGTTCTGACATGGTAGCTCCGTAACGTCACCTCGTATCGCACCCGAATGGCCGGCTCAGCGGCCCCGCCGCTTCGGGTCGAATGACCGCTCGACAGCTCACTCGGCATTGGGAGCCGCTGTAGCCGAGGGTTCGGCCGGGCCGACGCGGTCGTCAGTCACCACGACGGCCGCCCCATCGCCGACCACGGTAGCCCAGGCCCGCACCCGCCAGCCGGTGACCAGTCCGTACCGGACATACGGGTCGGCCGCGGCGAACGACTCGGCCACCGCCGGGGAGGCCCCCTGGAATAGGAGCACAGCTCCGTCGGTCGGGTCGGCCAATGCACCGCCCAGTACCAACTCCGCACGGGCAACCGCCGCCCGGGCCAGGGCCAAGTGCTCGACCCGGTGGGCAACCCGCCGCTCGACGTAGTCGGGCACTACGTCGTAAAAGAGTAGGAAGTGCATCGTCGCCCCTCCAGTGGCCTTACGGCACAGATCAGCCGCAGCGGCCGCCTGCTGAACCTTTACCCCCGAAAATACCATAAGTGCAGCCGCTGTCGGCTGCAACCGTCTGGTTCGGCCTGCGTGGCCTTATGCAAATTCTGACCGATTTGTCCACGCTTTCTCACAAGACTCCTGGCTTTAAGAAGTTGAACTACGGGCTACGGAACCGAAGGTTGCAGGTTCGACTCCTGCTGGGTGTACTTAGAAAACAAGGGTTTTGCGAGGTGAAGTCCGTGGTAGTGCAGGAAACTGTGCAGGAAACCGCCCCAGAATCCCTGGGGCTTTTTCATTTCCTGCAATGGATCGCTGCCAAATACGAGTGACTGTCGAGGCCGACGTTTTGCGACCCGCGGGGCATGCACGCACACGCAAAGCATCCCGGGAGGCGGCAGGTGGGGAATGAGGTGGGGTCGCGGTTTGCAGATATTGAATCACTTCTTCAGGCAGATCTCCCACAGTGGCGTCGGGTCCAGCTCCAACACTCGTCGTCACCGGCCGTCGCGAGGGAGGCGGCGAAGCGTTCTTTGATGGGTTTTCTCTTCACTCCTGACCATGTCGGCGTTCTGGGGACGGATTCAGTTTGCCTTTCACAGGGTTCGGGCCGCGAAGTCGGTTCGCGCTATCCTATGCAGTCGCGTCCGCAGGGATCACCTCCAGCAGGGCGCGAACGTAACCGGCGGCGGCCATTGCAACGTAGGGCCTCCAGGCGTCCGTTTGTGTCGCCTTCGTCCTATTGTCGCAGTAGTCGCAAACCCCACGAACGATCAGGTATCCCGCCTTCTCGTACTCCCAAGAAGCGTCGGCAATCCCAGCCCCCTCCATCTCCACTGCCTTGATCTTGAACTTGTCGCGGAGCTTGTCGCGCCTGCGAAAATCTCCCTGAACGCAGTTTGCGGAACCTATCGGACCGTGGAAGATCCGAGGCAGCGGGCCAGAGTACGCAGGATGAGCGACGGGCTGACCATCTTTGTCGAGAACTACGTCCGTCGATCCGTCTGGCTTCTTCAGGTCGCGCTTCTCCAGCCCTGCCTGGAAATGGGCCTCCCACGGGCGCTTTCCAGTGAGCCGGTCCTGCTCCAGGATCTGCACCGCCTGCAGCAGACTGGAGCTCGGCGGTCGCGGTGCATGCCGGTGGTCGAAGCTCGCGAGGGTCTGCTTCCCGAAATCGTACTGGATCACGCCCTGCCCGTTGGAGACGACTACATCGCCGAGTCGGACATGCTCGTCCGCCTTTTCCGGGTTGGGGACGCCGCCGGCGATTCCGCACATGATGATCAGGTCGAGGCTCGGGAAATCGATCAGCATCTTCGACGTGCCGAGCGCCGCCGAGGTGTTGCCCATCCTTCCCGTCTGGGCCAGAACCACTTGGTGGGTTCCTCTGCGCAAGGACGCGATCTCGCCCAGCAGGTACTCGTGTCCGGCACCCGGGCCGGGCGTGTCGTGTCTCTTCTCGTTCGCCAGCATCACGCGCACCGCGTCATACTCCTCGGTCAGCGCGGTGATGATCCCCACCCTCGGCAACGACATGCTCCTTCCCTCCTGCTGTGTGGCCAAGCTAGACCTCGGCAAGAGTCCGTAGCTCACAGCCCACCCCGCCGGCCCGTGGGCCGTCTTCATCCCGACGGTCATTTCATCCACCAACTCGTCCGGCTTGCGGTTCAGCGTGTTCGCCAAAGCTGCCAGTTTTGCCTGCTTTTCCAGTGAAAGACCATGGCCCGCTTGCCGTGCCGTCTCCGCCTCGGCTTCCTGAAGGGCGAGGAGGCCTGCCAGCACTTCGTCGTCACCGTGCAGGTGCCGGTAGTTCTCGATCACCTGGGCCATGCTGTCACGACCCACCTTCCAGTTCAAGATAGGACCGAGGCGCGGCTTCAGGACGCGGTTGGCTATGCTGCTCATTGCCGCTCCTACCCGCTCCTGACCGGGGAACGCCAGAGGCTGGTAGCGTATATCTGCGTAGCAGCGGGCCAGGGTCGAAACCGACTCGTCGTACTGGGTCCACCGGGTGGCTGTTGCGGCTTCCCCGGCGGCCTTCTCGACTGCTTTCGCAAGGCGCAAGGCGTTCCGGCTGAACTGGACGGCGGCCGGGCTGTGGGTGCCCTGGAAAACCCCCGCTCCCAGGTCAGTAAGCTGCGCCCGGAGGCGACCAACCATCCCCGAGATCGCGGTAGCCGCCGCCTGCCGGTCGAGTTCCAGCGCCTCGAACTGGAGCACTAGGTCAAGCAGGAGCCCGCACAGGGCCGCGTCTGGCCTGGTCTCCTCCGACGTCTCGGCGACTGTGAATGCTTCCCGCGCTTCGCGCAGGCGGTTGGTGAGTTCATCTGGCTGCTCGGATAGGAGGGCGTCTCCGAACCTCAAGAGGGCGAGCTGCTGCCTGCACTCGGCGTGGGCGGCGACGTCTTGCGTCTCGGTGAGCTTCGCCAGTTTCGTACGCAGCGCCTTATCATCCTCGCGGTCGCACAGCATGCCAATCACCTTGGCCCCGGCGGTCAGCAGCGGGCTAAAGTCCGTCTTCTGGAGCTTGAGTACGAACCGCTTCGCCCCAGCGCGCGCCGTCTCGCTGCGTAAGCCCAGCAAGCCAAGGGCGCCAAGCAGCGACGGGGCAAGGAAAGGGCTGGCCTTGTCCCTCTCGAATGCCCTCTCCAGGCAATCGACAGCAAAGACGTCATCTTTGTCCGCGACCCAGACCAGCGAGGTGGCTGCGTCGGCACGGCTGAGGTCGGAGCGTGCGGAATCCAGAGCGAGTATCAGCGCGGGGACTGCCTCTTGGTCGGGAGGGACCGACAGGACTTGCGAAACAAGCTCGTCCACCACGTCGTCGATGTCCTCGCCCGCACCCTTCAGTCGTTTCTCCCACTGGCTCCAGTCTGCCATCGGCTCCTCAGAAGGCGTACTGCTTCCCGCCAGGTTCAGGGGCGGTTGGTCCGTAGATTTTCGTCGCCGCCGTTGCCATCTTGAACTCGGGGCGAGCGGTGCAGCAGATGATCTGCACCCTATCCCCGAAGTTGTCGTCGATGTGCTTCAGGGCCCCAGCCGAGGCCTGTAGATCGACGGGGACGATTTCGGCCGTCCCGAGCTGGTCAATAAGCAGGAACCCTGGGTGCCGACCGAAGCCGGGCTCGCAGCCGAGCTGCATCATGGCGAGGTAGAGGGCTAGCTTCGCGCGGAATCGCTCACCGGGGTTTTTGATCCTCGTGAAGGCTATCTGCTTGCCGCCCTTCGTTAGCCGGACGACGCCCATCGGCGAGCAGTTGACCCCGCCGATTTCGTTCGCCCGCAAGGCGGCAACCACGGGCTGGACAAGTTCGTTCAGACGCTTGTGGATGGCTTCGTTCTTTGCTTCCGCCTCCTCCTTGAGCACGGCTTGGACCCTCTCGATGATTTTCGACCGCTTCTCTCGCTGGTCAGCTTCCGGGTCACTCGAACGGTCGAGGGTCGAAAGTTCGTGATCGATGCCCCCGATCTGACGGTTCAGAGATGCACGGGTCTCGTTGTCGCGTGTGAGGTCGTCGGCGGAGATGCCCTTCCTTGGGGCGGCCCTGACGGATTCCGCACGCAGCTTCGCCGCCTCGACCGCCTTCCGGGCGTCGGTCAGCTGTTCGCTGACCTCGTCGTGGTTGTCCTGGATAGCTTCCCCGCGTTTCTCGAATTCGACGGCGGCCCCTTCGAGTATCGCCGCCTCTTCCTCGGGCGCCTCCGGTACCTGCTTGGCGCACACGCGGCACTTGTGAAGCTTTTGCTCGCGCTCCACTGCGTCAGCGTTGATGCCCTGCGTGCAATGCGGGCAAAGGCTGACTTCGATCCCCGACAGCTCGCCGCTCAGGGCAATCTGTTCACGCAGCCTCCTGGCCGTCGCTCGCTGTTGGAGCACTTGGCTCCTCAAGTGCTGGAGCTGTTCCTCCAGGAGCCTTGCTTCCATTTCCGCGGTGGCGAGCTCGGCCTCTGCCTCAACAATCTGCTGGGACAGGTCGCCGCCCAGGAGGACGCAGAGCCGGCGGTTGAGGTCGTCGTCCAGCGCCGTGAGTTGCGACTGTAGATCCTTGCGGCGGCGGGCAAGATCCCGCTTACGTTCGGCGGTGCGGTCGGAGTCTTCCTCCTTGGCGGCAGTCTTCTTCCTGATCGAAGAAGCCTCCATACTCAGTTGGTTCAGGGGTTCAATGAGGTGGAGTCCCAGGAACGCGGAAAACAGCAATTGTTCTTGGTTGCCGAGCCCGGGGTCGGGCTTGCACAAGAGGTACGTATGATCGTCGTCCGGGATGCGGAGAGCTTGGAAAAATGTTTGCCAGGTAGCCCAGCATTCGGAAGAACGCCCGTCGCCGGAAGGGTGAGCCTGCGTCCAGCCCATCGACGCCAGCTTGAATTCGTAGATAAAGAAAGCCCTGAGTTCCGCCTGGATGTCCTCGCTGCCCTCGCAGCGGAAGCCGACCGACGATTCTCCCGCGGGTATCTCCTCGATCAGGCACTCCTTCTTCCCCGGCACGAGCGCACCGTGCAGCCCATCTTCCCGACGCGCGAGCAGGATGGTGTACTCGCGGTCGTCGAGCGTGAACCTCAGCCAAATGTTCTTAATCCACGCCTTCACGTCATCGTCGTAGTCCCCGTCGTCGCCGGTGAGCGCGAACTCGATAGTCTTCAGGATCGTTGACTTGCCGACCAGGTTGTCCTCAATGAGGATCACGTTCACGCCCGGGGCAAACTCCCTGGCGTAGTCTATGGAAGCCGCCTTCTTCCCAGTCGGCTCCTTCGTCCCGGTGAACCGGAGCCACCGGATGACGAGCCTGGGAACCTTCTGGGTCGGGCGCAGTTTTCGGAGATCGAGAGAGGCGACCACCTCGCGCACCTGTTCACGCGAAAACTGCTCACGCAGCCTGGGTCCGAATTTCGCCAGGGCGCGGTCGGTAATGTCGTCGGTGCTGAGTGCCGGCGAAGACTTGTCCTCAGCCGTTTGTTTCTTGGCCAATCGGCACCTCTAGCGTCTCGCCGAAAACGTCCTCGAAGTTCTGCCTGATCTCCCCCACGGTGAGATCGGGGATCAGTTCGTTGATCTGGGCCCGGCGGTATCGTTCGTGCCGGTACTGCCGTGCCTTGATGTCTGACGCACTCAGGTGCCCCATGTAACGGTGGATCTCGCCGATCCGCTCGGCGTACCAGGCGGCGTGATCCAGGTTGTCCCGGAGCTGGTTAGCTATGGCGACGCCTTGCTCGGTAAGGAAGTAGTGCTTCCATGGTGCCGACAGTCCACGCGGCTCAAACTTCGTGTAGACCAGGCGGCGGGCTAGCCACCACGCCTCGACGTTATCGAGCCGCTCGTAAGCGCCCCGCCAGAACTTTCGGAATGGGATCGTCTGAAGCTCAGGCTCCTCGTCCGTCAAGATGCGTCGGATCGTCGCCTTCACCTCGTCGGCGTCAGAGGCCGCTTCGTCCCCCGCGTAGTGCAACTCCGTCAGTTCGTAGACGAAATAGGCTGGATAACGCAGCAGGAAGTCGAGCTTCTGAAGGTAGTATTCCGATGCGAAGTGCGACTCGAACGGGTCACTGGGCAGGCAGGGTAGTCGCCGCGTGATGGCGTCCGCAGGGCGCGCGAAGCGGGCGAGGACGAGCAGAAGCCGTGCTGCATCGACCTCCACCCAGCCCTGTGGCCGCACGCCGTGGACGAACTGTGGGGCGATCAACGTTGTCTCCCAAACGTCTAGAAGCCCTAGATTAACTTGATATAATAGGGAGAATCCGGAAATAGGCCATACTGTACATGAGAATACTAACGAGGCCGTCCAACGGGACATCTGACGAGGTTTTTCGATTTGAAGACGTGGCGGCAGGACGACCAGCGCGCCCCGCACAAACCACTGTTGATCCTTTACGTCCTCGGCCGATGGCAACGGCGGCCGCCCGTTGTTACCTTTCTCAAAGCCGAGGCGGCCCTTACCGACCTGCTCCGGCGGTTCGGCCCGCAGCGGAAATCCGACCACCGGGAGCAGCCGTTCTGGCTGCTGCAAGACGACGGCGTCTAGAAGGTCCGAAGCCCAGTGCCGCTACCCTTCAAGACTGGCGACACCATTCCCCGCGTCGCCGCGCTTCGTAGCCGGGACGTCCGCAGTTCAGCAAGTGGCGAAGCATGGGGACTGTCAGCGCGTGACCCGTAAGGTAACCTGACCCGACGTTTGCATCGTCGAGGGCGGCGATATCCTCATTGCGGGCCGCCGAATTGCAGATGTCGTTCAAACGACCGGTCTGGGACACGGAGGTTGCCGGTGGGATTGAACGAACCGGGGAAAACGGGTGGCAGTACGGCGTTCGCGGTGCTGGTAGGGCTAAGCGTGTCTCACCTGTTGAACGACACCATCCAGTCGCTGATCGCGGCGATCTATCCTCTCCTGAAGGACGCTTACTCCCTGTCCTTCACCCAGATCGGGCTGATCACCCTGGCCTTCCAACTCACCGCCTCACTCCTCCAGCCCTTCGTGGGGCTGTACACCGACAGTCGGCCGCAGCCGTTCTCTTTGCCCGTGGGCATGGTGGCCAGTTTGGCCGGGTTGCTTCTTCTTTCGGTCGCCGCCGATTTCACCACCATTCTGATTGCTGCCGCCCTGGTCGGAGTCGGGTCATCGGTGTTCCATCCGGAGGCGTCTCGGATCGCCCGGCTCGCGTCCGGTGGTCGGCATGGGTTCGCTCAGTCCCTGTTCCAGGTCGGGGGGAATGCCGGGACGGCGCTCGGCCCGCTCCTGGCGGCGTTCATCGTAGTCCCCTGCGGGCAGGGAAGTCTGGCCTGGTTCTCGGTCGCCGCCGTGCTGGCGATGGTTGTGCTCGCACGCGTAGGGTTGTGGTACTGGAGCCGCTTGGCGAACCGCCCTATGAAGCAGAAGGCGTTGGTTGGGCATTCCCTCTCTCGCCAGAAGGTCGTCATCTCGCTGGCGATACTTCTGAGCCTGGTGTTCTCGAAAAACTTCTACTTGGCCAGCCTGACGAGCTACTACACGTTTTACCTGATCGACGCCTTCGGCGTGTCAGTGCAGGCGGCACAGGTCTATCTCTGCGTATTCCTCGGGGCCATCGCCATCGGGACGCTGGCCGGGGGGCCGATCGGAGACCGGATCGGTTTCAAGGCCGTGATATGGGTGTCGATCCTCGGGGTCGTGCCGTTCACCCTTGCCCTGCCTTACGCGAACCTGTGCTGGACGGTGGCGCTGACGATCCCAATCGGGTTGGTTCTGTCGTCGGCGTTCTCGGCGATTGTGGTGTACGCCCAGGAGTTACTGCCGAGTCGGGTCGGACTTGTCGCCGGGCTGTTATTCGGATTTTCGTTTGGGATGGGGGCGGTCGGTGCAGCGGCACTCGGACGGCTGGCGGACGAGGTAGGGATTGCTGCCGTCTACAAGGTCTGCGGGTTCCTACCGCTGATCGGACTGCTGACGGCATTCCTGCCGAACCTCCGCGGAAGGAAATAAGGGCCAGAAACAACAAAAAGCCCCCAGCATGCTGAAACTCGCTGGTGGCTGGTATCTCCCGACGATCCAACAATCTTCGGTTCCGTAGGCGGGTACTCGTGAACATGGTGTTCGGCGAAAATCACTGGCTTCCAAGGCATTTCTACTGTATTCGGTCAGCCCGGTGGAAGGCCGCGAATTGGTTTAGTTTAGCGTGGTTTGGTACGGAATCCAACCCATTCTGTACCGGGCTTCGGTCACGGAAACCGCTGGTTCATCCCTGTCCGGCCGGAAGGGCGTTTAGCGAATTAGTCTAACCACTGCCTCATCCACCGTCTTCACGTGCCGGGGGAGCGATGGATCAGGCTCCGGTCAATTGTGCGAACAGGCCGCATTCATCGGGTGTCGATTCGCTAATTAGAGACGCGAACTTGGTTCTCGATGTTGGAGCTTTTGGCCTGGGTGAGACACTCGATCACATGAACTGCGGCTCGAACCCACCTCCGGGTTGTCGAAAACTGCGGGTGCCGGGCGAGCTCGTCCAACTGACGATGAGTCGGCGTGTCCGCCCGGCCCCACGCCGTCATGTAGAGCGCCGCAATCCGCGAAAAAAGTTCTAGTCGCTGCGGCGCGGACAGACGGGGGCAGCTGACCCAACCGGCCTTGGCTTCGGAGTGGACCTCTCCGAGCCAGCGCCCGAAGGCGCGGGCCTCGGCAAGCGGGACGGTCGCTTGAGATTGGATAGAGTGGAGGTAATGCTTGCCCCCACCGTTGTTGAACTGTTCCAGAATCTCGGGGGTCGACGCGAAGACCACCCGAGTGGCGGCGAGAGCGGGGCTGGCACAGTACCAGCCGAGCGTCCGGAAGCAGCCGGAGTGGCCGCGAGTGTGGATCTGGCGGACGATGTTGTCTACTTCGTCCACGAAGAGAAGCAATCCGTGGTGGCCTACCCCGACCAGCCAGCGTTCGACCAGTTGCAGGCGGTAACCAGCCGCGAATCGAGCCATCGGGCTGCGATGCATCAGATCCTCGCCCGTGAAGTAGTTGGCCAGGTTTGCCTGATGTCTCCGTCGGGCAATCGGTTCCTTGTCGCTGGCGAGGACCGCCGAGACCCAGGTCCGGAACAGCCCGGGATCCCGCCCGGCAGGAAGTTCGGGGATCAAGGCGAGGCAGTGCCTGAGGAGGGATTGGACCTCAGATGTGGGTGCGATTTCGAGCCAGGCACGGACCATCCCCCCGATCCCTTGAAGGTGGGCAAAACGGTCCAGTGGCGACCGGAGACATTCGAGCAGCACGTTGATGTGCCGCTGTGGGTAGTGAAGGGCACCTTCGTCCTTGTTGATGTCGAGTGAAGTGACTGCGAAACCGGCACTGAGAGCCCGCTGGCGGGCGAAGGTATGAAAGTGGGACTTCCCTTCGCCGTACTCGCTCTGGATCGCCAGCCAGCGGGGTCCGGCCTCACGCTTGAGGAGGTCGAGGAGCCGGGCCTCCAGGTGCTCCATTCCGACGGCCAGGTCGTCGATCCCTTCGGCCGGGGGAACACCGCGTTTGAGTCGGTCAAGGACCCGGCGGGCCCTGAGTGCGGTCGACGGGAAATTCACCGGGCGTCCTCCCGAAAGGCGGCGGCAACCACTTTCGGTGCGTCCTCCGGGTCGGGTTGACCGCGGTGTTGTTCCGCGATATCGAGAGCATTCGCCACGGCCCGGCAAAGTGGTCGCAGCCCGCCCTGCTCGGAACGGTGTTTCTCGTATTCGGTGACGACCGCCGCAACCCACCGGTCGGCCCCCACCGCCCGAGGGTCCCACTTGTAGGCGACCGCGTGGATGTCGCAGATCTTCTCGGCCAACTCGCGGCGATGAGCCGGTTCCAGCGGACTGGCGGCGAGGTCAATCACGACCGCCCGGTAGTCGGGAAGACCCCGGAGGTCCGCAATCGGCAACCGAACCTCGTCAATCCGACTGTGCAGCGCGGCGTACTCCCGGAACCCCTTCTCACCGGTGAACATCAGGGGGGTGGCCGCGAGATAACAGACGGCCCGATTGAGACCGAGGCCGCTGACCCCGCCGTCAATGTTGTCCAGGAGTTCGCGGAGGTTCTGGTAGGCCACCTGCCGCTGGGGTTTGGTGTAATCTTTGGTGAGGACGTTCTCGATCTCGTCGACGAAAAACGCCATGCCGCGGTAGCCGAGTTCATGCAATAGGGCGATCAGGCTGCGAAGCGTCTGTCGGGCGTTCTTCCCGGTTATCGGGGCGAGAACCCCGTACTCCTTGAGCTCGGGAACCTTCTCGCATGCGAACCAGCGGATTGTCGCGTCCTTTAGACGCCGGTCCCCGCGGTCCAGGGTTCCGCCTGCGAAAACCTTGACTGCTGCCGCGAAGTCCCCGGTCACATTGGCCTTCCTCAGAAGCACGTCCAGTGCGCCGAGCGTCCGCTCCCGAGCCCCGACTGAGTTCCGGTCGACCCCCGACTTGGCAAGCATTCCGAGCTGTCGGGCGAGCCAGTCCTCCAGAATCCATGACCACCCGTTCGCGTCGCCGGGGTCGTAGATCCGGTCGTAAGCGTCTATCAGCCGCTGGCAGATACAGTTGCGCAAGATTGCGCTATAGAGTTGCTCAAACTTGTCAAGACGGACACCGTCTGCACTCGACAGTTTGACGTAACTGGTTACCCACCCTTTGTCGAGGGCGGAGGCGTTGGTCATCCCAATGAAGTGCGTCTTGCCGTGTCCGTATTCGCCGTTAAGGAACCGGATGCTAGCCCCGCCATCGGCAGCCAGGTCGTCCAACTGTTGGTCGACTTCCACGAAATAACGTTCACGGCCGACATTGAGCGCACGCACCCCCTCAAGCGGCGCGGTTCCCCGTTTCAGTTGCTGGATGATCCGCTTGGCCAGGGGTACGTTCACGGTGGGGGTCACGTGGTGTCTCCGTCCTCGACGCGCCGGAAGGTGATCCGGCCGCAGGTGCCGAGCCTTTCGGTTTGGGGGAAGTACATGAACAGCCCGTCCTGGGCGAAGGAGCCGGCGGTTACCTCTAACCGGTAGCACTCGCGGCCAACCGTTACTGGCGGGGCACTGGCCGCGAGGTATCGGGTTAGGTCGCTTCGGAACTGGGCAAGGGGGTATCCCCGGAATGTCTCCGCACGAGGGTCGCGCTGGAATCGTTTGCTCTGTCGAGCCCACACGAGGCTCTTGATCAAGTCGAATACGGCCACTCCCCGGTCGGGTTCGGCTCCCGCAGCCTCGTAGGCTTTCCAGATCTCCGTCGCGAACGGAAAGGGTTCGGTCGAGTCGCGTTCCAACACCCCGAGTTCGTCTGCCACTGCGGCCAGCAACCTCTCGGCAGTCGGCGTTCCGCCCAAACCCTTTCCGTTCACGGTGGCGGTCTCCTTCACCTCATCCACTACAACAAAAATCACTTGCTGGATGACCGGCTCCGGCCAAGTCCCTATCAGGCCCCACCCTCGCACCGCGACAGCTTCTTCAAAACGACCCCGACGCGACCGCCGTTCCGCATCCCGACATCCCCCAATCAGTTCGTTCAACTGGCCCACTTCGGATAGGAGAGCCGGAAGTTCCGCTGTGAGCCGCTGGGTGGCGGTGGCCACGGCCCCCTCGCCCGCCTTCGCGATTACCTCCAGGGCGTTCGGCCCTCCGAGCAGATCGAGAACCTCAAGCAGTGACGTTAGCACGTCGCGCACAGGCTGAAGGCGATGGGTTACCGCCGTGACTCTCTGCCGAAGCACGTCGGGATCTACCCCGGGCAGGGTGACAGGGAGCGGGTCGGGTCCCGCCGCTGCGGGGGACCGGCCTGGCGGTTTGCCGGGGCGATTCTTGGCCATTGTGCCTCTCGAAACGAGTTATGTTTGGCCCGGCAGGTCTTTGTACCGCTAGCCGAGTTCGGCTAATAATGTGGCCTCAAGGGTCGGGCGGATCTTGATCAGGAACTCTTGGTCGAGGCGGGAGCCCCCGGAGTACTCCAGGTACGGCCGCCACGGTCCGGAAGCCGCCCGTTGGAGGAGGCTGAACATCTCCGCGACCTCGACCAGCCACCCCTCCTCGAGCGCGAGCAAGCAGCCCGCCAGCGCAACCGTGCGCCCTGGCGTGAACCCTATTTCGCGTTCCAGGAACGGGTAACCTCTGGTGAAGTAGAATAACTGACGAATGTCAGATTCGCACCGTTTCGCCGCGATTCCGTAGATCTCCGCGGCCCACGCGAAGAAGTGACAATCGAGTAACTCCTGCTGGTTCTCTGGGTGGTTTCTTAGGGGCGCAAGTGCCGCGGCGGCTCGACACCCGGCAGGTGTGAGGGTATAAGGTACCCGCGGCTGCCCACTTGGCCCGCGGTCGAGAAGCCCGAGTTCGTACAGATGGTAGTACCGCGGCTGGGCCTGGTTCTTCGACACCCCCCGCTTGCCCATCCTCTCCGCGTACTGGCGGCACTCCCGCACGGTCTCTACCGTCCCGATGTCACTCCGGCTCTCGACAGTCGCGACAAGTTGGTCCGCGGCTCGGGCAAGGAGCCGGGGAGCATTGGAGGTGTCTCCTACCTGCTCGTCTGCGAACGCTTGGAGCAGGTACGGGGTGAGGGCGTCCACCGCGAGCAGAGAGTAGAGGTAAAAGAGTCGCAGCGCCGGGCGACAGGTGAGTGCGAAAGGGTTACCCGCGGGGTCACCGTCCCGTGCCCTCGGGCAAACCTTAGCAAGCATCTGTTGCAGGAACACGCCCTTCTCCGAGAGTGCGTATCCGGTCGTCAGGAAGTCGAAGGACCGGCCCATGTCGATGATCCGCTCGACATTCTTCTCGGTCAGCAGTCCCAGGTGGGGGGCGAGCGAACGGTGGGCCAGCCAGAGCGAGTGGAGCGGGTAGGAAGGTGACAGGTCCGGGGCGATCCGGAACAGTTCGTGGAGCGTCGCCGTCCGTTCGTCGACGGGCGGTCTCAACTCCTCCAAAGCCGCGGCGTCAATCTCCTCACGAAACCGGGGCCAGCGCGGGTCATCGGACTGGACCGGGGTGAACACGAGACGACTCAGTCTGTCCACCAATCCCTGCCGCGTGTCGAGGTGCCGACCCGCGACAAGGACGAGGCAGTTCAGATACCCGAGCCGCAACTGGGACGGGTCGAGGTGAGTGATCAGTCTCATCGTGTCTCGCCCCCGTGGACCCGGACCCGCGGGCGGACGTTCATGATGAAGCTCCGCAGCGGTGCGCCCTCCCGTTCGGTCCGCATGTGGCTGCTGCAGACGACCGCCTGGCCGACGTCTAGCGAGCGGATCAGTGCCGCGTACTCCAGAACCCGCTCGCGAAGCTTGACGCTCTCCGGCCATGCCGACTGCATGTTCCGCCATGTCGTCTCGATGTCGTCCTGGGTCATCAGGCGGTGGACGATGGTGGTCCCGACCTGGGCCCTGAGCTTCGGGCTGATCGCTCCGATCCCGGGACGTTGGGTGGCCAGCACCATCGACAGGCCGTAGTTCCGGCCGAGCAGGCAGAAATCCTCCAACGCCTGGCGGGCCTCCTGGCCCTCCTCCCCCACCAATTCCTGCGCCTCGTCGATCGCGAGGACGGTCCGAGGGATGAGTTGGCCTAGCCGTGCTTCGAGTTTTTTCCGGTCGGTCTCGGGGATATCAGCCTGGAGGTCCAAGCGATTGCGGATCTGCGACGCCTCCTCCCGCTCCTTCATGATGCGGCGGATTAACAACCGGGTCAGCACCCGCCGCATGTCGTGGCCGACCCGATACGGCAGCATGAGCACACCGAGTTGCCCCTCCTGGATCAACTCGGTTAGAGGAGTCGCCCCACCAGCGAAGAGCGGGAGCCGGGCGAAGCTGCGGAAATCGCGGAGGAGCGCCCGGCAGGTCTGCTCTGCGTGGTCGCCCACGCCGGGCACGGCCGACTGGACGCGTACCAACTCGAGGTACTCGATCACGTCCTGCAGAGTGTACTTCAGTTTGGCCGGGCGGAGCTTTCCATCCTGGTCCAGCCACCCCTCCTCGCGGACCGCATCTAGGGCCTGAGCCAGCAAAATCCCTTGAGGGTCACGGACCAGGTTGGTGCCGAGAATGTCGGCCCAGTCGGGAGCGTCCAGTTCGGCGACATCGACGTGGAATTCCTGGATGTTTGGGTGGTCGCTATCGCGTTTCGTCCCGGCTGGGACCCAGACGGCCACCCGGACCTCTTCTGGTTGTATCCCCCACCCGCCGAAGAGTTGCCATTGCTCTCGGACCCGGGGCGGGCCGTCGCCGCGGACGGGCATTAACGACGGCCAGAAGTTGCCCATCGGGTCGAGCAACAAAACCCCGCGGCGGGTCCCGATTTTCGAGAACGAGGTCTCTGGGGCAGTGGTACATAGCCCTTCCAGGAGCCCTCCGAGACAGAAACTTTTGCCGCTTCCTCGCATCCCAAGGAATAGCGTGACAAACTCCTTCGAGGCGTCGAAGTAGACCTTACGGGCCGTCCCGAACTCGGCCACCTGGCCGAGGTAGACGGTCGTCTGGCCGCCCTCACCCCCGACGGTCACGTGGCCGGCTGGAAGTTGAGGTTCCACGATGTAGTTCTTCAGTGCCGCCATTCTCGCCCCCTATTTATGCGTTAATCCCTTGTTCCACCAGGAAGTCCGCGTCCATCAGCCGCTTCTTCGCGAGGAACGCCTCCGCCGCGAGGTAGTCGAGTTTGGAGATAATCTCTGACGGTTTGGCGTATTTCGGCTGCTCGCCATAGTATCGGCAGAACTTTTGGAACGCGCCTTCGGTGAACGGGTAAAGCGCCGGTTGGTATCCCGGAACGGTTGCCTCCCATCCCTCGGCGTCCTGGAGTACCCGGCGCCGTTCCGGGTCGATCAGGTTCCCGAACAGGTCCTTCACGAAGGCTTCGGCGTCGGTCGTGTCGTAAGCCCGCATCTGTATGTACTTGTCGACAGTGAACCGGCGGACGATTTCTGGGGCGTAGACGACCGCAGGGATGCCGTCCAGCCGCGAGGCCCCGATGGCAAGCACGAGACTGAGGTTCGGCACGTCCAGGACCGCCCGGAACGTTTCCACCCACCGGGCCTCGGCGTTCTTGTTAGTGATCTTGGACAGAGCCTCGACCTGATCGATCATGTAGAACAGTTGCTTGCTCCGCTCTGTCTCGATCACTGCGGCGAAAACCTTCAGGACATCGGCGAACTCGACCGAGCTGTCGAGTGCGTCCTTGTGGACGTTGGCAACAACCATCTCCTTGCCTACGGGCTGTCCGGCCAGGAAGCGCCAGGCCGTTTCTGCGAACCGTTCGTTGGGCCCTCCCAGAACCTCGAAGGCGTGCAGGACGTCCTCGGATGTTGTCAATTGTTCAAAGGGGACCGGGCCGGGAATGCCGTGGTGAAGCTTCTTCGCGTAGCTGACGACGTCTTTGCGCATCTGTTCGAACTTGAGGCGGTTGACGAGCTCGTAATGGAGTTGTTCGAACCCGGACTTGTCCTGGAGATCCCGGGTCACGACGACGATCGGGAAGAACGACTTCGGACGATCGCTGAACACAGTCGTTATCAGGTGTTCGGTGAAACGAAGGCGCTGCGTCTTGCCGATCCCGTAGTCGCCCCACCAGACGGTCCGGACCGGCTTGGTCAAGAGCAACGACCGGTCAAGTTCGCGCCGAATCTGCTCCCGCCACTCGGCGTTGCCGAACATGAATTGCTGGTCACGGTCAGGACGAATCTCAAAGTTCTGCCGTCCGTCTCGAAGGCAGAACCAGTCGGCCAGGGTTTGTTGGGGCATTGGAACACTCTCCTCTTGTTGGGGGTCTGCGGTCTGTGGACATCGCTGGGCGGGTCATCCTTGATCCCATCTACCAACAGTCGTCTGCCAGTCTTTGGCGGTCGAGAAAATGGTCTGCATGTCGATGGAACGCGTGCCCTCCGCGCTGCGGAACTCGCAAACCGCCCGCTTCACCAGTCGGTCGAACATTTTCAACAACTCGTCGGGCCGACCGGGAGCCTTCTCTCCGCCTGTCAGAACCGCACGGAGGTAGGCCATTACGGCCTGCTTGATCCCGTCCGCCCAGTTGTCTCCGCTTACCGGGAGCGTCTTCTTCCGGGGGGTCACTCGGCTCACAAGGGTGCACAGCCGTCGATGGCCGTTGTGGTACACGTAGAGTTCGAGACACTGCCGGAGCTCACGGACGTTCCCTGGCCAGGTGTGAGTCCTTAGGAACTCGGTGTCTTCCGGCTCGAACCGTTCGACCCAGTTCGAGGCAACTGGTCGCCCTTGCTCCTTCTCGTCTGGGACAACGAAGCAGTATCGCTCCCCGACCGGGTCTAGGGAGGGGCCAGTTTCCCGGTTGCCCCGCTGTTCCTGGTTCACCGACTCGAGGATTGACTTCGCCAATTGCTCGATGACGTCCCGTCGCATAAGGAGAGGCGGGATCACAATCCGGTGCCCCTGAATGCGCCAGTACAGGTCCTCCCGGAACAGCCCGGTCTCCACCAGGTCTTCGAGCACCTTGTTGGTTGCAAGGAAGATCCGGTGGACGGTCGATCGCTCCCCGAGCGCGCCAACGGGTCGGAAGGTGCGGGTTTCCACAACGTGCAATAACTTGACCTGGAGCGCCGGCGGTAGGTCGCCGATCTCGTCGAGGAAGACGTCGTCCACGGTCTCGTCGCCAAATATCCCGGGGTGTAGTGAGTCTGCTCCCGTGAAGGCCCCTTTCACGTGTCCGAACAATTCACTCCCGAACAGATCCCCGGTGAGCTGCGGGACGAGGACAGTCACCAAGCGAGTGCCGGCCCCCGGCAGCTTTCCCGCTCCGCGCGTCTGATCTCGCCTCAACAAATGTTTGATCAACCTCGTCGCGGGTTGGAGGATGTTTCCTCGCACGTCGCAGTACCCGAACTCTCTCTTCTCTTCCTCGGTCAAAATCAGCCAAGCCGAATAGGCTGAGATGGCCTGTACAGTGTAATTCTTTCCGACACCGGTTTCACCCGTGATCAAGATGCATCCGATTGATCCCTTATGTCGTTTGCCGTACTGGCACAGTTGGTCAATGTCTGTTCGGAAAACATCCATCGCGGACGATTCACCGGGGAAGACGTGAGTCAAGAACTCGTCCGTCGAGGCTGACGTGCCCATGAACCCTTCCCCAGGTTGTGCTCGGTCGGAGTGGAACGGTAGCAGTCAATGCACGAACTGTGCCAATCGAACGCCGAATCGATTAAGTCCATTTTCAGAAAGGGATTGTGGTCTTTCCACTGCATGGCTCGATCGCCGGGCCAGATGAAATAGCGATCCTCGCGCCGAAAGAACCGATCAATGCATCGGAGATTGATGTCCGGCTGAGGCAGCGGAAACACCCACACGCAGAGAAGCTGGCAAATAGGGAACTGGTGAGTCGAAAGTACAGGGGCTTACCAGCCCGATCAGCACCCACCCCCTGCCGCGGCATGTGACAACCGGTCTTTCCAAGCCTGCAAGCACAGACGGTGTCAGGGATGCCGATGAATGCCAGCGCCTGGAGGATTCCAGTGAGGAGGGTCTTTTCCGCGGGCCAACTCTCAGATCGACCACATCGCGGCCAAGGGAACCGGTCCGATCGAACGTTCTGGAAAATATAGATAGAAATCGTTCAAAAATATCATTTCATGTCTTTGACCTGTTGATCCCAACCATTCCAATAGAATGGCACGACAGGAATCCTCCCGGCCAGCCGAGCCCACCGGATGACGCATACAACAGCGCCACCACGCAAGTCAATCCACGCCTGTCCCCTGCGCGCTTGCGGCGGGGTTATCGCGCGCGTCGGTTTCAGTTTCCAGGACCACGTCGCGGTCAGTTTCTGCATCGAAATGCGTGAGGACGGCAGTACGCTCCTCAGTGTCTGGTGCGAAGGCCAAGACGATATCACTCTGACCCCCGTCGAAGGGTGCCATTTCCCCGGGTTCACGGCTCTCGACTTCCAGGCCAAGCTCGAAGACGGCTCGCCGGGTATCACCAGAGACAAGGAGAACTTCGTGCTGCGCCCATTTATTAAACTGCTCGGCTCGGAGGGGATGGATCACACACAGATGATTGTCGCCGGCAGCGCGTTCGAAGGGCTTGAGGGGGTCAACCGTATCCCACTCACAACAATCTGGAAGGCATCGACTTCCTGAGAAGACACCAGAGCAGCGCCGTCATCCTTCAGTGGTTCGAGAAGATTAGCGTCCGGAAGCAGGGGGATCAACGCGCCCCGCACAAACCGCTCCTGATGATTTACGCCCTTGGCCGGTGGCAGCTACACCAGAAAAACCAGGTCTTTCAACAGTTCAC
>PLDW01000518.1 GCA_003136315.1 Gemmataceae bacterium | reverse complement strand
CCATTTTTCTTGGGGAAGACCACTGCCCGGTGACCGTCCTCGCCCGACCGATGCTCGAATTATCGGCGCCGATTTTCGAGTGGGCTCCGGGAGATCCCGAGCCCGCATTTACGCTCCTGGAAAATCGCTGCCAGGAGCGGTGGGAATGTCCGGCAGTGCAAACCGAAGTCGTGGTCGCAGGACGACGGGCACTGGAGGTGTTCGGCGGATCGACCCCGGGCGATGTGAAGAACGCCTGCCAGACGACCCACGATCTCCACCTCGCCGAGATTTTCCTCCGCTACCGAGAGGCCGGGCTGAACTGGCGTGAGCAGTGGGTGGGTGAGGACATGATTGCGGCTCGGTGGGAATGGAAAAAGCTCCCCGACGCGGTGCTGTGCAACAAGGGCGGAAATCCGGTCCGGGCGGTCGATTTTGGCGGGGCTTACGGGGACGAACGGCTGCGAGATTTCCACGTCATGTGTGCGACGAAATCCCTCTCTTACGAACTGTGGTGAAGCCGATGGCGAAGCGAAAACACGACCTCTCCGACCGCGACCGCGCTCTCCTGGAGTTCGTCGGCCAGTATCGCCTCGGCACCGACGATCTGTTCCGGCGGATGTTTTTCCCGGACGTAACCGACCTGCGGGCCATCCGCAAGGTGACGTTTCGGCTCGTCCAACACAACTACCTACGCAAATTCCCACTGAGTCCGAAGGCGGCTTACTACGTCCTCGCCCCGCGGGCATGCCGACTCGTCGGGACGAAAGTGCGGGAGCCGGTTCCGTTCACCGAGCAATCGTTCCCGGGAGCATTCGGGGCAGCCTGCTTTTGCGTCGCCACTGGGGCGAAGCGATACACGGCGGCAAAATTCCTGGAGTGCCATCCCGACCTGTGCAAGCCGACGCAGTGCCGGTCCAATTATTTCAAGGAGGAGGTCGAGGGCCGATTTACGCTGGGTCTGTTCCTCATCGACCGGGCGACGTCCCCGAAGCGGATGATGGCAAAGGTCCGTAAGGTGATCGCCCAGCGGTATCGGATGCCGACATTCCGAGACCTGATCTTGTGCGGCAAGTTCCAACTCGTCATACTGACAGGATATCCGGCGAAGTGTGTCGAACTCGAACAGGCCGTTCGGGCTGGTCACCGTGGACCAGTGAGGGTCCGCGTCGTCATCGTGCCGGAACTGGGAGAGTGGCTCACAGGCGGTTAGCACATGCGCATCCCGACGTCAGAGACGAACGACACGCTCGACGCCGCGTCCTTACCCCCGACCGAGGGGACCGAACTCGACTATCGCACCCGCCCGGACGTCGACACCGAACTCCGATTCACTCTCCACACTTTGCGAGTCGCAGTCATCTGGGCCGTGGTTGTCGCCCTCCTCCTCAGATTCTTTGGTCTCAACACACTCGGCTATGCGATCATCGCCCTCTTCTGGCGGACCTGGTGGTTGGTCCCTGATGTCACCCGGTCCGATCCGGAGACGCCCGGTCGACTGAGAGAGTTCCGTCTCTGGCTCTTCGCTGTGGTGGTTGTGGGCCTGGCACTCCATACCACTCTCCCACCTCACCTCGCCGGCTATCTGATCGCTTTCCCATGTGCGGTCCTCGCCATCGGTGGACTGGCCCTCATCTCCGCCCGCCAGGTCGTGGGGTGGATGGCGGTCAATCCGAAGGTGCATAGCGACATCGGCCGGAAGTGGCTGGGCTATTTCCCACACCCGGGCCGGTGGGTGGTGGCCGAAGCGTTACCTGCCACGCGGGCCACGGTGCTGGCTCCGCTCTTCCTGCTCGCTGCGTATGGATTCGGGATCCTCGTCTTCGATCGACTCGGTTTCGACGGCAGCAACCCTCTCACTCCGGCGGTCGCTGCAGTTGGCTTCACGCTCTTTCTCGTCCTCATCGTGCTCCTGCGGAGACTGTTCGGCAAGGATGAGGGGTTCTCACTCCGTCTGACAGCCCGCGTGCTGTGGGAACTCTTCGTCGTGTTCGTCACCTACAACCGGCACCGCACCCCGGCCGCCGGGGTGTTCCGGTTCCCCGCCCGTCGGCTTGTCGACGTGGACCAGCGGAAGCGGTTTGTGATCGTCCTGCTGCTCACCGCCGGCCTCGCAACGGCCGTCGTCATCCCGCCCGTCTGGCCACCACCCGTGACGGCCCAACTCGCTCAGGGAGGACTGCTTCCCCATGAACGCCAGTACCTGGCCACACTCTCGCCCGAGGAGTCACGACGACAAACGGCGGAGTTGGTGCGGAGTCGGACCGTCACCCAGGAGGATATCGAGCGAATGAGGCAGGAGCGGTGGGTCTCGATCCCCACACGAATCTTCACGGCCCTGGTGGTGATGCCGTTGGGGATGGTGTTCTTGATCGTGGCGGTGGTCTGGGTGGCCGTGGGTGAACTGCTCACCGGCTACTACCTGGCGCTCGAAGCCCCAGGCGGTCAGGCCCAGACACCCGACAGCGAGTGGGATGTTTATGTCTGCCGGCTGCTCAGCACCCAGCACCGACTCGAAAAGCAACACGTGCTGGTCGGGTTCAGCCTGTTCGGCGACTACCCGGTGCTGCTGCACAAGGCGATCCTCGACCAGCACTATCACCTGACGGGGGACACCGGCTCGATGAAGTCGTCACTCGTCGCCGGCCCGCTTGCGACCCAGTTGATTGCCCGCGACGACTGTTCGGTCGTGATCCTCGACCTCAAGGGGGACATGGCCCTCTTCGAGTCTTGCCGGATCGAGGCGGCGAAGGCGAGGCTGCCGTTCCGGTGGTTCACCTCGGAACGGGGACAGTCGAGTTTCACGTTCAACCCGTTCGTGCAGTCCTACCACCGGGACGTAACGACCGACCAGCGGGCGGAGACCCTGATTCAGGGGCTCTCACTCGACTACGGCATGGACTACGGTCGGGCCTATTTCACGGCGATTAACGAGAAGGTGATGAAGTCGATTCTCCGGACGGTGGAGGTGACGTCTTTCACGGAACTCAATGCGATGTTAAATAGCCCCCAGGGGCTGGACTTCATGACCCCGAAGGATCTCCGCGACGCGGGTCACCTGACAGCGCTCGTCAATCGCCTGGCCGCGGTGAAGCCGCTCAACGAGGTGCGGCCCGAGGGTTCGCCCCGGCGGATTGAGGTGGCCGACATCCTGCACACCAAACAGGTCGTCTACCTGAACCTGAAATCCGCCCAGGAGCCGCTTGCGGCGGCGACGATCGCTCGCCTGTTCCTCTGGTCACTGTTCTCGGCTGCCGCCAACCGTCCGAGTCGGGACAACCGGGTTTACCTGTTCATTGACGAGTTCCAGCAGATCATCGCCGACGGTATCAAACTGGTGTTTGAACAGATTCGTGGGCTCGGGGTGACCCTGGTGCCGATCCACCAAACGGGCGGGCAGTTGCTCCGGCAGGGCACCGATCTGGGGGACACGATCGACTCCTGCACCGCCGTGAAGCACATCTTGCGGGTGTCGGACCTGAGGATGGTCAAGCGGATCGAGGAGATGTCCGGGGTGCAAACCTACCATTCGTTGACGTGGACCCAGGACATCGTGGCCCGCAGGGACGTGGAGATTGATCCATCACGAGCAGTCGAGGGGTTTCTCCAACTGAGCGAGTCGCCCGGTCCAGCACTGGACCGGAACACCATCATGGCCGCAAGCGCGGACCCGCAGGCGAGTTTGATTCGCTTCACATTTGGCAGTGGCTATACTCAGTTCGGGGCCAAGACGACGATCGTCCGGTCGCTCTTCCCGGTCGACAAAGAGACCCACGAGAAGCGTGAGAAAGCCTCGTGGCCGATCCTTCCCGACGAGCCAGCACCGGGGCCTGACCCGGTCAGACGAACCCAGCCGGAACGGGTTCCGCAGGTATTGCCTGGCAGACCGGCGACCGACTGGGACGAGCGATTCCGGAACGACTCCCTGTGACCTCACCCACTCGTTTCTCATCCTGATACGGAGGACGCACCCATGTTGAACCCATCCGGAGGGCGGGGGTATTCCACCGTCCCACCCGGTCGACGAAGCCTGTTCCAGAGCGTGCCGGGCTGGAGTTGGGTGGTCGTCTTGATCGTGATCGCTTACTTCGCCCTGAACAACCTCGACAAGTGGGCTGGGCCGGCGAAATTGGCGAACTCGGGCACGCTCCCGGACCCGATCCAGGCGGCCACATCGAGTGCCGTCTCGTCCGTCGCACCAAATCCCGCCCCGCCTCCCACACCGGCCGTGTCCGTCCCGCCGGAGATCAAGTTGGCGTCAGATCGAGGCGCGGAGCAACAGGCGTTGGCCTTTGCCAAGACCCGGCAGAAACTGGTTGTCGACCAGGGGGACGCGGTGATTCACCTCGCCGACGAGTGCCAGCGGGAGATCACTGCGTTCGATGCCGTGCTCCAACCCCTCCTGAACGGGGATGACGGCAAGAAAGTCGCCGGCCACCCGGCTCAACTCACCCGGTTCCGGGCAGTCCTGGAGAAAGACCGGCCCGCCAAAGAGGGGGCCGAGCGATGTCGGCGATCCGCGGAGAGTTTGATCGCCCCGGTCCGAGTCTCCCTGGGCAACCCCAAGGACGGATCGAATCCGATGGATGCAATCACAATCGAATTGGATCGGTTGACTGCCGAAATCACCCGCGTGAAACGGGCCTGGGAGCAGGACCGACGGACGATCGAGGCCATTGTCGCCGACGCCCGTCGGGGAGCGTGGTCTCCGTCATCCCGGACACTCGACCAGGCGTTACGGGCGGATGCCGAGGCGGAGGCGTTGGCCCTGGCGACGGCGTTGGAGAAGGAGCGGTCGCGGGTTCGGGAGGAAGAGAATGCGAAGCTGGTGAAGGAGACCGGCGAGCACGAACGCAAGATCGAGGAGGCAAAGCGGGAGAAGCTGCGTGCAGCGAAGACCGCCGAGGCGAAACGGATCGAGAGGGATGCCGAGATCACGGTCCAGAAAGCAAAGGAGGCGGTCGAACAGGAGAAGGCCAAGGCCGAGCGGGACCGGCTACTCAAGAAGGCAAACACGGCGGAGGTGAAGCAGGCCCTCGCTCCCTTTCTCGCGCCTGGGTTTACCCAACCACACGGTAGCCGAGCGTTCGAGCGCTCAGTCAACAAACAGCCGGTCTCACTTCGGGCATTGAAGACGGCCGGGGCGCTCGACCAGACGGTGAAGGGGCTGGAGGAATTAACCTACATAGCCTCCAGCCCCCGCGATAATGAACGACCACGATGGGGGTATCAGCCGGCCAGTCACCTGTGGACGGGCGATGATCAAACCTCGATTAAGAAGGCCCAGGATCTCCTCAACGAACTCGGCCCAGTCATGGTCGAGGAAGGGCTGCTCGCCAAATAATCGACTCCCACCCCAGAATCGCCCCACCGTCGACTCGCGGTGCTCCGGGGCCGCGGTATCCTGAATTCATCGGGGCCAACGTTCCCGACGGTCTCTGACCAACCCCGCACACTGCCGCGGTCTGAATGAGAAACGAGGTGTCCTGGCCGCGGACCGGTCTTCTCAATTTCCCCCCACCCGGAAATTTCCAAAAACATGCGGTGGCTGAGCTTATCCCTCAGATCCTTCCCGCTGCCCGGAAGTGCAACCCAGGGCAACAGACACAGGCGCAACCCGAGCCGATCCGTGTGATCCGGCAACCGGGGTGACAAGAACGGGACCGTAAAAACGCCGTTCGTGCCTTTCGTGTCGCAAGAGACCCCGAGTGGGTCTCTTGTTTTTCTCGTAGTGACGGCCTCGCGTGGGTCGAGTTGAGCGGTCCTTGTGACTGTTGATCTCGTGTTCGGCATGGCGCCGGATTTTCAACCCACCCCGGCTGCAAGCCGGGATTTTCAAGGAGAAGTGCGATGGCACTCAAATCAGGTGACAAATGGTATTGCAAGGTCACCCACTACGAGAACGGGCGGGTCGTGACGAGGCGGATTTACTCCGTCGCCATCCAGGCGACGGACGGCAGGCTTTACACCCTGGCCGAGAAAAAGCTGCCCGACTCGATCTCGCTCTTCACCGGGGAGAGTCATAGCGGTGAGCACATGGCCGAGGTGCTCATGAACCCGAAACCCCGGTATCGCTTCTGGGAGTTCCACGACGAGTGGCCCAGTGGCAGGGACCTGTTACACGTCACGATCGGCATGGCAACGGTTTTACTCGCCGAAATTGTGTTCGTAACGATTAGGATAATCCTCGGCGCGTAACAGGCCCCCAGGCAGGTGGAATCGGATCGGCCTCCGATTCCCCCTGTCCTTCTTGACACACCCGGCATCCGTTCGCAACGACTCGTCCGCCGCCGTTCACGCGAAACATGCGAACCACGTGCTCTCCATAGAACGATGGTGGCAGACGTTCTGAATCCAATTGAATGTACCCCGGCAGCCGCACGGTAACAATTCGCTCCGTCCCTGGGGACCAGACGATCCCGCCAACCGGCGGGATCGTGAGAGAGAGAGCACCCAGATGGGCCTTCAACGCGGTCTTGCGATGATCCCGCCGATCGGGAATGAGCCAACAGACCGCAAGTGCGGTCGGCCTGGGGCGAAGCGTTCCGCGGGGCCACGATCCGCGACTGCTCCCTGCGGTCCGAGGCCCGAAGGGCTGCATCCTCCGCGCCCCAGCATCGCCCGTCCTGGCCCATCTCAATGGCCGGTGTCCGTTCAGGACACGGCCCGAGCCGCCCGCCAGGGCGGCGGGAAAAAACCGGAGTGGTGGGCGGAATGTCCTGACCGCAACGCGGTCGGGAATTCCGCGGTGGCATCTCCCTGGTGCAAAGCACCGGGGAATGCCGGGTGGGGCACGAGGCCGGGATTCTCCGTGGGGCACTGCCCTGCGGAAATCCCGGCCGAGACCGCTTCCCCCGATTCACCCAGAACCGTGACGGGAATTGCCACGCGCCTCCGACAGCGTGCCGTGTGCCGGCACTCTCCTGCGGCACACGGCAGATTGTCCCAAGGCTTCAGGTGTGGCAATCGACAACGGTCACAAGCGTCTCATCGGAGAGTGACGCCAGGAGGGCGGCATACCAGGCGTCCCACCGGTCCGCCGCTTCTTCCGTCAGGTCGTCCTTGTCCCACCACGGGCCAGTCCACTCACCCTCGAACACAACCGCGTCCGGAGCGCTGACTCGGTACCGTTTGAGGGCGTAAGCCGCCAATTGCTCTCGGGTCGTGATGCTCTCCGGGATGCGGCGATTCCACTTGGCCCAACGGTCGCTCGTCCGCCCCGTCCGCTCCAACTCATCCCAGGCGTCGAGAAACCGGTTGTGGCATTCCCACCCCATCGCCCGAAAGTCGATGTCTCCCTTTCTCGCCTGGTCGGCCCGACAGGGACCGGCTTGGGGCGTGCGAGCCGCGGGTGTCCAGAGTTGCCCGATTCGCTCGCCACGGAGAATCAGGTGGCTGGCCCACCGTCCACCGACTTCATAAAAGTCATATTCCGAATTCGGGTTCCACCAGTCGCCGTAACGCCCGGTCCGCTCGTCCCGCAGACCGGAGTGTGCCTCGGCCATGTCGCTGTCGAACGCCATGAAAGTGCTGCGGACGAGTTTCAGGAGACGAATCGGGTGGAACCACCCAAGCCCGGTCGTGCCGAACCGTCCACTTCGGAATTCTTCCCGGAATTCCTCCTCCACGTCGTAAAACTCCAGATAGGTCTCGGGACAGGTTCCGAAGTTGTTCTCCTGGTAGGGTGCAAGTTGCCGGTCCACATCTTCGCCAAAAACGGTCACCAGAAAGTGCATAAGCCTCATCAAGGAATAGGGAATACCGTCGTTTGTCTCAACGACGGCCGGAATGGCCCCGGCCGCCGCGTCCACCACCTGCATCTCAGGCGGTCACTCAAGACCCTTCCGTCTCAGACTCTGTGGTCGCCATTTGGTCGGCATCCATCCGCTCGCGTAGGACCGGTTTTCGCTCCCGGAATGCTGTCCACAGTTCGTCGCCTAGTACTACAGCGCAGCCGCACGCAGCCTTCAACGCTTGTCACTAACCACTAGCAAGATAAGAAGTTGCGTCGATGCCAGCTAGGAAGCAGTACTAGACATCACTCGCCGAGTCGGTCTGATATCCTTCAGAATTGCGGTTTCCTAGGCCGTTTTCATGGCGTTTGCGGAAGGGGTTCATGGCCGCTGCGCTGTAGTACTAGCCTTTCTCGGATACGCTCCTCAGCCGCGAAGTAAGCGGCCTCGATCGCCTCATCCCCGAGGATGCCGGCGATAAGATCCAAGCGGGTTCCTGTGTAATCCGCGACCCCGAGTTCAGTGGTCCCGACCGTCGCGGCGAGAACGCACCATGCCGCATTGTCGATATGAAGTGTTGCCCAGTGGATGGCGAGCAGGCGGAGTTCCTCCTTGGTGAGCGGGTAGCCAGCGATGAATTCTCCGGACTCGGGCGAGAGCGGATTTCGACCCTGTGCAGTGGTCCATTCGGTCGTCGCGCGTGCGGCCTTCTCCATCACCTGCTCCGCCCCGGCCTGCGTGTAGCAATCGAACAGCAGGAGCTTGCCCGCGGCGTCCGCGAGGGCGACCAGGTGGTCACTCCCACCGGTCGCGTCTTGGCCGGGCCAGCTGTCAAGTTCCTCAGCGGTCACCGGCACGACCGCAACAGAGAGAATGTCGTGGTCGCCTTGAACCGCCGAATACTGCCGATAATGCGATTTCAGCACAGAGTCCGGCCGCTCGCTCGGGTTGAGGTGGTTATGGCCAAGTGTGAACTCCCCAGCCGGGTGAGAGCGGACACGCTTCGCGAACCGAGAGACGGTCTCCTCATGCGGGAAGTGAGCGGCCGTCGGCGGGTTGAGTGGGTGGCTGTGGCTTTTGAGAAGTGCGTGACAGTTGCAATCCAGTCGTTTCATAGTCCCTCTAACAAGTCTGAGAAGCCCGGGTCATCACCACCCGGGCTTGGGTTCATCCAATCAATCCGCTCAGTATTCAATCGGGAGCAGCATGGTCGTGATGGAGCGGTCGGCCTCCGTGATAATCCAGAATTTGACACCACCTGCGGAGTGGTAAGCCGAGAGGAGTCGAAAGCCCTCGTTGAGGGACAATTCGTTCTCCGCCCAATCCTCTGCGTCCACGTCCCCCCAGTCCCCGCGGGCATGCCGTGCCAATGCCCCGAGTCGGTCTTCCTCCGTCAGTTCTGCCAACACTCCAGGGGTGGCAACCACCAGGCCCAGCGGAACAACCTTCCCGGTGGGTGTTAGTGAGACGTCGTCGATAAACGACTGTGCGATTTCGTGCCAATCGACCTTGCTCAGAGCCGCGGTCAGCAGGTCCGATATCAGGCCCGCGCCCTCCGTGTGGTATTCGTCATTGATGGCTTCGCGGAGTGCGTCGGCAAGCTGCCCGACTGCGGAGCGATTGTCTTCGATTATGCCGGATTCGGCCAGAATCTCGCGTGTTCGCTCAGTCCAGTGCGAATAGCTCGTGGCATCGTTCGATAGCCACAGGTTCACGGCCCAGGTCTCATAGTTCGCGCAACCGTAGTAGGTCGGTGTTGCGTTCGTCTCCATGTGTCCTCCGATAGGTTGTGCCCCGGGGTGTTCCCGGAGCATTGCGTTCATCCACAGACCCCCACCCCACAAGCTTTCTGCGTGAGGGGCGGGGTCTTTCGAAACGCAGTGGAGACCCGCCCCTCATGCAGAAAGCGCAGACGGCCGGTCAACCGGCTGGGATCGGAGGGAGCGGAGCGCGGCAGGGAGCATGACAGGCTCGAAGGGGGGCGGTGGTGGAGGGTGTGGGGGAGCCTGGCGGGCTCCCTGCAAGGGGAGCGACCGGAGAGCCCAGTCGGTTGACCGACCACTCGGGGGAGGGAGCCGAACATCTCCCGCGAAGCGGGAATTCGAGAGGCGAGCGTGGGGCGGGGTGGCTCCATCTCCCGCAACGCGGGAATGGAGCGGGGCAATTCCCAGCAACACAGCGGCATCTTCCGCAACGCGGAAATGCCGGCGCTTTGGAGCAAAAACCCCCGACCTCAGCGGCGGAATCGGGCGAGGAGGGTGGCCGAACTACCCGGGCGAGGCAAGCGATGACGGTCAGCGGAGCGCCGTCGGGGTGCGTCGGCGGAAGGGGCCGACGAGGAGGTCACACACTGCGAACGTCGCCAAGAACCGCTTGGAGCGGTAATAGGCCCCTGTGAAGCGGACGACCCCCGCTTCTGTGAGGGCCTGGAGGCCTTCTTCCCGGCCCCCAACGAGCACCTGACCCGGCCGTAGCGGTGCCTCGGGAATGTCGAAGGTCAGGCCGTGGAGCGGCACACCGGTTTCGGGGTCGGCCAATTCGATACTCGGCATCCCGGTGCCCAACAACGCCCCGTTGCGTTGTTCGACGAAGCACGGCGGCCCGAACACCACGCGGTAGACCTTCCCTTTGTAACGGGTCAGTAATTCCCGTGCGTCCTCACTACCTCCGCCTCGCTCCATCTTCTCGTCTCGGTGGTCCTGTGTCGCAGTCCTCCGGGTATTAAGACCCTCCCTGGTCGGTCGGTAATCCGATTCCGACGATGAGCCCGTCTCGCGTGAACGCAACATGGCACGCTCGGCTTGTTCGAGCGAGGCGAATTCGTTCATGAGAAGAACTCTCCCCCAGATATCACTCACGACGACGAGCGGTTTCGAGACTTCGGCCGGGTCTTGCTCCCAGAAGCATTCGTTGACGATGCCGACGAGGTAGTACCCCCTCCGACTGCTCCAGCACAGTCGCGTGTCAGGGTGCTCGTTTGGGTTGGTCTCGAACCGGGCGAACATGAACGGCCCGACGGTAAACGAGTCACAGCGTCGCAAGTAATCCAAATTTGCCGATGCCATAATCTTTCAGCCCCCTGTTACCGACCGGTGCGATGTGGCCCCAGCCCACAAGCTTTCTGCGTGAGGGGCGGTGTCTTTCAAAACGCAGTGGAGACCCGCCCCTCATGCAGAAAGCGAAGACGGCCGGTCAACCGGCTGGGATCGGAGGGAGCGGAGCGCGGCAGGGAGCATGACAGGCTCGAAGGGGGGCGGTGGTGGAGGGTGTGGGGGAGCCTGGCGGGCTCCCTGCAAGGGGAGCGACCGGAGAGCCCAGTCGGTTGACCGACCACTCGGGGGAGGGAGCCGAACATCTCCCGCGAAGCGGGAATTCGAGAGGCGAGCGTGGGGCGGGGTGGCTCCATCTCCCGCAACGCGGGAATGGAGCGGGGCAATTCCCAGCAACACAGCGGCATCTTCCGCAACGCGGAAATGCCGGCGCTTCGCCGTTCGGGGGAGGCGGGGGATGCTCCGCATGACAACGAACCTGAGTCCGGCGGGGGGAAAGCCTGGACTCGGAGAGAAAATCCCGTTTGGGGCCAATTGCGGGAATCTAATGCGATTCTGATGGATCGTTGCCGACCCCGGAACGACTCCGGACAATTCCCAGAGCGTGGGTCAATGCGGCCAGCACCTCGTCGTCCAGAAGGAGGCGGCTGGCGGAAACGGTCACTGTCACCCCACCCGGTGCGGTGAATCGTTCTCGGCTCATCCGGGCCTTGGGCGCGGCCCTGCCCTTCCTCACCCGCACCGCGTTGCGGGCATCCTCGGATGTGAGGCCCCGCTCACGAACGGTATCGGCCAGCGCCCGGCGCGAATCGTCGTGGGGAAGTTTCGCAATCTCGTAAGCGGACCGGGCACCGAGTTCCCCGGTCTCGACCCGCTCCTGGAGATCTTCTGGCAGGTCGAGCAATGCGAGCGACCGACTGACCTTCGACGGCGGGAGCCGCAGGGCGTCAGCAAGTTCCTTCCCCGTCCAGGCGTTCAGGTCCATGAGTTGTTGAAAGGCTTTGGCCTCCTCGATCGCCCGGAGGTCTTCCCGGAGCAAGTTCTCGATGAGTTGCTGGGACAGCAGTTCGCCACGGGAGAGATCTCCATCGACGAACACACAGTCGATGGTCTCCAACCCGGCGCGGCGAGTTGCCCGCCACCGGCGCTCACCGACGACAATCACCCACTTCTCAAGTGGCCCCGACCACCGCACACGGATCGGTGCGAGTTGGCCTTGCTCCCGGATACTGTCGGCGAGCCGGTCGAGGGCCTCCTCGGAGAACTCGGCCCGTGGCTGGTCCGGGTCAGGGACCACCTGGTTCACGTCCACCTGGCCGACGTTTCGGAGCGGCCGGCGGCCGAGGTCTCGCGGATCGGGGACCGGGGCGAGGGCTGGGCGGAGGTCAACGACCCGCACACCCATCGATTCGTCGAGGTTTGAACCGGCCCTTTCGAGGATGTTCCGGACGGTCGCCATCGCTAACCCACGCTCCGGATGCTGGCTTTCCCGGCGAGAGAGATCCGGGCCAGCAGTTCGTCACCGACCTGAATCATGCTTCGTGCGGCCTTCGACGCAGGCGAGTAGGCCGTGACAGGTGTCCGACACGCGAGGGCCACCTTGAACGCGGAAGCTTCGGGCACGACGGCCTCGAACACGGTCTCCCGGTAAAGCCCCCGGAGCTTCTGCTCGTAGGCCCGGTGGACTGCCAGGCGGCCGTCAAATCGGGTCACGAGATGGCCCAGGAGGGACAACCGTGGGTTGAGCCGGGCGGCCAATTCGATGGCCTGGTGGACGACCCGCAGCCCCTGCGCTCCGAAGTCTTCAGGCGGGACTGGAATGACAACGTGGTCGGCTGCGAGCATCGCGTTCCAACTCGCCAGGTAGAGGTTTGGTGGACAATCGATCAGAATGAGATCGTAGCCGGGAACATCCGCCAGGACGTCCCGGAGCAGGAACTGGGTCAGCCCCTCACGCTCCGGCTCGGGCCGGTTGTGGGGAGCGAGGGACTGGTTTGCCCGGATCATGCTCAACCGGTCGAGCCCTGTCGCAACAGCGAGTCGGCTTGGGTGCATGAGGATGGAGTTCTGGTCGAAGACGGCCGCGAGGGTGTCGCGAGCGGCCAGCGATTCGACGGCGGCCGAGCCGAAGAACGCCTGACTGAGCGATCCCTGGGGGTCGGCGTCGACGAGCAGGATGTTGAGTCCTCGCTCGGCGAGCGCTCCCCCGAGGTGATAGCAGGAACTTGACTTCCCGCACCCGCCTTTCTGGTTGATGAAGCAAACCGTTGTAGTGGACATCCCCCTCCGGACCGGATTGCCACGGGCAATTCCCGGCTAACTGTTGAGCCCGACTCGGGGAACGGTCGCACGCGGCCCAGAGGGTCGTCAAGGAAAATCCGGGTCGGGCCGGAACGAAATCCGGTTTCCCGAGTCGGCCGGTCGTGCTACCTCGGTTCAACTCACTTAAACCACGGGGGCGGATGCCGCGGCGACCGACAGCACAGAACGGGATGGCCCGCCGATCCTCAACAGGACTCGGCCAGTTGACACTCGTCGAGCACGCCCTCTGCCCACTCGATGCCGGGCAATCACTCCAGGAGAACCTGGTCTTCGAGACCGGGTATTACTTCGCGGACAAGTCCCGCCATTACCGGAAAGCGTCGGTGCGGGTCACTTGCCCTGCTGGGCTCTCTCCGGGAGATGAGTTCTACCTCTGGGGGCTCCTCGCCCTGACGTGCGCGGAACCGGAGCCCGACGGGGAGTTCCACGCGACACCCCACCACTGCCTGCGGCGACTTGGCCTCATCGATCAGCACGCCAACCGGGGTGGCCGGCAGTACCAGCAGTTTGCTGACGCCCTCGACCGTCTGGCCCAGGTGAGCTACGCGAGCGATGCGTTCTACGACCCGGTCCGGGGGGAACACCGGCGGGTGCGGTTCGGATTCCTGAGTTACAGCCTGCCACTTGACCCGGACTCGTCGCGAGCGTGGCGGGTCGCCTGGGATCCGGTGTTCTTCGATCTGGTCCGGCCTCTCGGCGGTCAGTTCCGGTTCGACCTCGACACCTATCGGTCTCTCGACCCAGCCGCCCGGCGGCTGTTCCTGCTTGTGAGCAAGATCTTCCAGAGGCGGGCACAGACCCCAAGGTTCGATGTCGGCCACCTGGCGGTCGATGTCCTCGGGTTCTCGCCGACCCTCGCCCCGCGTCACCAGCGGCAGAAACTCCAGCGGGTGATTGCAACCCTCGCAGCAATCGGGGTGGTCGAGAGCCCCGCAGTATTCGAGCGCTGCCCGGACCGATCTGTCTCAATCGTCCTCGCACGCGGCCCGCGGTTCTCGAACCCATCGGCCCCGACCATTCGACTGGAGGCCGATTCCCCACTCTGGGACGGCCTCCTGGCCCTCGGCTTCGATTCGGCCGCCGCCCGCCGGCTGCTGGCGGACGCCCCGCACCGTGTCGTCCGTGAGTGGCTCGACATTACCCTCGCGGCCCGGGAGCGGTATGGCCCGGGGTTCTTCAAACGGAGCCCGCAAGCCTATCTCGTCGACAACGTGCGGGAGGCGGTCTCATCTGGCCGGACCGCCCCGGACTGGTGGCACGACCTCCGCACCCGTGAGCGAAGTCAGCCCCGGCCACTCTCGGTCGTCGGTTCCGAACCGAGTCGGTCGGACGACCTCGTCGACCACAGTGGGGAAGTTCTCCGCCGGGTGACGGAGGCGGTCTTCCCGCCTGACACTCAACCCAATACCCCGGCGGAGGGGCTCGTTCGCAGCATCCGGTGATCGCTTTCTCTGACTCTGTCAGATGGCAGATCATCGCCTTTGTATTCAGAGATCTTTGTTGATCTTCTTTGGCGCAACCGAACTGTCCTCGCGATCCCCGGAAAAACTTCAGGAGTACGGAGGGCTTACCAGGAATTGCCCGTGGCAACTGGCCCCTCCCGCGTAACGCCAGAGACACGCCTCTCATGCGAAAGCGTAACGCGGGAGACACGCTTTAGACACTTCAAGCGTAACGCGAGAGACACGTCTGTTATCTCGTTTCACGAATGTCTGTCGAACAGAGCCGAGGCGATTTTCCCCGCTCCTCCGGCCTGTCAGTCGCGCAACTCACGTTGCCCTCCACGCCTTCCTGCTGACCTTCCCCGGCACCCCAGTCGACGGTAACCTACCTCCGCATGGGAGTGACCTGAAGCAGTTCAAAGGCGTGTACCCAATCGGCGTCACGCTCGGGCGGGCTCAGTATTTTGGCTTTGTTCCATTCATCATTTAGGTGTTCGTGGAGAAGGCAAGAGCTCGAACCAGACTAAGGATAACCGAATATGAGCAGGATTGTGGTGCATGCGTTCATCACCCTCGACGGCGTCGTCCAGGCGGGCGGCGGCCCGGACGAGGACCGCGACGGCGGCTTCGAGCACGGCGGCTGGATGATGGGGTATGACGAGCAGATGGACAAGGCCGATGAGGGCGGGAAGCTCGTCTTGGAGTGGGAGAGCAGGACCGAGGCGCTGCTGCTGGGCCGCAAGACGTACGAGATCTGGGCCGGAGCCTGGGGCGTGTGGGACGAGAACGCCGAGGGCCTGCAAGGGGAGCTGACCAGGAGGTACAACCGCATCCCCAAGTACGTCGCGTCCCGCACGCTGACAGAGGTGGGCTGGAAGAACTCGCGCCTTCTCGGCCCCGACGTGCCGGCTGCGGTGGCGAAGCTCCGTGCGGAGCCGGGCGGCGAGATTCGTGTGTGGGGGAGCACCGAGCTGATCCGGACGCTGGCCGAGCACGACCTGATCGACGAGTACCGGCTCGCTGTCTACCCGCTCGTGCTTGGGACCGGCAAGAAGCTGTTCTCTGACGGGTTCGCGCTCGCCAGACTCACTCTGGCCGAGACCCGCGCCCTGCGATCCGGAGTCCTCGTGAACACCTACCGGCGCTCCGGCGCGGTCTGAGCGTGATCGACCGAGGCAACCGGGAGGAGGGACACAATGAACATCCTGTTGTGGGCTCTGCAGGTGCTGGCCGCGCTCCTGTATGGAGCGTCGGGCTGCATGAAGGTCTTCATGTTCGACAAGGTAAGCGAAGGGGTCCCGTCCTTTGGTGCGTTGCCGCGGAAAGCCTGGCTGGCCCTCGGCGTCTTCGAACTCATCTGTACGGTCGGGCTGATCGTCCCCGCTGCCTTCCATTGGCAGCCGGTGCTCACGGTGGTAGCCGCCACGGTCTTGGCGATCGAGAGCCTCGTGTTCGTCTGGGTGCATGCCAAGTACCGCGAGATCACGCCCATTATCTTGAGCGGCGTGCTGGGCCTCCTCATGGCGTTCATCGCGTATGGCCGGATGGTCCTGGAGCCGATCTCCTGAACGGCGGGCCCGCGCTGGAAATCGGCCTTCAAAGGAGATGGTCATGAAGCAGCTCAACGGCGTGTACCCGATCTCCGGCGAGGACCTGTCCGCCCTCCCCGTGAAGGCCATCGCTCCAGCGGTGGAGTTCTACCGCACCGTGCTCGGCTTCACCGTCGTGGATCGGGACGATGCAGCGGCGACCCTCCAGCGGGACGACGCGAGGATCGGGCTGGTCAGGAAGCCGGACCACAAGCCGGGGGAGGCCGGGTCATTCGCGATAGCGGTGGCCGACCTCGACGCCATGCGGGCGGAGCTGGACGGTCGCGGCCTCGACCTCGGCGGCATCCGGGTGGATGAGTGGGACGGGAAGAAGTACCGCGTGTTCTTCCTCCGCGAGGCCGAGAACGGGTACTGCTACTGCTTCACGCAGCCGGTGGCAGAGGGATGAACGGTCTGTGCTATCTCCTTACTCAGGAGGTGTTGTATGCCAGTGTCACCTGCCTTCGCCGAGAGCAACCGCGCCCAGACAGAGCGGCTGCGAAAACTGGTCGGCCGCCTCGACGCATCCATGCTCGCCGTGCGGCTGCCCAACGGGTGGACGGTTGCCGTCGCCCTCGCCCACATCGCCTTCTGGGACCGCCAGCGGCTGTGCCTGATGCGGCGGTGGGCAGCGGGCAACTGGTGTAACGGGGGTTACGATGGCGAGGTGTTCAACGAGGTGCTGCTACCGTTTTTGGAGACGATCCCGCCGGACAGGGCTGCCGAGATCGCTTTGAAGTCGGCCGAGGAAGTCGATGCGTTCCTGCTGACCGTACCCGACGAGGTCGTGGACACGGCCCTGGCACGTCCCGACCGCCCGAACCTGGACCGGGGTTCGCACCGGGAGGGCCACCTCGACCAGATCGAGGAGGCGCTGGCCGGGGCGAGTCTGTGAGGCAACTGCCTTAGGTTCATAACAGACTCTAGGCCGGATTGCCACGGGCAATTCCTGGCTAACTGTTGAGCCCGACTCAGAGAACGGCGGCAGTTGGGCCGCCGGTTCGACACGGAAAATCCGGGTCGGACCGGAGGCAGATCCTGTGGAACTGGCCGACCGATCGTGCTACGTCGGTTCAATACGCTTGCACGATGGGGAGCGATGTCGCTGACGCCGATATGAACCCGATCTTTCTGTTCATTGGTGCGATGCTCGTGGCCTTCCCCCGATTACTCGGCTGGCTCGTGACCCTGTGGCTGTTCTGGTTCCTCTGGTCGGCTGCTCGGCGGTGACCCTCACTTTCCCCGGTGTGTACTCCCCCGTCATCGTGCGATGCTCCGCCTGTCAGCAGCGGAAACGCTGCGGCTGTCTGAATAACGTGGAGCGTTACGGACGGTCATCGAGACGGGCGGCACCACCCGGAAGTTTCGCCTCACCAGCGGAACGAAGGGGACGGCTTCACCAGCCGCAAGAGGTGCCGAGGCCCGTAGCGCCGGATACGCGGTGACGTGTTCGTCCGGTGCGACGGAGGCTCGTCGGTGTAGTGCCCCCGGGGCCGCTGCCGTCGTAGGGCAGAGGCGAAACCCAGGGGAGGAATCCCGGCGTTCTATCCGATGGCGAAGTGCGAAACAGGGCGACAGGGACAGACCCGCCGCAGCGTTATCCTGCGGAGGGCCGTGTCGAGTGAAGTGGGTGCCGTCGGTATTTGCCGACACAATCCCACCGCGGGGGTTCGGACCACAGCCGCCAGGTGCGGCAATTCGGGTGGAAGTCCCGTCAGGTCCGTTCAACCGTGCCGGCGTGGGGAGTTCCCGGCTGGCAACAGTTGGGACCGGGCCATGACCTGGCCCGGGGTCCTCCGGCAAATCCGGGGGCCATGAACAGCTCAACCACGAGAGGCCTGCAAGGGCTTGCCGGTCAGTTCCGTCCAGAGACGCGAGGCCGAACCGCGAAAAGGCCAGGTGGAGGGGTACGGGGGCGCTTCTGTATTCGGCCCCCAGAAATCGGTCGCCCGGAATACCGGGCGGCTGCAAACAGTGTCTGCGCGGGAACGCGCGGCACACCATCTGGCTCTGGGTCCAAACCCTAGCAACGTGACTGGCGGAAGGACGTTCGACACTAACCTGGGAAGGTGCTCGGCGGCCGGGGGTGGTCCCCCCGGTGCCCGGAGTGGTCTCCGGGTGATTCAAATGCCGAGGACTGGGAGCGGGGGGCAAGTAGGAGCCGGCGGGAGCCGGGCGGGGAGGGGGCAAGGCAGTGCTCGCTCCGTTGGCGTGTCCGGGTGGTGCCGGGTGCGAGCCACGACGAAAGCCCTGACGGGTGATTCTTGTCTCGATGATCGTGGGGCATGGATGCCCTTCCCTTGGCAGGGCGTATCTGCGGCCAAACAAGTCTCCATCGGGAGGTGGGGAGTCGTTTGGCGGCGAACGGACGGCGGACGCTCGGGGTGTATCCGAGGTCCGCCAGAGGTTCCGGTTGGCGCAACCGCCAGTAAAGGGCAACTGCAACTCCTGAATACAGCAGGGGCAGGGGTCCGAGCAGCGGCGAGCGCCGAACAGGGTTCCGCGCAAGGGACGGCTTCCGGGCGGTGTGCCGACAAACACCGCCCCCACTTGGGGAGCATTTCGCGGGCTTGCCCGAATTTCCGGCCGGGTGATCGACGGTGTAGGACACGGGTCGATCTGTCACCCGAACCGGGTATGTACCGCTGCGAAGCACTTTCCCTCCCAGGGTTCATTCAGCAACTGGCCGTGAGCTACGTGGCGAACGGGTACGTCTTCTATGTCCTCGGCCAGGTTCCGCAGGCCAAGGATCCCCGGGCCGTGGATGCGAAGCTCATCGGGCGTTACGGCATCGACTGCTCGAAATACGTTCGGGCGAGGCGGAAGCAGGCGGGGAAGGCGAACCTCCACTATCTCCGGTTTCGGGGCGTGTTCGTGCTCCTGGCCACCCACGGGACACACCCGTTCTTCACCGCTGAGGCGGGTCAGATCCGAGACGTGCGGCGTGAGCCACTCAAGGTTGAGGGGTATTCGATCAGCGTCCGGGCAGGGCGTGTGTCGGTCCGGATCGAGCAGAACGAGTATCGTGACCTCAAAGCCTACTTCCGGGGGATTGCCACCCGGCGGCCGGTCGCGGTGCTGGCCGATGAACTCGGGTCACTCCCGTATGAGCCTTATGCTCCGATTCGCCGCCAGATGCTCGGCTTGCTCGGGACGATCAATCGGGCGAGGCGGGAGGCCGGCCTCGACCGCGTTCCGCTCTCGTGTCTACGCCTGCGCAGACGAATAGGGACGGTTTTCGGGGAAGCGAAACGGGGGAAAGAGTGAAGGGAAGCCGACCGAAATCAACCGGTCTGCATCTGTCCCACTGTGACCTGGCTACACGACCTCTGTGAGTTCAGTTCCGAGTGCCGCTCGACGCGTCGGTCGATGTGACCGAAGCGCGCAACCCCTTCTCGGAGACAACCGGGGGGACACCGCGATGTCCGCCTGTGTCCCGCCAGCTAGAATGGGGTGGAGGTGAACACGATGCAACGTGAAGTCGGCACGAGGAACTTCCCCATCTGGCTCCTCGGTGACTCGAACCCCGAGGAGTGGGAAGACCGCCTGGAGACGCCTCTCGACCCCCGCCACTCTGCGCGGCACAACATCTGGACTTCCGTGGCCGACGTGGTGCAGGATAAGGTGTTCCGCGCCCGGCGTGGCCGGATCGACACGTCAGCCCTCCACATCCGCAACGCCATCGAAAAGGCAAAGGATAAGCCCCGAGACCGGGACGTCGATTGGCCGATCGAGGTCAACGCCGAGGTGACCGCTTTGTCTCACCTCTTGGGGCAGCACAAGCCGGTGTTCCTGTTCTCCTTCGGGGCGTTCGCTTACGAGTTTGCCCGCCGAGCCCTCGGGCAGGAACCCATGCGGCGCTACGATTACTGGGGGGCCAGGACGCTTGGGCAGGCCTTTAGGGAGCGATTGCCGCTCTTTGACGTCCTGGCCGTAAATGTCTTCCCCCTGCTGCACATCAGCATCTCCGCCGGCAACTTCCTTGCGAGCCACAACCAGTTCTGCGGCCGGGAAGGGGCGAATTACTTTGACGTCTGCGGCGGCGAGGTGGCGCGCATCGTGCTTGCGAACGCGGACGCCCTCCCCGTCTGGGTCGAGTAACAACCGTGAAGAACACAATGCCAAAGCACCTTTCCGATTCCTCTGTCCAGTCAGCGGCCGAACTATTTTGCCTCTCTCTGGTCGGCACCGAGTTACAGGTGCGATTAGAGCCCGAGGAGATTCGGCTGGAGGACGGCACTCAATTCCGCATTGACGGTATGGACCAGCAGGCAAAGGTTTTGTGTGAGTTCTTCGCTCACGTCGGGAGCATGAAGGACGGGCAGAAAAAGAAGCTTGCCAAGGACATGCTGAAGCTCCTTGCGATCGAGCACGCCCTCGGCGGGGCATGGCGCAAAATCATCTGTGTCGTTGACGAGCCGGCGCGGTCTTTCCTCTGTGGAAAATCGTGGTGCTCCGCGGTCGTTCGCGAGTTCCACTTTGAGGTAGTGGTGGTGTCGGTCACTGCTGACCTTCTCTCGGGCGTCCAGCAAGCGCAGTTGCTTCAGGCGGAAGGCATGCGCCAGCGGCCGTCCACGAAGATCCGGGCCAGATCTTCCAACGGGTGAGGTGTCGGTGCTACCTGATGCGCGACGCGACGCAGAGTGACAATTACTCAGGTCCGCAATGATCCGCTATCCACAACTTCTGACCGCGACGAAACAATGCCGGGTTCCGAGACAGGGTGCCAAGATTAGCTTTCCCGCTTCGGTCCGACACACCGACGTGGTTTCGGCTGAAGGTCATCGCGAAGCGCCAGTTCATTGGATGCCTGCGACGAATGGGGTGATTTGAACCGCCGCCGTGGACCGAGCAAACCTGGTCTACAGAGCAACGCCCCTCCCCCCATTCGGTGTCAATTGTCCGATTTGGACGATCGAGCTATCGTTGCTTGGCCCGGTGAAACGGAGGTGGGCTCTGCGGGGACGCAACCAACCAAGGGATAGCCGGGCCGACGGTGCGTCGATGGATGCAGTGTCGGGCTCCGGTAGGCCTGCGCTACCGGAGCCACGTTTAGCCCTCACGGTTCTTCGTGCATTTTGGCGAGACGGTTCGGGCCTTGACGGCGTGTGCCCTGAGAAACACCCGTCACCACGCCCATCCCCGGCCATCGAACACCGGAGTCATGCCTCGGAAAATCCCGTCGCCAGGATGGCGACGCTCTTCGGCACGGATGCCAGGCTTCGCCGTCGCGGGTGCGATCTATTCCCATTCCGGGCCGAGCATATGAAGCCGAAGCCTTCAAGTTTCTCGTAGGATTTTGCACCACCAAGCATCCAGGGGTCCACGGTTCCACTTGCTAGAAGAGCGGAGTCGTGCAACAATTCCTCGGTAGCTATCCTTAAATACCGAGGTTTTATTGCCGTGCCGGTTCCCACGACCAAGCTGAAAGAAGCCATCCGACTCGTCAAGAAGAAGGGGATTCTCCGACCTCGCGACCTCGCAGGCCACGACATTCCAACGGATTATCTGGACCGGCTCCGCCGCCGAGGGGTGATCGAGCGTGTGGCCCGTGGGGTCTACGCCTGGCCCGACCGGGAAGTCACCGAGCACCATTCGCTCGCTGAGGCCACCCGGTCTGTCCCTGCCGGTGTGGCGTGCCTGCTCTCGGCCCTCCAGTTCCACGGTCTCACCACGCAGTCCCCGCACGAGGTGTGGCTCGCCCTCCCAAACAAAGCCTGGGTTCCGAAACTCGAATCACCCAAACTGCGAATCATGCGGTTTTCTGGCCCGTCACTCACGGACTTTCTCGAACCCCACCTGATCGAGAAAGTCACCGTGCGAGTCTACACACCGGCGAAGACAGTGGCAGACTGTTTCAAGTTCCGGAACACGGTCGGCCTCGACGTGGCGATCGAGGCGCTCCGTGACTGCTGGCGAAAGCGAAAGGCAACAATGGGCGAGATGTGGGCAGCCGCTCGGGTGTGCCGGATGGCAAACGTCATGCGGCCGTACATCGAGTCACTCGTATGACGAAGAAGAAAAATCCTGCTGCCTCGTCCAAGTAGCGACTGCTGAACATCAGCAAGAGGACAGGTGAGGACTTCCAACTTCTCCTCACCCGATACGCCGTCGAGCGACTGCTCTGCCGGCTCGCGGGTTCCGACCATGTGGACAACTTCGTGTTGAAAGGAGCGATGCTCTTTGCTCTCTGGACGGGGGAGATGCACCGACCGACCCGGGATGTGGACTTCCTCGGATTTGGCGAGAATAGTGACGCACGGCTGACAGAGGTCTTTCGTGCCCTTTGCGATGGCGACTCTGGTGACGACGGGCTCGTCTTCGACCCCAACTCGGTGTCGGTCGAACAGATCCGCGAGGAAGACGAATACGGCGGGAGGCGGGTTACGTTCCAAGCAACGCTGGGGCCGGCGCGAGTGTCACTCCAGGTGGATGTGGGCTTTGGAGATGCGATCACACCGGGAGCCGAAGCCGTCGAGTATCCGACGCTCCTTGGCATGGAGCCGCCGAGGCTCCGAGCATACCCGAAGGAAACTGTGGTGGCGGAGAAAATCGAGGCGATGGTGAAGCTCGGGCTGGCCAACTCACGGATGAAGGATTTCTACGATCTGCTCGTGTTATCGGGAATGCTTCCGTTCGAGGGCGCGCGGGTGCGTGATGCGATCACCGCCACGTTCCGGAGGCGGGAAACCGTGATACCCGCCACGGCTCCCATCGCACTCACCAAAGCGTTCGCAACAGATGACGCCAAGCAGAAGCAATGGAAAGCCTTCGTGCGGCGAAGCGGGTTGGGACAGAGGGTGGGTGAACTGAGCGAGGTGGTGATAGAGCTTGAAGGGTTTGTGTTGCCACCACTTGATGCAGCGCGTGGAACCAACACATTCGATGCGGTATGGGATCCGGGTAGGGGATGGAGTTGATGGCCAATGCCAGACACGGCATCTCAGTCTGGGTGCTCGTGGGCGGGGCTCTGGACAAATTCCTCCTCTTCCCGAGTGTCACACGAAACTAGCGTTCTCCTGAGTGGTGAGACCCGGGTGGTGCAATCGGGTCTCGGGGTGGCACCGCGCACGCCCCTCGAAAAACCGTTCCTTATGTCGGGTGGTCGGCCGTGATCGGCCGGTCGCTGTTCCTGTCACGAGTCATCGGACACCTGCCTTTCGTCATTTGCTGGATCGGTGAAGAAGGGTGGGGGGACGAGTGGGGTGTATCCCATGTCCTCGGCCCGCTTGTACAACTCGAACTCGGAACCGTGGCAGTCCACAAATTCTGGGATGCCGTTCGGTCCCATAAATACTTCCCGCCGGGCGGGGTCGTACAGGTAGAGGCTGACGTTCCTCACCTGGCCGTCTGGAAGGACGTTCAGGAGTTCGGCCACGATCCCGAACCCGAACGGCCCACATTGGCGATCCTGTCCGCGGACAGGCTGATACGGCACGCGAAGCCGCACGATGTCGGCCAGCGCAACCGTCGGAAGTGGCGGGTCGTCGCCCGCATCCATGAGAACCTCCAATGAACCTGGGATGCACCACCGGGTCCGAGTCGCCGCGAGCACGCGGTGGGTGGGACCGGGAGATGAGCACATCTACCGAATGAAAGCCTGTATCCGGGAGCTATACCATGATCGGTGAGAGACGAACATCTATCTCCAGTGACGATCCGTAGAGGTTCTCAGGTGGGCATGAATCGTGATCGGAGGGAGAGGAAGTCGGCCACGAAAAGGGTCCACACCGAATCGAGGAATGGCCTCGGTGATGGGCGTCTCGTGGACCTCGACAAGCTTGTCGCTGGTGCGTTCAGCGCACAACCCATCACTTCGTCCACCATCGGTCCTGCGTGAGAGTGGTGGGCATGGCGGTTCCGCAGCCTTACCGATGTTTCCAGTTGTGGCGCGTGACGGTGCGCAGCCAGGCGGGGTCAAGGTAGACGAAGTTGCCGGCTCCACCCTCTCAGGTCAGCACACCGACCGACCCCTCTTCAGCGCAAGTCAAGTTCCAGATGGCTGAGGTGGTAGACGCGCGTAGGACCGAAGTCCCCGTCAGCCTGGCGGCCGGTGCTGTGGTAGTGGCCAAAGAAGGCGAACGCCGGCCGGGCGCTGCGGATGACCGACCTGATTTCCTCGCTGCCGCTGTCGGCGAGGAAGGCATCGCGGGTCATGATTGCATTGTCTCGATGGAACTCGTGCCGCTGAGGGCGATCCGGTTCTGAGTCGTCTCGGCCTAAGTTGCGGAGGAATTCCCGGAACTCGGCCGACGCAAGAAAATAGCCATTATCAAGAAAAATGTGATGTCCGCCAGGCTCCGACCGCTGCAAACTTCCTCCGGAACGCTAGAGGATTCAGGGCAGGTGTTCCGGCTCATCACGAGGCGTTGCTTGCAGAGGGAGAGTTGAGTTGCTGAATCAAGTCTGAGCGTGTTGCAAGGAATGACAACAATCAGGCCGGCGCAGTATGCATGGTCGATGACCATCGCCAGAGTGCCAGCGAGCAACGAAACACCGAAACACACACCACCTGGCACTCACACCAAACATCTGGCATAATGCTTGAAATATCAGAGCCGATGTGGGGTAACCGGGTGGGCCGCCTCCGTGCGATCAACACTGCTGGTGTTCCCCAGACCCGAAACGTGTCAGGCGAGCGATCATCTCCTGCGACAGTAGCGCAAAAGCTTCTGATGGCAATTCAAATTCTTACAGGATGCTGCCAGTCACACCTCGCGGCCCTCGCTGACGAGTCAGTCCATACCTGCGTCACCTCTCCGCCGTACTGGGGCCTCCGTGATTACGGGCATGCCGCACAACTCGGTCTGGAGCCGACGCCGGACGAGTTCGTGAGGAACCTGGTCGCCGTGTTCCGCGAGGTGAAGCGAGTGCTCAGGGATGACGGCACGCTCTGGCTCAACCTCGGGGATAGTTACGCCAACGGTGGCTGCGGCACGCGTGACGAGAAGCGGTGGCCGAAGCAGTCTCGAAACGACCACATGCCGGCTCATGCGAAGAAGCAGACGGGGGTGAAGACCAAGGACTTGATCGGGGTTCCGTGGCGGGTCGCGTTCGCCCTCCAAGAGGATGGGTGGTTCCTCCGCAGCGACATCATCTGGCACAAGACCAATCCGATGCCAGAATCGGTCTGCGATCGCCCGACAAAGGCCCACGAATACCTGTTCCTGCTCAGTAAATTCGAGCGGTATTTCTACGATAGCAACGCCATTCGCGAACCGAGGGTGCAGAGATCGATCGTCTCACTTCCCACGACCAATCGGACCCACACTCTTTTGGGTCGGAACAAGCGGACGGTGTGGACGATGCCCACCCAGCCATTCAGCCAAGCTCACTTCGCAACCTTCCCGCCCAAGCTGATCGAGCCATGCATTCTCGCTGGGTGTCCGGCCGGGGGCACGGTGCTTGACCCATTCTTCGGGGCGGGCACGACCGGTCTGGTCGCTGACCGTCTTGGTCGGCACTGCGTCGGAATCGAACTCAACCCCGAGTACGTTGCGATTGCCGAGGAGAGGCTTCGGAGGGATGCCGGGATGTTCGCTGACGTCGTGGTCGCCGCATGACACCGGCACGTTCGTGAGCTTCGCTTTCCGCACGACCGCCTTCCATAGGGCGTTCTTTCCGGGATCGGCCGACTTTTTCTCTGGCATAGATCGCAGTTGATCGATGTCCCGTCCCGCTCATCCCCACGGACCGGGTGCTCGCCAGGCGTGGCGAAAGTCAGCCCCGGCAGCGACCGCCGTGGCAACCGGTCGAAGGAACTCCCCGAGTTTCGCGGTCACCGCCGCGAGTTCCCCCGGCGCGTCGGTGATCTTCGTCTTCCGGAGGAACCCTTTCCACTGGGCCTCCTTCCCAGCGACCAGAGCGAACCCCGGAGTCAGGGCCAACGTGCCTGGGAGAACGGCCGTCTTCCGGTTCGCGAACGTCCGGGCCACGGCCAAAGCGAGCGTCGCCCCATCGAAGTCGAATCGTCGGGCCAGAACCCATAGGTCATAGAAGTCCTTCATCCGGCTGTTCAGCGCTCCGAGTTTCATCATCGCCTCGAACTTCTCGGCGACCACCGTCTCCCGGGTGTAGCCGTCGAGGTGTGGGGCAGGGAGTTCGAGGATGACTGGGTAGACCATCGGCACCGGCCCCGGCGTCACCACGTCCGCGAACCCGATGTCGGCCTGCATCGCCACCCGTGCGTTCTGGAGCCTCCCCAGGAAGGTCACTCGGACTCCCGAGTATTCGGCGTCTTCCTTGATGACAGTCCCGACCACTGACTCCGAGTCGAACACCATGCCGTCCGATTCCACCCCGATCCCACATACCTCACGGAACACGCGGACAACCGCTTCGACCGTGTTCTCCATCCGTGCGAGCAGGTCGATGTCTCGGGTGGGCCGAGAGGCCGGGCCGCCCCACGCCCGGAACAGGAGCGCTCCCTTGAGCACGAACCGGCCGGCGTGCGGGGACTGGGCGAGGCGGTAGAGGAACCGCTCCATAGCGAAGTATTCCAGCACCTCCTGAAACGGGCGACCTGACGCCTTGGCCGCATTCTGGAGACGGTGGCGGACGGAGGCCGCGATGTCTTTTACCGGCTTGGTCACAGGACGGCTTCCAGGTAAGGCCGCATGACGTTCTCCACGTGGCACGCCCGGGCGGCCCGGAGGAGGGCCTCGACATCGATGCGGCCTTGGTCTCGATACCGACGGACGGCTTCGACTGCAGTGTCGAGCCCGATCGCCGAGCGATACTTGAATCCATCGGCGAGCGTCTTTTCCCGGGAGTAGATCCGCACGGGGACGCCGTCAAGATCATGCGTCTCGATCCCTTCCGTGAACGCTCGCTCGCCGACTCGGAACACGCGGACAGGCGGGTAGTCGATCCGGGGCGGCTCGGAGCCCCGGGGCACCGCCAGGTAGACCTCGTGCGGAACCTGGGTTGTGAGGTCATGGAAGGCGAGCGCTGAGACGAGGCAGATGACGCCCTTCGGGGCCCGGCGGGCGACGGCGACGAGGTCCGGGTGACCGAGTGTCGGGGCGTCGGCCAGGCGGTAGAGCCCGCGGCTGAGTTGTTCGAGGACTCCCTGATCTCGGAGGGTGTACAGGGTGTGGCGGTGGATACCGGCCTCGACGGCCTCGGCCATCCTGAGCATCCCGCCCCGCTCGCGGAACAGGCGCTCAGCCCTGGTGTAGGCGTCTTCGGTACTGGAGGCACTGTTCGGCATGGTACGATTTACCACCACTTTTATTATTCTGGAGGTATTATGTACCATCATCTCCCGCCTGTCCAGCCTTGGTGACATCGGCCTCGGCAGTGCATTGATCGCGTTGGGCGAGGCGTACCACTATCGGTGGCGGAGGAACTCCCGCCTCCCGGGTGGCCCGGAGGGGATCTTCCCTGGTAACAGTGCCAGAACCGGGAGGCAAGGGAAATCGGCCGCCTCGATGTCGAGTCATGTCGAGTTGTCGAGTTGATGTCGAGTGAGTCTTGGGGGGTGTCCACACCACTTGATGAAGCGATGCAGGAAGGGGAGCCGAGGTTACCTGGTGAAGTTCCTTGTCATGCGCGATCCGCTGACATTCGTCCAGCTCGCGAACGATCAGTGGTACGTGAGGGGCGCGGTGGTTTCGTCGCTTACCGATGTTTCCAGTTGTGGCGCGTGACGGTGCGCAGCCAGGCGGGGTCGAGGTAGGCAAAGCTGCCGGCCCCGCCCTCCCAACTCATCACGCCGACCGACCCCTCCTCAGCGCGTGAGTCAAGCTCCAGGTGGCTGAGGTGGTAAGCTCGCGTGGGACCGAACTCCCCGTCAGCCTCGCGGCCGGTACTGTGGTAGTGGCCGAAGAAGGCGAACGCGGGCCGGGCGCTGCGGATGACCGACCCGATCTCCTCGCTGCCGCTGTCAGCGAGGATGGCATCGCGCGGCGAATCGTGCGTGAGCAGCACGTCGAAGCTGGCGCTGCTCAGCACAGTCGTGCTGCGATGGCTGATCCGGGCGCGTGGCGGGATCCTTCTGCGGGTGCTCGGGTCGACACCCCAGATCGCCCCGACGCGGAGCCCACCCGGCAGTTCGGCGACATGGCCGTCTCGAACGCAGCGCAGCTTGTCGTAAGCGTCAACTCCGAAGCTGTTCGCCGCCCGGCCGCCCCCCCGCTCAAACTCCTTCAACAGGTCGTAATCTTCGTGATTGTCGGCAGTGAACCACAGTGCCTCGGGGCAGGATTCGTCGGCGAAGACCGCGTCTGCTTCCTCACTGGGCTGCGCCACGAACCGCATGCCGCCTTCAAGTGATTCCTTCTGTGCGTGGCGGCTCCTGTCCTCATCAAAGTGGTGCCTCGCGGGAAACTCGCCGAGATCGCCGACCTGCAACAGGCCGGCGAGGGCGACATTGTGCTCACGCGACCACGCCTGCGCGAGCCTGAACGCTGGCAGGACGCGGCCGTGTAAGTCGCCGAAGACGAGATACGTTGAGGGGGGCACGGGGGGACACCTTGAGCGTATCATGGGACTCAAAGAGTCCGGAGACGACCGAGAGGTTCAAATCGCACTTTCCCCCCTACGCACTCTGAAGGAGAGGGGTCAGGGTTGAGGGGTTCGTTTCTTGTCGTCTCGCTTCATCCGATCTCTCCTCGATGAGCCACTTCCAGGGTTCGGCTGGACCGCGGATGGAGCCATTCACATGTTCACACCGATTGCCTCGGCTGGGTAGGATACCGACCAGGCGGGAGGTGTTGGCCCGGCGGACGTGGCGGAGTCGCAGTACCCCGTCGCCACTGAGCCGTTCCCCGACCAAAACATAAGCATCAGCATTGGCCTGTGGCGACGCTTCGCAAGGCATCTTGGAGGTGGTCTCGTTCATCCCCAGACCACGGAGTGGCCGGGATCGAAAGGCGGATCGAGCCCCCCTCGTAAGTCGAAAGAGAGATGCCTCGGTCTCGAAATGCGTTCCTCAAGGCATCTGGCAGTAACCGATCGCTATGATCCTCTTCGGGCCGTAAAAGCAGTATACCCGAACGGAACGCCTGGTCCGGGAGAATGGGTCGCCAGCCCTCCGCCTGTGACAACTCGGCAGTTGTCTCTAGCGTCTTCAGGCGGTCCGTGAACACTGAGCCTGCAGCGTCGAGCGAATCGAGGCAATCGTCAACCGCACCTTGGCACGAGAACAGGGGAGCGACTGAGACGGTCTCGGCCAGCCCGGCTAGAGAGCCTGCCTCCAGACGGCCCGAGAACCGGAGTAAAGGGTCGTCGAGATCGCCGCACGCCGTCATAGTGACGAGTGTCGTCTCGATTCTGCCGATCGATCTTCGCCGGCCATAGAAGCCGATTCCGAGCGGATGGTATGCCCCGAGCCACTTATGCGATCCAGCCAAGTAGAGGTCACAGCACCGCAGATCCGCTCCGGCGTGGCAGAAGTCCTGGGCACCATCCACTCCCACGAACTTGACTCGGCAGCGGGCCTCCAACGAGCGTACAATCCGCTCGACTGGCAAGCGGATGCCGTCACTGCTGACCGCCGTGAGGAACAGCCCGTCGCAGCCGTTACGGGTGAACTCAGAACGAATCCTTTCCACCAATTCGTCCTCGCCGATACCCTCCACTGCGATCCCCGAACGAGCCGGTACAACCGTCACCGCTCGATTCACACGGCGGCACTCAGCAAGAAGGATGTCTTGGTAACCCGGCCAGTCGAGGTCGGTCGTGAGAGCGTTCCGGCAGCTGTGGAACAGGAGGCGTGCAGCCAGTTTCATAAGTTGGGCCGACCGGTTGGCGAGTAGGACCGGGAGATCCGTGCGTCTGCCAGTTAGTCGCCGGAGCGATTCCTTCAGCGAACCTACTCCCCGCCACCCTGCCAGCCCCGGATATCGGCCCTGAAAACTGCTCGGGAGGCAATCGAGTCCTCCGCGGAGGAAGCGTTCGAAGTACGCTGAGCCGCCTTCCTCACCGGCCAGTTCCGTGAAAGCGTGATGGGCCTGCCGGGCTCCCGCCGTCATCCGGCCCAGCCGTGCCGTGTCCAGGTAGAGTAACTCGCCCACGGGCTGCCCCCCCAAAGATCACCGATCTCGATCCTACCGATCATCGTCGATCTGATCCAGTAGTGTGCTGAGCGGGGTGGCGTAAATCGCGAGCCTCCGCCACCGATCCTTGGCCAAGCGGACGGCCTGCCGGTCGAAATACAGGATAAATCGGACGGTCCGAGAGCGCTCGTCGAGTTCTTGAGTGCCGCACGCTCGTTCGCCATACACCCCGATGTCGGCCAGTAGGTCCGGCTCGGAAGCCAGGTCCGACTCCCGCACCAGAGTGATATCCAATCCGTGGTTGTTCTGCTCTTCGAGCCAAGGAAGGATGTCGTCCGTTGGCAGGATCTGGCCCCGCGGCCACAGGTCGTCCCGGAGGATGACGATCCGCTCGACCAGCACTCCGCGATTGACCGCCTCGAAGTTGGCTTTCATGCTCTGCCGTCCCGGAGCATCCTGCCAGTAATCCTTGCTCCGGACCCATGCCGCCGACTGGTATTCCCGGAGATCGGTGCCGGCGAGGAGCACTTCGTAGACTGCCCGCCACGTCTCGGTTCCTGCGAACACGACCGTTCCCTGGGCTAACGACTCGATCTGCGAGTTCACAGAAGCGAGTTTGAGCGTTGCGATCTCGCGAAGAAGCGGGTCAGTCTGATTGGCCAGATCGGTGAGCGTTTTGCAGAAGGCGAGGTATTGAGTGTAGAGGTCGTGCTCAGGAGCCAGGGTGAGCGGCACGGCTAGCCGTTCAAGAACCTCATTTCGTCGTCGGTCTCGTTCCTCGTCCTGGTCGAGGTAGCTGAGGAACAGCCCCCCGAGGATGCTGATTAATGCCCCCAGAACGGCCAACTGGGCGGGAGCGCCGGCGAAGACGCAAACAAGAGTCATTGTCAGCGACCCGATCAGTGAGGTGCCGACAAACTTGAAACTGAAAAGTATCGCGCGTCGCAGGGTGGGTGGGCTCGCCATGCCCGCACGGTATGACGGCCGGGGGTGTCAGGCAAGCCGGAACTCACAACCAGCAAGACACTTGTTGCCACTTCAGAGCCCTGTGAGGGGACTCCGGAAGCTGTTGTCACCCAAGGCCCCTCTCGTTTCCAACTAACAGCGCAGAGCCACAATCTCCACTTTTTTGTTTTGATCACTGGGTTGGCCCCGATCTGGGTTGGTTGGTGCCCTTGCATCAGAAGCCGGGGGAAGACCCAGCTTCTCAGCATGCTGGTTGGAACACCTGTGACCACGGCCACGGACCGATAATCTTGAACGCTCCATTTGGCGAGCAACTGCTCGTAGACCGCCCGCCAGGTCTCCGTCCCTTCGAACCCGATCGTCCTGGCGGTGAGCGTATCGATCAGGGCATAGACAGAGGTGCGTTTGAGGGTGGCGATTTCGCGGAGCATGGGCCGGTCTGCTCGGCAAGGGCGGTGATGGCCCAGCTATAGGCCAAGGTGAAGGGGGGGAAGAGTTCGTCCTCCGGTGCGAGGGAGAGTGTGTCGACCAGAAGCTGGATCATTTCCGTTGGACGACGATCCAGACTTCTTCCTGATCCAGATAGCTGAGGAACAGACCGCCGAGTATAATAACGAAGGCCCGAGCACAGCGAGTTGAGCCGCCAGGGGCGAAGATTGCTACCAGGGCCATCACGAGCGAGCCGATCAAGGCGGTTTCAACGGATCGGAAGGATAAGAGAACGGGCCGGCGATGAGGGAATGGCGTGGACATTCGCCCACGGTAGGACAAGCAAGTACGGGAATAAAGTCATCGGGGAACCTTGATAACCGGCAATTGCTGACGAGATCGGGTTGCGCGGGTGTTGTCGGTCAAAATCACCCTCTGCTCACCGGCTGCGGTTTCATGCAAAGCGTGGCCGGGTAGACAACGGGGAGGGTGTTGCGTTCATGGAAATGGAGAATCTGGGCTGGGCATATGCGGTCAGGTGAACCCCCTGGCTAGCAACTAGTGGGTCACCTGGGTCGAGTATGGCCTTTCCGACCCTCGAATACCCTGGTGTTTCGAGGGGCAACAGTCTGAACCAGCCTGGCCACGAAAGGCTACGACTCACGCAAGTGACCCACTAGTATGCCGGTTCCACATTCCGATCGGCCACTAGATTTCCCAGAGCTCGTTTTTTCCCTGCAAGACAGAGTGCAGTTGCGGTAAAATCATGGGACAATCGCTGGCGCATCGAGTTCAGTATCATAGCAACACTTTGTGATCGAGCATGCGGCGAATAGGCCGCAATGGTCACCGGCTGACGACCACGCACGACCTCAAATTGCATAATGCGACGAAAAGACGCGTCAAACAGTTCAGCCAACGTTAGGACGTTCCACGCTTGCGACTGTTGGATCCCGAGGTGTGTGGGGAGGCGGCGAGCAGAACATGACTCAGAACGTCGCCCGAGAACGAACACAACCGCCGGTCGCACCGCTCCGCAAGCGGTTACCTGACGGTGGTCTGTATTGTCGCCCCAACGAGGTCGAAACGGCGCTCACAGCCCTTTTAGAGCTGTCGACACACGAACTCATCGAACGCTCCCGCATTGAGGACGTCGACGCTCCGAACTATGTTCTGTCTGAGTGTGTTTTGTACTTTTTCCGTCGACCTGGCTTGGTCGACGACGCTCTTCACGATCTGTTCGTGATTTTACGCCAGCGAGTACTTCGGGCTGTGCCTGTGACCGCTCGGCGTCTGGCCGGCACGGCGAAACTTGTCGAGAAGTCGGGGGAACAGGAAATCCAGGAAGTCGTCATCCAGAAGTTCCAAGAGATGCTCTGTGGAGACCGTGGCGGAGAATACGACGACAGGCTCGATTGCTTCGAGTGCCGTTTTAACTTCGCGCTCGCCCGTCTTCGGTCGACTGCGCGAAAGCGGGTCTGGCGGGACGAGTCCCGTTACGAATCGACGGACTTCACGGACAATGCAGGGGAGGCCTCGGAGGAGATAGAATCGGCCCTGGCGGCGATGAGAAACGCTCTGAATGACGAAGGCGTGGATTTCCTTTACCGGTCCAAACTCCACACGGCGATTAATTCCCTGCCGCCCGACCAGCGGCGGGTCATCGAGCTGATCTTCCAAGAGGTGCCGATCGACTCCCAGGAGGAAGGGGTTACTACAATTGCCAAGCTCGTTGGTTGCGTCGAGCAAACAGTGCGCAATAGGCGTGATCGGGCGTTTAAAACACTGCGGGACGCCCTGAAAGAGGAGGACGACGTATGAGCAACCCCCACGATCCGGAGGCAATTCTTGACGCGTTCGCAGTCGAGGCAACTCACGACTGGAGTACGCTTGATCGCTACCTTCGGCAGTATCCGGAACTCACTGAGGAGCTAATCGACCTGTCGTCAGAACTCCGTCTTGCGAATGCTCCGGGGAAACCGGCCGGCGGTACGGTGGCGGACCCGGGCCTCGAAGCGGCGTGGCAAGAATTCCTCGGCTGCAAGCGACAAGCGGTGCCCAGCAACGAGGTCGTGAATCCGTTCGTGCGTTGCAAGGGCGCAGCCTTCGTGCAACTGGCGGCAGCACTGAACGTCCCGCGCTCGTTTCTCACGGCATTCCGGGACGGCCTGGTGACGGCCACGTCCATTCCAGAGCCTTTCACGAGGCGATTCGCCGATGCGACCAGCTTGTCCGTCGAGTCAGCTCGCGACTATTTCGTGCAGGCGCAACCTGGACTGGCGGCGCTCGCGTTCAAATCGGACGTGAAGCCATCGCACCAGGGTCAGAAGACGTTTCGAGAGCTTGTTCTGGCCACGGAAATGACCGACGAGCAACGGCAACTCCTCCTCCGGGACTGCGACGCCGATGGACTCTATTGAAATCAGCCGACAGTGCGCCGAGCGGTTCCATGTCAACGCCGTCGCGGCGGGCCACGATCCGTGGAAACCGTACGCCTTTGCCTGCGCGGAAGCGACCAGACGGGAGATTGCGGTCGAGAGGGTTTCGGTGGGGGATGTGCGCCTCTTCGGCGGTCGAGCGGTTTACGATCCCGACGCACTCCTGATCCTCCACGAGGACACGGGAGACGAGTTTGCCAGCGCGTTTCTGGTAGCTCACGAGATCGGACACGTTGAATTTGACGGTCAAGACGAGGCGGACGCGATGTCGGATGGCGATCCGCTCAGGGCATCCGAGGCCGTCCCCGTCGGCGTTGATCGTGTCGTCGACTACAGTCAGCGGCAACGGCGCGAGGTCCAGATGGACCTGTTTGCACGAGAGTTCTTGGTACCAAGGCCGTGGGTACGAACGCTCCACCTTGAGGACGGAGTTTCAGCAGACACCATCGCGTCAAAGCTCGGAGCGCCACACGCGGTTGTCGCGCAGCAACTCCTCGACGCGCTCCTCCTTCCCCGGTTCGAGATTCCCCCGCCCAAAGAAATTGAGAACAAGCCGCTGAAGCCGGACCAGGAAGCGGCGGCAACGCACGAGGGATTTGCTTACCTGCTCGAGGCCGGGCCGGGGACGGGGAAAACGCAGACGCTGGTCGGCAGAGTCGATTACCTGCTCTCGAAGGGGGTGGAGCCTGGGAAAATCCTCATTCTGACCTTCTCCAACAAGGCCGCCGGCGAGCTTTCGGAGAGAATCGGGGCCAAACACCGAGCGGCAGCGGCGAGCATCTGGATTGGCACGTTCCACGGCTTCGGGCTCGATATCATCCGCCGTTTCCACGATCGCTTGGACTTGCCACGCAACCCGAAGCTCCTTGAGCGGACCGACGCGATCGGGTTCCTGGAGGACGAGTACCCGAAACTCGGCCTTGAACACTTCAAAGACTTGCGGGATCCGTCGGGTTCGATCAAGAGCATCCTCGACGCGATCTCGCGCGCCCGAGACGAAGTTATCGACTCTGTCGGATACCGCACCCTGGCGGAGTCGATGCTCGCGTCTGCCACTACTCCCGAAGCGCGCGAGGCCGCTGGGCGCAGCCTCGAAGTGGCGACCGTTTTCGCGGCCTACGAGAAAATGAAGGCGGCTAAAGGGTACATCGACTTCGGCGACCTCGTGGCGTTGCCGGTCCGCCTGTGTGAAGAGCAAGAGGACGTCCGCGAGCACCTGGCCGCGCGCTACGAGCACATCCTTGTCGACGAGTATCAGGACGTCAACCGAAGCAGTGTGCGATTGCTGAAGGCCATCGCCGGGGACGGTCGCAATCTTTGGGCGGTCGGTGACGTCAAGCAATCCATCTACCGGTTCCGGGGGGCGTCCGCGTTCAACATGGTTCGCTTCGACCGTGAGGATTTCTCGGGGGCGAAGCGCGGGCGGCTGACGACGAATTACCGAAGCGTCGAGGAGGTGGTCGACACGTACCTCGCTTTTGCTGCGGAGATCCCGAGCGTCCGCGGCACCGAGATCGGCTTGCGGGCGGCCCGCGGCGCGGCCGGGCGGCGGCCCGAGTACCGGTCGGTCGAGACTGGCGACCAAGAAATCGCGGCGGTCGCGGAAGCGATCGAGGAACTGCAGAAGGAGGGATACTCGTACCGCGACCAAGCGATCTTGAGCGCTGGCAACGAGCGGCTCGGGCGGTTGACCGAAGGGCTGGAGAGCCTCGGCGTTCCGGTTCTCTATCTCGGGAGCTTGTTTGAGCGAGACGAGATCAAGGATCTCCTCTCGCTGCTGTCGATCCTCGTTGATCGCAGGGCGATGGGGCTACTGCGCGTCGCGGCGCAGAAGTCCCACGCCGTCCCGCTTGCCGATGTCGCTCTTGTGCTCTCGCATCTCAAAAAGGACGACTGCGAGCCGATGAAGTGGGTGGAGGCCCTCGGCACCCTCACGGCACTTTCTCCGGCGGGGCTCGATGGGCTTCGGGGCATCGCCGAGCTACTTGCCGGATTCACGTCGGACGCGAATCCGTGGGACATCCTTTGCGCGGTGCTACTCGACCGCACGCGGGCCGCTGCCGAGATCGCCCCGGCCGAGGATCTTCGGGCGCGGTCGCGCGGCATTGCGATCTGGCAGTTCATGAATTTCGTTCGAAGCCAATCCGACGGACAGGGGCTCCCGCTGTCCCGCCTGCTCACCAGAATTCGTCGTCTGGTTCTTTTTTCCGACGAACGCGACCTGCGTCAGCTCCCCGCGGCCGCGCAAGGAATTGATGCCGTTCGGCTCATGACGATGCACGGGAGCAAGGGGCTCGAATTCCGGGCCGTCCACATCCCCGGCCTGACCAACGCGAGTCTGCCACGCTCGCCGAACGCCTTAGTTGCGGGCATGATTGTTCCTCCCGACGGACTGATCGACGGGGCTGCCGGCAAGGCAATCGATGCTGTGAAAGAAGCCTTGAGCGAGGAACAAGAGTGCTTGTTCTTCGTCGCCCTCTCAAGAGCCCGCGACCGACTCGTCATGTACTCTCAGACGAAAAAGTCGAACAGCGCGAGTCACCCACGGTCGCCGTTCATCGATCGTTTGAGCAGCCGAATCGATATGCGCCACGTAACGCCGACGAAGGTGCTACCTCCGAGCCCAGAAGATTCGCCGGTTCCGCTGACGATGGATGGGCCGTTCGCTTTCACCGATCACCAACTGGCCCTGTACGAGCGGTGCCCGCGCCGCTTTCTGTACACGCACATCCTTGACGTGGGCGGCCGTCGGACGGAGACCGGGTTCATGCAGTTGCACGTCGCGGTTCAGAAGGTCGTTGACGGGATAGGAGGTAAAGAACCTTCGCTCGTGGAGCTGGAGGCTTCGTTAGACGCCGTGTGGGCTGAGCACGGTCTGGTGGACCACGGCTACGGAGACGAGTACAAGCGAATCGCCATGCAACTGCTGAACTTCTACGCGGGAACCGTGATCGGTGCAGAAGTCCGCCAGGTGCCGTGCCTCCGCCTACCGGTCCCGGGTGGCGAGATCGTGATCCGGCCCGACCAGGTGCTAAGTGTCGGCGGGAAGATCACGATGCGCCGGGTCGACACCGGGCACAAGGGCTCTAAGGACGACGAGAGCCTTGCGACTGCGGCGTTCGTCATCGCGGCGCATACCCACTCCTCGGACTGCGCGGTCGAACTGGTTCACCTGAGCGACGCGGTGATAACACCGGTCGCGATGACGGCTCGCGTCCTTGCAAACCGGCGCGCGTCGATTGACCAAATGGGGAACGCGGTGCAGGCCGGCCGTTTCCCGCTCAAGCTGAGCAGAACCTGTCCCCGCTGCCCTGCGTTTTTCATCTGCGGCGCGCTGCCCGACGGACCGCTGAAAAAAAATCTCGGGTGATGTTACCGGTCGCTTCCCGGTCGAGCGATTAGTCCTTCAGACCCACGCGAAATGCCTGGGACTAACTGAAAGGACGATCCTCGTGAACGACAACATAACGACAACTCCCGGAGACACCGAAGACATTGGCGCCGCGGTGCGAGAGGGCCGCGCCGTCCGCGTCGCCGCGTCGTACCGGATTGCCGTGAGCGACGAAAGCCTCAACTTTCGCCCGGTCACCATCTCCGTCCCGGTTCCCTTGGGGCGCCAGATTCTGACGGCTGCCGGTCTTGCGCCGATCGACGAATTTAGTCTCTTCGCAATCCTTCCCAGCGGAGACTTCGAAGACATCCGCCTGGATGAGACGTTCGACCTCCGTGCGAAGGGGGCCGAGCGATTCGTGACGTTCCGCTCCGACCGCGACTTCCACCTCACCTTAAACGACCACGAGTTGCGGTGGGGCAAGCCAACGATCAGCGGCAGGGCCCTCCGCACTTTGGCGAACCCCTCTGACGACCAGGTCGTGTACCTGGAGGTGCGCGGGGGCGAAGACCGCCTCGTAGAACCTTGCGAACTGATCGACCTGACGAAGCCGGGCGTCGAACGATTCTTCACGGCCCCTCGGCCGACCTTCGAAATCATCGTAAACGCGCGACCGAAGACTGTCACTGGGCCGGACGTGACGTTCGAGCAGATCGTGCAGTTGGCGTTCCCCGGGGCGCACAACCCGGATGTTGTCTTTTCCATCTCATACCGCCACGCCGCTTCGAAGCCCCCGTCGGGGGAGCTCGGGGCCGGCGGGAGAGTCCAAGTCAAGAACGGAACTGTGTTCAATGTCACACGCACTACTCAGTCGTAACGCCGATCTCAAGCGCCTTCGTGACGAGGGCTACTTCGTGCAGATCCGGGGCTCGCTCCTGGTGATGCGCGAGGTGCCCTACGTCAACGCGAAGCGAGAGGTGCTGACGGGTACGCTCATCTCAAGCCTCACCTTGGCCAGAGACCAGACCCGGCCTCCCGACACGCACCAGGTGTGGTTCGACGGGGAGTTCCCGTGCAACGCCGACGGCAAGCGAATCACGGGCATCGGCGATGGTGCGGGAGATCACAACCTCGGCCACGGCTTGACCGCGAAGTACCACTTTTCGACCAAGCCCGGTCGGAATTATCTCGACTACCACGAGAAGATGACCACATACGCCGGCATCCTCTCCGGCCCGGCCGCGGTGTTGAAGCCCAATGCCACGCCGCGAGTGTTCCGCGAACCAGAAGACGAAAACGACGGCGTCTTTAACTACATCGAGACCGCGTCCGGCAGGGTGGGGATCGGCGCGCTGAGTGATCTGCTGACCCGTGAGATCGTGAGCATCATCGGCCTAGGGGGGACCGGCTCGTACCTGCTTGACTTCGTGGCGAAGGCACCGGTGCGGGAGATCCGCCTCTTCGACGCGGACGAGTTCCTCCAGCACAACGCATTTCGCGCGCCCGGTGCGCCGTCGATCGAGGAGCTTCGAGACGCACCGTCGAAAGTCGATTATCTCAAGGGGATTTATTCGAAGATGCACCGCGGGATCGTTGCGCACAAGACCCGGCTCACCGCGGACAATCTGCCCCTGCTCGACGGAACCACCTTTGCCTTTCTGTGCCTGGGCGCGGGCGACGCGAAGCGAGTGATCGTCGGGAAGCTTGAGGCGCTCGGGGTCCCGTTCATCGATTCGGGCATGGGGTTGGAGCTGGTCGACGGTTCGCTCGGCGGCATCCTCCGGGTGACGGCCAGCACGCCCGAAAAGCGCGACCACGTTCACCAAGGCCGCATCTCCTTCGCCGGCGGCGGGGCGGACGACGTTTACTCCTCCAACATCCAGGTCGCCGACCTAAACGCACTCAACGCCGTGCTGGCCGTCATCAAGTGGAAGAAGATTCGGGGGTTCTATCGCGACCTCGAACGGGAACATCATTGCACCTATACGACCGACGGCAACCAACTCGAAAACGGAGACCGGGCGTGATCCGCTGCCACCGCCTCGAACACCGATTCGTGTGTAACTTTCCGGACCGTCTTGAGCCGGGAGTTCTCTACGTGTCGATGGAGTTCGGCACCGCCACCCACAGTTGCTGCTGTGGGTGCGGTGAGGAGGTCGTGACCCCGTTCTCGCCGACCGGTTGGAAGATGACGTACGACGGCGAGACCGTTTCCGTGTGGCCGTCGGTGGGAAGTTGGACTTTGCCGTGCCGTTCACATTACGTGATTGACCGCGGGCGAGTCCTTGAGGCTGGGCACTGGAACAACTCGCAAGTCGCGGCGGTGCGTCAGCGGGACATCACCACCTCGGCGAGTGGCGACACTCCAGCGGCGACGACAACCCCACCACAACCGACATCGATTTCGACTGTACGCGATGAGAAATTACTAAGTTGGTGGGCTCGGCTATGTTTGTGGCTCTCAGCTTGGCGGCGATGAGCCTTCGCAAGGTTTCTGAAGTCGAGCGATCGAGTCCCGCGGGCCGGGTCCCACTCAAACCGAGCAGAACCTGTCCCCGCTGGCCGACGGGCTGCTGAAAAAAAATCTCGGGTGATGTTACCGGTCGCTTCCCGGGCGAGCGATTACTTCTTCAGACCCACGGCAAACCGCCTGCGGCTCACTGAAGTATCCTGCATCACCCGTCCGGCAAAGACAAAAATGGCCCCCAAAACGACACCACCTACTGTCAACAGCTCCGACGAGCCGCGCGAAGTGACCCGTTACATTTCGCCTCACATGACCGCGATGCTCTGGGGGCGCGCCGGCGGGCGGTGCGAGTTTGCTGGGTGCAATTTGCCCCTGTGGCGTTCCCCCGTAACCAAGGAGCCGGTGAACGTCGCCCAGCGGGCGCACATTTATTCGTTCAGCTGCGACGGGCCGAGGGGGAACGCGGGCGTTGCTACGGACGACATCAACTCGGTCGACAACCTGATCCTCGTCTGCCCCATCTGCCACTTAACAATTGATCGCGCTCCGGACGGCGGGCGGTACGCCGCTCAGGTGTTGCAGGAGATGAAGGCGCGACACGAACTTCGCATCGAGATCGTCACGGGCATCAATGCCGAGCTTCGCAGTCACGTCCTGCTTTACGGCGCGAACATCGGGGAACACAATTCCCCGCGGCTGATGACGGACGCGGCCAGCGCCATGTTCCCGTTACGGTATCCGGCCTCGGCGACGCCCATCAGCCTCGGTTCGCTGGACTGCCCGACACAGGACCGGAGCGACGAGTTCTGGCAAATGGAAGCCACTCACCTGCGGTCGCACTTTAGCCGCAGGGTGCGGGAGCGGTTGTCGTCGGCCGAGATCGAGCACTTGTCCGTGTTCGCACTCGCCCCGCAACCGCTGCTCGTTCTGCTCGGCACGCTTCTCGGCGACATCACGCCGGCGGACGTGTACCAGCGCCACCGCGAGCCACCATCATGGAGCTGGCCGGTAGCCCGCGTGACCCCGGAGTTCATCGTACGACAACCGGCGACCACGGACGGGCCGGCGGCTCTCGTCCTGGCCCTCAGCGCGACGGTCACCCCCGACCGGATTGAAGCCGTGCTCGGCCCAACTGTGAGTGTCTGGGAGGTCACCGTTGATCAACCGCACAACGACATGACCAAGAGCCGGGAGCAGCTCGGTCGGTTTCGGGCCGTCCTCCGCACGCAGTTGGACCGCATCAAGGCGGTCCACGGTCAAATCACCCCCATCCACATCTTTCCGGCGGTGTCAGCTGCGATGGCCGTCGAACTCGGCCGCATTCGGATGCCGAAGGCCGATACGCCGTGGCATGTGTACGACCAGGTGAACGCTCGCGGTGGCTTCATTCACGCCCTGTCTATCCCGAACGGAGATTGATCATGAACCCTGAGCTGAGCCGTCTCTTGACGGCCATCATCGAACACTTCGACGTGCCAAAATCGCTCTACGAGAAGGCGGCAGCCAGGCACCGCTCGCTCGGCGAGTGGCTACATCGCCCGAATTCCCTCGTGCGAGCCTTCAACCCTGACGTGCGGCCGCAAGGCTCGTTCCGGTACGGGACTGTGAACCGGCCTCTAAACGAGAATGACGAGTACGATCTCGACGATGTTTGCCTGCTGCGGGGGTTGACGAAAGGGACACTCACACAGGTGGAGCTGAAGCGGCTGTATGGCGAAGAGATTCGAGCCTACGCCAAAGCCTACAACATGCTGGCCCCTGTTGAAGAGCACAATCGGTGCTGGCGGCTTGTGTACGCTGACGATGTCAACTTCCATCTCGACACGCTGCCCTGTGTCCCGGAGGACGCGGTGGTCATCCGACATCTGGCCGAATTTGGGGTGCCCCAGGACCTCGCCGGCCGCGCGATTGCGATCACCGACCGCAAACATCCGGATTATCGAGTCCTCTCGCAGCGATGGACGAGCAGCAACCCACGCGGGTTCGCCCATTGGTTCGAGTCACGCGCAGCCTTGGGCCGATCTCGGAGTCTGCTCGAAGGCCGTCTAAAAGCCTCGATCGAAGACGTGCCCCCGTACGAGTGGAAGACAACGCTCCAGCGGAGCATTCAGTTTTTGAAACGGCATCGCGACGTCATGTTTCGAAATAATACCGACCTGCAACCGATTTCGATGATCATTACCAATCTTGCTGCACGGGCCTATGACGGCGAGCCCGACATCTACGCGGCTCTGGTGAATATCGTCGAGCGAATGGCATCGTTCGTACGGAGCGAACGTCCCCGCGTTCCGAACCCGGCAGCTCCGGGCGAGGACTACGCCGACAAGTGGTCGCGAGACGCCCGGCTCGAAACGAATTTCTGGGCCTGGTACGCGGCTGTGAAGGCCGATGTTGCAAAACTCCCAGGGCTCCTCCGCAGTCCGACCCTTGGTCGGGAAGTGCGGGCTATCCTCCGTGTTGACCTGACACAGACTGAACTTCGGGAGTTTGGATCAGGATCGGTGACCACGGCCCCGACGATCCTGAAGGCCGCACCGCCACTGATCATTCCTTCGGGCCCAAGGCCCTGGGGACAACATGGCTGAATCGGCCTCCGACCGCTTTGCCCGCTGGCGGTTGCAAGACCTACTGCTGCGTCACTCCGGGCTGCGGATCATGCCGAATTCCGGTGACGATCTACTTCTCGCCGGGGATCTTCCGTTCCGGGCAACAGGCCCCGACGGGCGTACGGTCGAGGATTGCTACGCGATCGAAATCCGGGTCCAGTCGACGTTTCCTCGGGGGATCCCGACTGTCCGTGAAACCGGCGGGCGAATCGCTCCCGCCTTTCACAAACTCGAAGGCGATCTGCTTTGCCTCGGGGCGCGTACGGAAATCCAGATCCAATTGGCGACAGCGCCGACACTTCTCGGCTTCGTCGATCGGCTCGTCATCCCGTATCTGTTCGGCCACAGCTACCATGAGGCCCACGGTGTGATGCCGTTTGGCGAACTCGAACATGGCCGGGACGGCTTACTCCAATACTTTGCCTCACTGTTCAGGGCACCAAGTCGGGCTGCCGCGCGCGTGTTCGTTCATCTCACTTCACTTCGACGACGTGTCGCGAATAAAGAACCATGCCCGTGTGGCAGTCACCGCCGCCTTGGACGGTGTCACAACCGGCAGGTGAACCGACTCAGAAAGCTGCTTGGGCGGTCGTGGTTTCGTGGTGAATTCAACGCAATCGCCACTGACGAGTGAATAGATTTTTATCAGATCGTAATCCTCTCTACTTCGTCGAGTGATAGCTTGTCTTCTCGGCGGTCGTAGAGTTTCGTGGTCCGTGTGGACTCGTGATTGGCGATAGCCTGGGCCTTTTCCAGCGTCCCCCCGTTGGACAGGTAGTTGGTAATCCCGGTCGCCCGAAACGTGTGACAGCCGATCGCGGTCTCGATCCCAGCCCCAACTGCCCGTCGTTTGGCCATCTTGTAAACGTCCCCGCGGGTCATCCGCCCCTCACTCAACTTCCTGGTCCTTCCGATCACTGTTTTGAAGAGGGGTGCCTTTCTTGTATCTCTGTGCCCAGCCGCATCGAGGTAGGCATCCAGCCACTCTTCAAGCTTGTGGTGACACGGCACCTCGTGAAGTTTTCCGCCCTTCTCATGCAACCGCACCCACCACCTCTTGCCTTGCGGGTAGTAGTCCTCAACGTTTAACGCGACCAGCGCTCCAACTCGGGCAAAGGTGTAGACCATCAACCCGATGACAGCCCTGTCACGAAGGCCGACCACGCTCGTGTGGTCGATGCTCTTCAGCAGTGTCCGTGCCTCGTCCTCGTCGAGGACCAGAGTCTTCCCTTCTTCGCTGAGTAGCTCGGCCCACGGACAGCGGCCGCTGCGTTCATCTCGACGACCTGACCGACCACGAGGTAGTCGAAGAGCATTCGGATGGCGGCGAGATTCTGCTTGACCGTTGGGGCCGACATCTCCCGGCCGAGGGCCTCGATGTACGTGGCGACGTGAACAGGCAGGATCTGCTCCAGGGACAGGCCAACCGCACCACACCAATCGAAGAACTTCACCGAGGCCCGGTGGTAGGCACTACGAGTATTCGGGTTCCGTATTGCTGCTGTAAAGAATTCGACGAACTTCTCCGAAGCGCGGGGTCCAGCCTGAAGGAGGGTCGAAGGGAGAACAGTCCCTCTATCGAGCCGCATCACTTCGTCGGCTCTCGCGTCGCTTGTTGTCGTCACGGCCACCACGGGTCATTCACCCAGGCGAGGAACGCGGCCCTGTGCTTCAGATCCCAGACCCGTAACGCTTCCATCACATCGAAACGGCCACACTGCCACGGGTGGCTCGCATCCCACACCGCCAGCACAAACCGCGCTGTCCACAATTCCCCTGGCGAGAGGGGGGTGTCGGCTGCCCAATAATCGAGGGTGTTGGCATCCCACCGAACTGTTCCCGGAGATTCCCGTAGAGTAGGGAATGTCCCGGCAAAGGTGGCCATCTTGGCGTCTAATTCGACGTGTTCTCTTGTCACGGTCCTCTTTCCTATGCCTTCCCGGTTGCTAATCGGAGATGAATTCACATACTGAATGAAAATGACAATTGTCAATCATAACGTCCTTTATGGACGCGACTACAGTGGTCGGGAGGGCTCCGACGGTTCGATTACCGATCCGCCGCTTCCGTCGCGCAGGCGTCGCGCCCGTGAGGGCCATGTCTCCCGCGCCAAATGCGGCGTTCGCGCCAGCGTCTGGTTGGGCCGGTTGCGCCGGCGGGGCGGCTCGTGCCACCCTGTCGCAGGTGTTCGTTCCCAACCGGAGGCAGTCATGGCCAGAGCCAAGAAGCCCGCGCAGAAGAAGGTTGACGAGAAGGCAACGGCGGTCGATGAGCCGAAGGCGGTCGAGCCGCTCGCCCCGCAGAAGGTTCAGGAGCTGTTCGGGCTCCCCGGCCCGTACGACCAGCCCCCGCCGCCCGCGCGGGTGACCGGCTTCGTCACGTTCTGGGACCCCGGTGTCTCGATCCGGACGCTCGTCGCGAAGTACCGCGCGCTGTTCGCCCTCAAGGAGTTTTCCGGGCGGTTCGCGGCGGATACGGATGCGTGGTGGTGGAAGCAGATTAAGCTGCGCGCCGTCGAGCCGGGGCAGGCGTTCGCGGAGCAGCGGAAACGGCTCCTCCTCGGTGCGCCACCGGCGGCCCGCGAGGTCGTCACGTTCTCGTCCTGCACTTCCTGGCGACCGGCGAGCGCCTCGAAACCCCGCGGTTGCGGTGCCAGGACGTGGTGGAGTCGGGCCGCCGGCTGCTCGTCGGGCCGTTCGGTCAGTACGGCCTGGACATCGCGAATGTGAGTGACGAGTGGAAGTCGCCGGAGATCGGGCTGGCCGAGATCTGCGTGCACAAGCGGAAGTAACACCACGCCTCTCCCAAGGGAGGGGCACACCACGACCCGAAACAACCGGTCGGTCGCCGGGAGCCCGAATTCCGCCCTTCGGCTGTTCTCGGTCCGACTGGCCCGCGCGGCAGGTGTAGCTCCGCCGGAACTGAGTCCGAGGACCGGCCCGCCCGTAATTCGCACGGCCGAGGGGCGAGAGGGGCGTCCGCCGGACGACCGGGGACGCCTTCCGGCGGTTATTCGACTTCGATCGGCCACACCGTGACCACACCGCTCTGGGACGCGGCGACGAGAGCGCGCCCGGTCGGCGCGATCGCCCCGGCGCACGGCGAGTCACGCCCCGGGAACGCCGTCACGCCGTCGAGTTCGGCCCCGTCCGTCGCGCGCCGCGCATGGACGTTGTGCCCGGAGCCGACGCCGTTGGCGACCACCGCAAGCCACCGGCCGTCCGGGCTCGCGGCCAGGTCCACGACCGCCTCCGCCGGCCCGTCGAGCGCCCGCACCCACGCGCGGCGCGGCCCGTCGGGCGTCAGGTCGAGCGCCTCGATCCGGCACACGGGGGCGGCCGAGTGGCCCACGTACAGGTGCCCGCCGTCCGCCCGGAGCGCGACGGCCGTGACCCGGCCCCAGCCGTTATCGACCGCGACCCGGTAGCGCGGCCGGCCCGCGTCGAGCGCCGCCGCGTCCGCCGGGTCCCAGACGCAGAGCGCGTCCCAGGGTTCTGACAGCTTCTGCCCGGCCTGCTCCCGCTCAGTCGGGCGGCGCGTCCCGGTCACGAGTCAGCGCGCCCCGGGATCCCCGGTCCGCAGGTTCCAGCCGACCACCCACCCGCGCAGATCGACCCCGACGACAACGAGCGGGTCCGGTCTGATCGGCAGGCGCGGCGCGCGGATCGCGACCAGGCTGCAGACGTACGCCGCTCCAGTCTGTGACAGCGCCTTCGCCGATGAACAGTACGAAGCACATGACGTCCAGTAGCAGCACGTACCCGCGCGGGAGGACGAACGCCGGCGGTGCCTCGTCGCTGCCGAAAGTCAGCAACGCTGGGAAGCTCAAGCCGATGAGGCTGAAAATCGTTGTCACGGCAACCAGCGTCGCGGTCGCGGGTGTCAGCCCGACCGACAGCAACAGGCCGAGGCCGCCGGCACCGATCAGGCCGCCGACGCTGAACAGGCGATGGAAGCTGCTCATGATCGCCCGGCTGCTGTCGCGTTCCACGAGCACAGCCTGCACGTTCATGGTCACGTCTAGCGTTCCCAATGCACCGCCGAACCCCTGCAGCACGATGCAGACGCCGATCGGGTCGTGCAGCATCGCCAGCGGCGGCAGCAACCCGCAGATCACCAACGCCGCGACCACAATCACCCGCCGGCACCCGAATCGCCCCGCCAGCGACCCGGCGAACGGCATCGTTACGATCGACCCGAGCCCAAGGCACAGCAGCAGCGACCCCAATTGCCCATCGTTGAGTTGCAGCCGCGCTTTGGCAAAAGGAATGAGCGTGGCCCAAGTCGATAATGCCAGCCCGGCCGACATGAACGCCGCGCGCGTCAGGACTGCTCACCGTTGGTCGGTACGTTCGGCTAGGACACATGCACCGAACGTTGGTCTTTGAAGCACCGCATGCTTGCTTCGAACGCTACGAGTCCGCTGGCCTGTAGCCTTGAAACCCGATTTTACGGTGGGGCACTCCTGCTTCATTGTGAGGCGAACTTGCCCCTCCCGATGACGCGGATTCCCACGCCACAGCACCAATTCGGAGTGTTCCTGTTGAAAATTCTCCGGCTCCGACGAGAGGTACACGCTTTGCTCCTGTTCAAAAGCCAACGCCCGTTGAACCGCAAGCAATCGACCGATGGCTGCTGCTGGCAGTTACTGCGGTTCATGCAGCGTTCGGTGCGAGGATATCCGCAGGGCATGACGCTGCCGCTCGCGGCGGGTGAGGTACTTGCACGACTCGGCGAGAACGGGGCCGGAAAAGCGACGCTGTTGGAGGTCGTTGCGAGACTTATGTCCCCTCACTCCACTGCCTTCGCGCCGCTGGACACGACGTCACCGGACTTCGCCCCTCTCAATCGCGCTGGCGGGAGTCGTCGCAGGGCGGTTGTGTATTGGAGTCCTCTGTCGTACGGAGACATGGACACCGACCGTCGCGGGCCGGCAGCCGAGGGAGTTTTACTTCACAATCAAACAATATGACTATAAATAGAATGAAAGACTGATGAGTTTTTGTGTCCAATAGTGTCATGAACATCGAACCAAGAGAGATTGTGACTCACCTTCCGACGAATGCACTCGAACTTGGATCAACGCTCCTCGTCGCGGATCGTGTCACCAAATCGTACGGCTCGACACACGTGCTCGCGGAAGCATCGTTTCGCCTCCGTTCTGGAGAGGTTGTGGGCGTCGTCGGCCCCAACGGGTCGGGCAAGTCAACGCTCGTGAGAATCTGCTCGGGCCACGCGGTGCTCGACAGTGGCGAGCTGAGGATCCAGCAACGGGACGCAAAATTACGTACCCCAAGGGACGGGATCGCGGAAGGAGTTTGCCTGTTAACACAAGACGATGAATTGTTCTCTGAATTATCTGTTTGTGAGAATATTTGTGCAGGTCGCGAAATCACTGTGGGATGGGGGTTGGCATCTTTCATCCAGTGGCACCGCTGCCAAGTTTTCGCGAAGCAAGGGCTGGAACTCGCGGGGAATCCGAACATCGACTTGGACAAGCCCGCTGGCGAACTCTCCGGCGGCCAGCGGAAGGCGCTCGCGTTGGCGCGGGCGCTCCTCGTCAGACCCGCCGTTCTCCTCCTTGACGAGCCGACGAATTCGCTCGGGGTTGCTGAGCAAAGGTGGCTGTACGAAACGATTAGGAAGTTATCTTCAGCAGGACTCGGCGTCGTGATCGTTTCCCACTCGGTCCGAGACATCCGCGCGGTGACGACCCGAGTCGTCGCCATGAGTGAAGGTCGGATTGTGTCGGAAGGCGAAACAACGCAGATGACGGATTCGCAGATCGGACTGATGATGGCCGGATGCGAAAGTTGAACGGTGGCAACTTCGGGGTAGTGCCGACGATGTCTCAAGTCCGTGACTATCTGAGCGTACTACTCTTACTCGCGTTGCTCGCGGTCGCGGCAGTTTACGCGCCGCGGTTTCTGCTCCCGTCGACACTCCTGAGCGTGGTGTGCTCCGCCGCGATCTTGCTTCCTGCCGTGCTCGGGATGCAGACGCTGCTGATCGCGGGACGATTCGATCTGGCCAGCGGGGCGACGGCCGCGCTGGCCGGGGTAGTCACGGGAGTGATGCTTCTCCGGGGCCAACCGGTGTGGGTCGCTATCGCGGGGGGGATGTTAGCAGGTGCCGCCGTCGGAGTTGCGACGGCCGCGCTAACGACCTTGTTCCGTATCGACGGCCTCATCGCGTCGCTCGCTCTCATGGGCATCGTCCGGTCGATCGCCCTTGTCGTCGCGGACGGGAGGACACTCTCCGAGTTCCCGCCGTCGTTGCAAGCAGAGACGCTCGGAACCCCCGGCGATGATTCCCGGCTGTTGGCAATGTCCGCATGCTTGCTGCTGATTGGTACCTGGGTGTTTCGATACCATCTGGCGTCGCGAAGGCTGTACGCGCTTGGCAGCAGCGAACCGGCTGCTCGAGCGGTAGGTTTGCCCGTACGCGGTCTGATCGTTTATGCATATGCCCTCTCGGCCATCGGCGGCGCGTGTACGGGGATCATTCAGGCGGCGCGATCAATGTCTGCCTCACCGCTCAGTTTCCAAGATTTGCCGTTGGAGTGCATTGCGGCCTGCATTATCGGAGGAGGGACACTGAAGGGGGGCAGGGGGAGTATGATCGGTGCCGCCTTCGGGCTGATCCTCGTGGTATCGACGCGGAACCTCGTTGTGGCGATGGACGTGCCGCTGTACTGGCGATATTTGGTCGTCGGCATGTTCCTGTTGATCGCGGCTGCAGCCGATGTGAGTGCGAAGCGGTCTGTGACGAAATGAATAAGGAGCAAGAGCGATGAGTAAACGGTTGCCAATTCTTCTGGTGACAATCGCCGCCCTCGGTGTCGGCGTCTTCGTGGGACTGCGGTTGCCCCGATCTTCCGACGGATCAGACAACAGCAGCACCCCGGCCAAGCTGGGCGCAACGAAGGCGACCAAGTTCTCGATGAACGTGGTAGTGAGCGGCGTGCCGTTTTGGACGGAGGCACGAGCCACATGGGCAAAGATGCCGGATGTGTACGTCAACACTACCGCGACGTATGGCGGTCCGACTAACACGGACGCGCAACGACAGGCCGAGGAGATCGATGCCCTCGTCGCCGCGGGTGGTATCGACGGCCTGTTCATTTATCCTGGAGACTCGAAAACGCTGACTCGGTCCATCAACGGCGCGGCGGACAGGGGAATTCCGGTCGTCACCTTCTTGACGGACTGCCCGGAGAGCAAACGTTTGACCTACATCACGTCCGATCTTGAGGCTGCCGGCGAGCGGGTGGCGACGCGCGCGACCGCGAACAAACCCCAGCAGGGCCGCGCGGTGGTCTCCTACGGCCAAGCCGGTAACGACGAGCAGGAGGCCCGCGCTCGAGGCATCCGAAACGTTCTGAGCCGCACTCCCGAATTCCGTCAAGTCGTTACTATCGAGGACAAATTCGACGACGCGGTCGGGGCCGAAGCCCTTCGCGTCATCTTGGCCCAGAGCAAGGACATTACCGGGATCTTCGGCTGCGACTCGCGATCCGCAGTCGGGGCCGTCCAGGCGCTCAAGGAGTCTGGCTACAAACCTGGCGAAGTGATCGTGTCAGCGTGGGACTTCGACAATCAGGTGATCGACATGATTAATGATGGTTGGATCCAGGCATCGGTCGCCCAAAATTCGGAATTCATGACTTACCTCGGGTACACGATCCTTCTATCCCAGAAAGAGAAGAGTTTCGGGAAGTTCGGAAAGGGAGACACGCGGACGTTGCCACGGCAGATTATCGTACCGGTCGAACTCATCACAAAGGAGAATTGTGAGCAGTACCGCCGGCGGTAAGAGGAACCGAGCGTAAGGATACAATGGTGGGAATCGACCAGGATGACCCAGAGGCACTCCGGGCAGTGATTGCCGCGCAGGAGCGTGAGATCACTCGCCTCAAGGCGATCATACACCAGAAGGGCGTTTACGACGACCCACCCGATGAACCCCAGCCGAGCCACTTGCAACAAGTCGTGGTCGATAGCCTCGACGATCTGTCGAGTGGAGGATTCGCACAACAGTTATTGAACGTCGCCCCGATCCAAATCTATGCGAAAGACGCTCGGGAACGTCGATACGTCTACCTTAACGCAAAGGCGAGAAAGCTACTCAACTATCCGAATGTAAATCCCCTCGGCATGAAGGACATAGAATTGGTGCAGGTGAGGTCGGAATGGCAACGGTATTATGACCTGGATAGTCAGGTGATGCAGGATAAGCGTCCGCACACCGTCGTTGAGCCGTGGACCGCTCTCCAAGCGGACGAGAACGGCATATACCGCGAGATTCGGACAACGCGCTACCCTATCGTCGCCGCGGCGGAGCCTGAAGGGCCGAGCATCGGGGTGATATCCGTCTCCGAGGATGTCAGCTTCTTCACAAAGCAGCGGAGTATCGCGGAGGTGGTAAAGCTGATCTCCCACGACTGGGCCGCGGACACGTTATTAGCTTTACGGAAGCAACTCGAAGAGACGCTAACGTTAGTAGCCAACGGGCAACACCCGGACTACCTGACAGAACGGCAACGGGCGCAGCGGCTGTTGAAGCTGGGCCAGGACACGCGGCTTTACACACCGGCGTCAGACGAGGATGTGCCCCTGGCCCCGACGGCTGAGACATTCGCCGGGACGTTACTTACCTTTGCGCTCAATCAGTACATCCCAATTTGTTTTATGAGCGCGTATCTCATGCATCTATCTTGGTACTATGCGACGGACCTTGGCAAGTCCGGCAGTCTGAAGTCTCGAACATACGACACATTCTTCGTCTCGACCGCACTATTCGATTACATGGGCGAATTTTTTTCGACTTGCATCACCAGAAAGGCTGACTCGGGTCAATCAATCGTCGCCAAGTGCGACCAAGAATTGACGATGGCCGCGAATCTCGACCAACTCCGAATCTTGGTTTATCAGCAACTGCGTAATCATTCGAGCCACGGTGATTCGAATGTCCCACTGGTGGTTGACGTGCGAAGCGAGGACATGTCCATCTACCTGACGTTCCGGAGTCTCGCGCGGGGAGGGAAATGCATTGCTTCCGAATTTAGGGAACGAATCGGCCGTACCCCCGGTCTTAAAGCTCCCCTCATCGACTTATTCGGCAATCAGGTGAAGACATCCGGTATGGGGTACGGCCTCTACTTCTGCCACCGTATTACGACCGACCACGGCGGTGACTGGCGAGTGTACGATGATGGCAAATGCAACTGCTTCGAATACCGCTTTCCCCAGGTATAACGTGTCTACCCCGACTCGTCCGTTCACGTTTTTGCTCATCGAGGATCGGCAAGCGCAGCGCGATTCCCTCGTTCAAGCCTTACATGCCCGAGGGCATCATGTCATGTCCGTCTTTGAGAAGCAAACGGCAGACGCCTACTCCCAGACACGCGCCCAGTTGGTTACTCACGCATCGGCCAACACGCCGTTCGACTTCATGCTTTTGGACATTCAATTCGGGGATTTGGACTACGGCGGTATCGACATCTATAACAAACTTATAGACGACGGGCTGCGGCCCTATTGGCGACACACCCTGGTGTGTTCGCAGTACAAGGATCTCTTAGGTCCAGAAGGCACGGTCGTCGAATTCTTCCTCAAGACGGCGTTTATCCCGTTCGCCAATTATATCGCCAAGCATTTTCGGCGAGATGCGGAGTTACTACACCGTATCGACGAAATCGTGTCCGGCGGCGTGAAGCCGTTGATCGTCGGTGTGAGCGCTGGGCAACCGATCTAAAAGGGCCGCAACAGAACCTACTTCGGTGCTTTTCAATCGTTCGAACGAGCGATTCCAACTCCTCTCGATCGCGTCCGCGAGCGCCGGCGCTTGCGGACGGCTTCCAAGCCGGCAACGGCGAGCGCCTGCCCGGCTTAGCGGTCGAGAGTGGCCCGCTGATGGAGAATATCTGGGCGCTACACGGAACCCCCAATAGAGGGTTTCTCCATGAGTGACGCAGTCGCCTTCCGCTGGGAGTTTCTCGTACTCGACGAGAACCCCGGCGACGCCACGCCCGACAAACTGCCCTGGATGCTGGCTGGGGCCTGCCGCGTGCAGAGCGCCGGCGGGCGGTTCGAAGAGCTGTACCGGCTCGACGAGATCTGGGAGGGGAACGAGCGCCCCCATGTCGTGCTGGTCGATCTGGTCTGGGACAACGTCCCCCGCTGGGCTGAGGAAGATCCGGCACTGGCAGGGACCGGGCTTCCAGTTCTGGAGTGCGGCCAGCCCGCATGTTCGTGCGGGCTGGCCGACCAAGTCGATAATCCGCTGACGAGCGAAACCTGCCTCCGCGCCCGAGCGGCGTTCACGCAGCAGTGGCTCGACCGCATCGCGTTTGCCCAGAAGAGCGCCACGACTTGGCTTCAATGGCTGATTAACAGCAAGGACATTGGGCTGTGGCTGGCGGCGTGGGTCAGCCACCTCTACCCCGAGGCCGAGTTGGCCCTGTACTCGTCGTCGGCCAAGGAAATCGAGTGCCGGCCGGGACTGGCACCGTGGCTGCGCTTCCGCTCGCCGCATACGCACGTGCTGCACCAGGACGCGAACCAGCCGCTGGACAAGTGGGATCTGCTGCCGCTCCTCCGCAAACTTCAAGTGGGGCGATTGAATCGGAACATGGAGTTGCGCCTGTGGGCGCAGAAGGTGTGGCTATGCGAGTCTCTCGACACCCAGGCACCCGACCTCGTCATGGCGTCGGCAGAGGCCGGCGGGCTGGTCCGGTACGAGCCGCGGGTGTTCTTCCCACAGCTCGACTCGAGCTGGTTGTTGGATCGCCAGCAGGAACTGCAGCAACTCGAACCGATCGTGTTCGCGGTCGTACCGGATCAGGCGGCCGCCGCGCTCAGCGGGGCGGAACACCTCCTCCGCGAGCCGGTGAGAGGCGGAGCGCTCAACGACAAAACCCGCAGCCTCGTCAACGACCTGCTGTTCGGCAGCCTGCCCCGCAGCGCGCCCGCGCTCAGCCAGTTCCAGGCGGGCGATTACCGTGGGGCGTGGGAATCCGCCTGGGCTACTCTCTACGACGGGTTGCCACTCATCCGGAAGATGGCGAAGGAGTCCCGAGACCTGCCGGATTACCCAGCCCCGAGTAGACAGGGCGAGCCGATCGACCCAGTGTGGGAGGTTCCACGACTCCGCCGCAAGCGGCTACCGCTCGACCTCAACCACTGGAATGCGGTGCAGTCCGTCCTGACCGCGAACGCCGACGGCGAGCAGTTCGAGTTGCGGGCCGACCTGTGCAACTCCCGGCTCGTACTTCGGTTCATCGGCGGATCCTCGTTCCGGGACGAGGACGATTTCCGCGCCACGGCCGTGGCCTCGATCGAGAAGGGCTGGCACCGCGGCCTACCCCAACTGCTGCTCTTCGCCAGCCGGTACCGGGCCGACTCGCTCGCGATTCTGATCGCGGATCGGTGGCACCCGGTCCGCGGGTCGGACGAAGCGACGCCCGAACCCGCGGCCGGCGGCCGCGGCGGCATCCGCATGACCATCCTCATGCCCGACCGGTGAGCCATGCTCCTGTTCGTTACCGATGACGCGCTCCAGCCGTTTTGGGAGGATCTGCCGGTCGCTCTGTGGATGGGGTTCGAGCTGCACCCGTTCTTCGGCCCACCGCCGCGCAGCCCCCGGCGGCCGTACTCCCGGCACTTCGCGAATCTGATAGATGCCGTACTTAACGATCGGCCGGAGGAGTACTGCCTGATCACCGACGCGCGGTTCGGCGCGGAGCCGGACGGCGGGATGACGCTGCTGAACGCGCTAGCCGAGCGGCCTGACGGCCGGTTCGTTCGCGGGTGCGTTTACTCGTCACAACCGGGTCAGGAGGCCAACCTCCTGGACCCGGCACGGAGCCTGCTGTACGCCAAGCGCGACACCGACCGCGCCGCCGAACTCGCCGCCGTGCTGACATTCCTCCGTACCGGCCGGCGGCCGCCCGGCCCGCCCGCCGCGGCATCACGGGTGTCGGATGCGATTCACTTCCTGCTAAACATTCCGATCCTGTGCGAGCGCGACGTGTTGCTCAAGATGACGGCGTGCGGCGCACCGCTGAGCGACCGCGACCGGCGGATATGCGCCGAGATCGACGCGGACTGTTTCGGCGCGGTACCTGGCGACGAGCCGGCGCTAGTCCGCGCGATCGACGACGCACTGGCCGCGCCGGAGGTGCGAGCGGCACTTCCGCCGGGGGTGATTGACGGGCCACTCGCTACCGCAACCGCCGCCATCCGCGCGATCGACCTCGCCTCTGCCGAACCCGCGGCTGTGGCCGCCCGCGTCCGCGCGTTGGAGGCCGCGAGCGCCGCCGTCGCGGCGGTCGTCGCCGCGCTGCGCGCCGCCCGCCGCGCCCGCTGAACGACTCGCCTTCTCGTATCGGATGTCCCCGTGTCTACACCGCGCTGATTCTGGACGACCAACCGACTTACCTGCGGGCCCTTTCGCTGGCGCTGCGGGACGAGTATGATCTCATCACCACATCCGCCGTAGCAGAGGCGCAGGCCGCGGCAACGTCCGGGTTGGCCGCTGCGCTCGCCGACGTACGGCCGGACAGCCGCGACGGGTTGGACGTGGTGCGGTGGTGTCGCGACAACCGCAAGGCCGCGGTAGTCATCGCGATGTCCGCTCTCAACGACCCGGCGCTGCCGCGCGAGGCTGTCCGCTACGGCACCCGCCTGATATTACTCAAACCGATCCGCGTCAGCGACCTTCTCGCCGCGCTGACGCAACTGCTTGGCCCCAAACATGACCCGTCCGCGCCTACTCCTACTCGACGACGACGCGCGCTTTGCCGCGGCGCTCCGGCGTGGCACGCCGGAGCGGTTCGAACTCCTCACGGCGACCGCTGTCGCGGCGGCGCAGAGGCATCTCGAAGACGGGATCGACCTTGCGATGGTCGACGTCGGGCTTGCCGGCCGCGCTGATCCGAACGACCGTAGCGGCTTGGAGTTCCTCAGTTGGGCGCAGGAACACGTCCCGGATGTGCCCATCATCATCCTCACAGGCCTCGGCGCTGACGACGTCGAAGTGGAAGCGCTTCGCCGCGGCGCGGCGGATTTTATCGGCAAGGAGCAACTGCGAATCGACCTGCTCGTCGCGAAGGTGGAGGCGCTCCTCGAGCGTCGCCGCCTCCGTTCGCAAACGGTGGTGTTGCGCGACCGGCTGGACCGCTACGAAGGGTCGGAACTGGTCGGCGAGTCCGAGCCGATGCGGTCGTTAAAGGCGATGCTCTTGGCATACGCGGCCAGCGAGGCGACGGTCTTTATCACAGGCGAATCGGGCGCAGGTAAGGAGGTCGTGGCGCAGGGAATTCACCGCGCCAGCCCGCGGAAGGACGGCCCGTTCGTCGCCGTGAACTGCGCGGCGCTGCCTGGGTCGTTGGTGGAGGCGGAGCTGTTTGGTGCGGAAAAGGGTGCGTACACCGGCTCCGACCGGATGCGACCGGGGCTGTTCGAGCAGGCTCACGGCGGTACGCTCCTTCTTGACGAAGTGACCGAGTTGCCGCTCGAGTCGCAGGCAAAGCTGCTGCGAGTCTTGCAGGAACGACGGGTGCGGCGGATCGGCGGTACGAGCGAGCGCGGTATCGACGTGCGGGTGATCGCCGCGTCCAACCGCGACCCGGAAGCGGCGGTTCGCGACCAGCGGTTTCGGTCCGACCTGTACTACCGGTTGAACGTCCTGCGGCTGTCAGTTCCGCCGCTGCGCGAGCGCCTGCTGGACGTGCCGCTGCTAGCACAGCATTGCCTCGACCGGTTCCGCGACCGCGTGCCGTGCGCTGCCCGCCGCTTCGACCCAGTGGCGGTGGATCGCCTGATCGGGTATGCGTGGCCGGGCAACGTGCGCGAGTTGGACAACATCGTGCAGCGGGCCGCGACGCTGTGCCCGACTGAAGTGATCCCGGCCGAGCTGGTCGGGCCGTGGCTCCTGAGTGCGCCGGTGGAACCGGCGGCCTGCGGGCTGGACTTCGATCGCAGGGCGGCGCACGCCCAGATCGAAGTGTTCGCCGAAGCACTCGACCGCGCCCGCGGTTCCAAGGAGGCGGCGCGGCAACTCCTCGGCTTCGCCGACCGCTCGACCATGCGGCGGAATGCCAAGCGACTCCGTGAACTATACCCCGAGCTATGGAAAGCTTACCCGACGCTGACGAGTTACTACCCGGACGACGACTGAGGACGCCCGATGCTCAAGGTGACTGTCATCCATGATACCGCGGTGCGCGCTCGGGGACGAGCATGCAAACGCCTAAATCAAACTAGTGCTGGTGTTCTATGATGAGGCATTCGCGACGCTGTATCCGAACGATTCATTGCATATTGTAGTGTTCGCGACCGTGACAACCGACACGGACAAAGCGACCGTCCGAAGCTGGTTGTCGGACTTATATCTGCGCTCCCCGAAACTGCCGGTGCTATTCGTGGACGACTATCGGGCTCGCCCGGCAGCGGCCGATGTGCACTGGACAGAACCTCGCAATTGCACGCTGCCCGCCGACCCGTGGGGCGCGTGAGACGTGTTGCTTGGCATGTTCGCCGCGTATGCGTACCCGCGGGTCGTCGTCCTTGACGACGGCGAGAAGCGATTGAGTAAGATCGACACCCCGTTCAGCCGAGCGGCGGACGAGTCGGTGTGGACGGTCGCGATCCCGTACCGCAGCACCTTCGCCGGCCGCCACGGTGACGAATGCCGTGCCCTCCGAACGCAGTTCGTTGCACTCGCCCGCGGTGCCGGCACCCGCTGGCCGGTGCGCTTTCTCATCGACGTGAAACTCGGCTCGGCTGACGACGCGTCCAATGAGTGCCCCGCGCTGGCGGTCGAGTTGCTCTGTCACGAGGGCACATGCCGTGTGTACCCCATCAGCGACCATTACCAGCGGAACGAGCACTTCCGCACGTTCGCGATCCTCGAGCGGGTGTTCCCCGGTCGCATCTTCAAGTCTAATCCTTCCTGGGTGGAGCGCTCGTTCGCCACGTACTTGGGGATGGTGAAGTCGGACTCGCAGTCACCCCCGTTCGTCGAGGCGACGGTGCCGGCGGGCAACGACCGACCCACTGTTCTGATCGACGCAGAGTGCCTCCGCGTCGTTGTGGTGACGTGGCTCGGAGATGACTTCCAGTGGCGGCTGACTGGAGTACGCGAGGCCGGCGGCGCAACCGAGTTGGTTTTCGAGCACAGCCACGCCAACCCGAACCCGAACGCTTACCGTTACTGCGAGTTGCTTCCCGCGCAGTTGCCGGAATACTTCCTGAGCGACTGGAACTTCGGCCGGCTGGGTGCTGTGGCCGCGCAGTGGTATCCGGGGGGAAGCGGTCGAACATCTGCTCACCTGCCGACCGGTGTATTCCGGCTCGTTCGAGCGCGTCGTCACCGCCGTGTGCTATACTCTACGCGGCCAGGAGTGAGACATCGTCAAACACCTGGAAATTGAGCGTCATCAGCGATTGTAGGTCGCTGGCGTGTTTCGCGGGGACGCCCTCCAGAACATTCTGGATGGCCGCCCGAAAATCCGCGAAACTCGGGTAATATTTCCCGTATGCAGCCTGCCGCTTGGTGAACCGCCATAACCTTTCGATCAGGTTCAGATTCGGGGAGTACGAGGGCAAAAACAACAATTCGATTCCCAACACCTTGGCCAGTCCCTTCACGATGTCGTTTCGCTGATACCGGGCGTTGTCCAGGATCAGGGTGATTGGCCCGACCAACCCCCGACTGGCCACGGCTTTCAACAACTCGCACATCGTGTCGGTGTTGACGACGGTGATATTGGTGATCGAGATCAACTCCTGAGTGCAGGCGTTCCACGCCCCGAGGACATTGAACCTCTGCCGTCCCGACGTCGCCCGCACCACGATTCGGGCGATCGACCACAGGGAACACAAAAACGTCCCGAAGACGAAATGGGCGGCGTCCACGAACAGGACGTTCCGCTTCCCAGTAACCGCCTCATCCAACCGCGGCCTCAGTTCGGTGTCCAGGAACGCTTTTTGATCTCGGATGTGCTCGGGTAAGTTTTTTTGGGCGGGATTGGGATGGCCCGGGTCCGCCGCCACTTGAAGCCCAGCCCCTTGAGGAACACGCGGACCTGACTCGGACGGCGGCTCAGGCCGGCAGTTTCTCGATCCGCTCACACGCTTCGGCCACGGTTCGAACCGGAGTCGTGGTGAGGGAGTCGCGGATCGCGTCAGTGTGAGCGGCCAGATCGCTGACTGGGCCGCTCACATCCCATTGCCGCAGCCCATCCAAGCCGCCGTTGCGGTACGCCGCGACGTATCGCTGAACGGTCACGCGGCCGAGGCCAGCGATGGTGGCAGCCAGTTCGCGGGTGAGCCCGCAGTGGAGCAACCAGAGGACGAGCATCTTGCGACGGACATGGACATCAGGGTGGGAATCGCGTTCGGCGTTCACCACTTCTTGCTCTTTGGTCGGCAAGGCGATCCGATACCATGCCATCCAAAACTCTCCGGGTCAGACAAACGTCACAGGCAGTTCGCGGAGATTTTGTATCCCGACACGACATACAGTCAAAATGGCTCATTCATCCCCAAGCGAAGTATAACTGGTCTTATCGTGTTGACGATTTCTTGAAGGAATCCCATCAGTTGCCAGGCGGAATGCGAGTACCGATCGTTCACCAGGGCAGGCAGGCAAGCTGGGGGCGGTGGCCGCAATCGCGGTTGGCCCGAGAACGTCGAGCGTGGCGAGTTCGACTGGGCACCCGACAGGAAGTTGGTCATGTCCCGGCTGCAGAAGATCACGCCGGAGGAGCGGGGTAGTGATTTGGTGGCTGTTGAACCGAACGGGGCGATCGCATCGGTGACCCGGTCGTCCAATGGTCGTCCAATGGGGACAGGACAGGGAAGTATACTGGCGGTGAGCGGATCCGCCCGACCGAGTCCCCCGCTGGGTCGGTATATACCTTGGAAGCCGGAGATGACTGCGTTTTCTATGACCCAGCCGCGTTAGCCTGGTACCTACCCATCAGCGGATGAGAAGGATTTCCAGGTCGATTCCAGCCTTCTGCCACTGCCGGTCGCCGGTCAGGACCGGTAATCGGCGGGAGACCGCCAGGGCGAGGCAACATCGATCTGCAAGGCTCAATCCAAGAGTCCTGGTGGCCGGCCGAAGGGACGTGGCCACCGCCGCCAGATCGGCGTCATGAGGTACAACCGCCACTTCCAACCGTCCGATCGCGATAACAGCGTCGGCGAGTGGTTTCCCGAGGTCGAGGAAGCGGGTCAGTGTTTCAGTGTAGTTGACGGACGAGATGAGGCCGGCACGGAGATAGGGGGCCACGGACTCCGCCCCCGGCTCGTCGAGCAGGAACGCCACCAACGCGGAAGCGTCGAGGACGCAGCTACGCATTTCCCGATAGGCCTCGTCCGTCCAGCCACTCGTCCAGTTCGGCGTCTTCCTTCGCGGCTTCGGCGCGGCGCTCCGCGATCAATTCGTCCACGACGTTTAGCCCGGATACCCGGTAAGGGGCGAATGCTGTTTGCACTTCCCGGAGCACTTGGGCGTAGCCCGAGAGCCTGGCCGAGTTGTCTTCCTCCTCTATGACGACTGTGTCGCCAGGGTGGAGGCCCAATCGCTTTCGTAGTGTGGCTGGTATCATCACCCGCCCGTCATTGGCAATTCGTACATGAAAGGATTTTAACATTTTTCATTTTATTTATTTCGTTACACTTTCTTAAAGATACGCAATATATTTTAATATGTCAAACATAATTTGACTCCAGTTTTACTCGATGGGACAAATCTTGTCGATGTTTCAGGCCACCTCAGAAGGGCAGGTGGTTTAGAGCTATTATTAACATTCGCCCGATAAGGGGTCTTATGATGCGCTACCATGAAACCTGAGCACCGAGCCAACTTGTTAATTTCCCCGATAAATGTCACCTTTCTTTCCCTGCTATTTGTCACTCCGTTGGTACTTCGTTCTCGGCGTTGCCCTTCGACAAACCTTTGGGCAGTATGGGCCGTCAGGGTGACAAATAGTGAGGAGAAGATGGTCACATTTACTGCGGAAATTAACACTTCTTGTTAATTTCCCCGATAAATGACAGTCTTTTTTCCCTGCTATTTGTCACCCTTGGTCGTCAGGAGGAAGCGAAGACCTTGATTTGGTGACTGTCACTCAAGCGCAGTGACAACTACCAGGGTAAAAAGAGTGACAAATAGCGAGTCACTTAACAGTTTAAATCATCGGCATTAATAGTACAAGACGGTATTTTGATCGGGATTAGGCATCGCGTGAACGGCTGCTCGCCGGATTGTGCTCTGTGATCGGTTTGAATGGATGAAGCAGCGGAACCGTCTGCTCAACAGCAGCCAGAACTAATGAGCTATTACTCAACAATTTCTAGCACGCGGATATTAATTCTGGGAATAACTCAGTGGAGATGCAAGTCTGTTCTATTGAGTTTTTATTTCGGCACATCTTCCAACAGATATTTTCAATCTCCTCAGAGTAGACGGCAATAGAAGCTACGGCCATCTCCCGCGGGACGCGGTTGACGGGCGTAGCACTTCGCTACCCGAAACGGTTCTCAAGGAGATGCAATTGACCCGATTAATAATCGCGACGGCCGTGATCGTCTCGGTCCTGATAGTGGGTGGCTTCGCAGCCAATCGCCTGCCCCCAGCCGCACCGAACTCCGCCTCCTCCGAGTTCCTCGACGTTGCCCCAAAGCAGGTGGAGCACTATCAATCCATTCGGCTTATTCGAGCCCAGGATGGGCACGACTATCTGTTGTTCACCCAACTGGACGGAGCCACGTTGATGCATGCCGCAGGATGCGAGGCGTGTTCCAAGAAGTAACCATTCTCCAAGCAGTCAAAAATCGCCCATCGTCTCCCTAGGTTTTGTCGAAGGACACTCCCTGGGAGCGAAGTGCCGCCATCCAATCTCTGAATTGCCATTTGACAAAATCGTTGAAAATGAAGGTCTGTCAGGGTGACAAATAGCGGGGAGAAAATGGTGACATTTATCGGGGAACTCAATCTGCCAGCCCAGCGATAACCTCGCAGACCTTCCTCTCCCCGGCTGAACTCCATTTTCTTGACACTGTCTGCCAATCTGTTATATATTCATAATTCTGTGCTAACGAAATATGGGTGACATGATGGGCGACGTATTCCATACCACCGTGGGGGACGACGGACGGGTTGTGATCCCGGCGGTTCTCCGGAAACAACTCGGATTGACCCCTGGCGAGCAGGTCGTGATAGAAGCTGACGGTAGTGGGGTTCGGTTGAGGAACTGGAACCGGGTTCTCGCTGAAGTTCAAGACTATTTCAAAGATGTGGGCCCGCCGGGAGAATATCTCTCGGACGAGCTGATTAAAGACCGACGAGCTGAAGCTGCTCGGGAGGAGTGTGAGTAGGATAGTATTCGACGCCTCGGCTTTGATTGCATTCATCAAAGATGAGCCAGGCGGGGACCGAGTACGTGCCGTTCTGGGGGAGGCAGCAATTTCAGCCGTCAATTTCAGCGAGGTGATTGCCAAGATGACCGACTTCGGCCGGCAGGGAACTGAAGTCGAACGCCAACTCCATCGACTTCAACTTGAGATCCTTGCTTTCACTTCGGAAGATGCCCGAGTTGCCGCCGCACTACGTGGGCCTACGCGAGCTGCTGGACTTTCGCTCGGCGACCGAAGTTGCCTCGCGTTAGGGAAGCGAATGGATTTTCCTGTTCTAACTGCTGATCGCCAATGGTCTGATCTACCTGTAGACGTTAAGATCGAGCTTATCCGTTAGGATGGCACGCTTGAGTTTGTCTCGCACGGTTTTTTGTCATGTTGTCGAATTATTGATCAAATTATATGACAACTATCTGCCAAATTTATCTGACATTCTCTTCGTGATGCCACCTGCTGTGGGATCGAACACATGAAGCCGAAGTTGACCGTGCTTAACGATTTCCGTTGACGGAGTGTGGCACATTCTACCCAAACTGACACATAATGTTCCCCGAGCATGGGGCATCAAGTAGAAAGGAGCTTCCTTATACTCACCCGTATGTTCGTCGACGGGGTTCATGTCGCCAGATTGGTGGCGATTGTGCTAGCTTTCGACCTTGTCATTTGGACAGATATCTGAACCGACGGCTTGCCCAATAGCGAACCGCGAGAGCTTGCAGGCCTGCATTTGCTGCTCGCCGCATGCGGTCTGCTCAGTGTCGCGATTAGCTCCGGCCCTCGTGTCGCGGAATCGTGTTCTGTGGCGTAACCGCGGCGGCAAAGGGGTGGGTGATGTGCGACTGGCATCTTGGAGGTTCACCTCAAGGGTCTTGATCGCCCAGCTCCCTTTTTCTTGTACCCACCGTTTGCAGTACCCGTTGCTAATACCATTCAATTACAGTCGTAGTAGGCTCCCGGAGACTCGGCGGTTAATTCCCGCTGGATTTCGTCTTGTCCGGGCAGAGTCGTCTTCGTGCCGTCCGAAAGGGGGATTTGCCTATCGCAGAATGTTGTCCGCTTTTCTGCTGTGAACGGACTAGTCAGATCCGGGTCCAGCGTTGCGAGGCGGGAGCACCGGCGTGCGACCAATCGGAGGCGGGACGTATTCTGGTTGATCCGAGATGAGCCGCACGAGTCCTAAAAGCCGAGCCGGGTCCGACACGTCATAGTAAACGTTTCCGAGGAATACAGTTGGCATCGACTTCGCGTCGCTTTTGTTCAGGATGACGGGAATGAACTTTTCGTTTGCGAACCCGTCCTGGTATATTTTGCGGATCATGAGCCCAGTTTCCCACTTCACCCCGTTGCCTTTACCCTGTTCCTCCTCACCTTCGCACCGCTTCCGGTAGGTCTCAGTAATGACCGCCAGCACGAAATCCGAGTTGCGGATGCTTTCGAGCATCCATGCGGCTAAGCCCTTAGGCGGGTTCGGCTCGTAGAGGTCCATCGTCGCCGCGAACCCATATCCCCGGAGGTCATCCACCAATTGACGAACCCGTTGCTGGTGCTCCTCCGAGTCCCACGAGTAGCTTACAAAAACCTTCTTCATGGCCTTTACTCCTTCCACTATCGTCAAGTGTCCCTTTTCGGCGTTCAGTCCCCCGACGACGCCCGAGGCAACTGTAACGTTTTTCAAGACATCGAACGCCGCAGCGCGAATGACCATACGGGTGAAACCCAAATCCTCCGAGGTGTCGTCTAGGAGCAGGGGGAGAAGACTGGCTTCATCTGCGTGGCTGTCGGCAGCATGTGTTGCTGGTAACGCTCCCCTAGCTCGAAGGACGAGTCGGCAATCGGCGACCTTCGGAGTGCTGGGTACTTCTGGAGTATTCGGCAGTCGAAGCCGGAATCCGACTGCGGCAATCAAGCATCGCTCCCACAGGTCAGCAATGGGCAGACCCGCGCGGGTCGCCAGAACCCGAGTCATCCAACCTGATATCGCTTTTTCGACTTCCGGATCACCAGAGCAGCGAGCGCCGTTTGCGATTCCCAGAAGCGCCACCGGATCGAGAACGAATCCGGCCATCGTGTTGACGATGGTCATTGGCCGTTGGCTGAGCCATATGAGCGATTCACAGAGTTCTGTGCGGAAAGGACACGCGGGGCTAGTCCGCTGGGCAGCGTACCCAAGCGCTGCCACCGCGCGATAGCTCCGAGTTCGCTCGCCGACGAGTGTGCTAAGTTCAGTCGTGTCATCGAATGAAAATTTGTCAATTCCGAGCAACCAAGCAGCAAACAGTCGGTCCGCAAAATCAATGTCCCCCGTGGCCTGGATCTGCCGTTCAAGGGCGATCCGGGAATCCGAGAGCAATCGTTCGCGACCGGTGTTCACAGAAACCACCTCGTCCAGCCGATGTTGCCGATGAGCGCCGACGGGTTCCACCCAGGTAAGGTGGCGAGATTCCCGAGGAGCCTTGCGATCATCGCGGAGTACTCGATCGTAACCGGCATATCGCATGGAAAGAAGCCCTGCCACGAGTGGCCGGCGAAGGCGTACACCTGGCGGGCCAAGTAGACGGGATCGGTGAAGGTGGAATCCTCGTGGATCCGTAGCAGTACCGGCCGGGGTACTCCGTCCTCTGGCCGCTTCACCTCCTTGAAGCCAGTGAGGGTAAGAAGCACCTCACGCTCCGAGAGGAGCATGAAGAGGCCACGGTTAGGACCCAGAACTCCTTTAGTCGAGCGAGTCCTCTTGTCCGGCTTCCCGCCCTGGTCGAGGTCGAAGATCCGGTACGGATGGTCTTCGACAACGTGGACGAATGCGAATTCGGCGTTAAACTCGCCGAGGTCCGCCATGACCTGCTTCACGGCCGTGATCTCGGCATCCCGGAACGGCTTGAAGGCATGAAACACGAGTCGGACCGGGCGAGCACTCTGCCAGTTCGTATCCGTCCGCACCTGCCGCACAGCGAGACGCAGGGTGTCGAGCAGTTCCTCCCGGTACGTCTCGAACGATGCGGCTCGGGAGAGGTTTGAGAGGCAGTAATTCCCATCGCCCGTGAACACTGTCGTGATTCCCACGACCCGCTGCCCTGACCCCAGTCGAGAGTCACCGATCCGAGCACTGCCAAGGCCGATCACCATCTCCTGCAAGAGCGGTTGGTCCGATTTCAGAAGCCACGGCGTCCCGTTCATCTTCGCGTAACAGGCGAGAGCGAAGTTGTTCAGTGCGAACTGAAGGGAGTAGGTGGACAGTTCCATCGTCTCCCCGGTGAACGCCTGGACTGGAATCTGGTGTGTCAGCAGCTCGGACTTGCAAACCAGGTACGGATTTTCGGCATTCGGAAGGTTCCGGAACCGCTCTTCGATTTGGACAAAGCAGAGGTCCCATTTCTGCCCCGCCGGCCCAATGCTCATGATCGCGTTGCGGGCCGCCTTTCGGTAGGCAGCGGCCGAGTTGTTCTCGGTGACGAAGAACTCGAAGTCGATCCCTCCGAGGTGATACTTGTCGAGGAACCCATTTTCAAAGGGCTGGATGCCGTCTCCCCCGGCCGCCACGCCGTCCTTGAATTTCACGAGGAACTGCTCGACCTGCCCTTTTTTGGCTTTCTGGCATAGCACGCACACCCTCGGCCGATTGGGGGTGAAGCTGCGGCTTGAATAGGGGCCGTATCTGGTGATGCCAGCGTCAACCGGCCACTCGCACGCCTTGCTCGTCGTAGCTGGGTCGAAGAGGTACACCGCACTCTTCGCGCGGTGTATTTTCGGAAACGGGTGCGGGTCGTCCTTGGCAACGCTCGCCAGGAAATAATCGACCGTGCAGGTAACGCCCTGTGGGAGGGGAAGCTTCTGCTTTCCAATGTGCTCGCGCACCGAACTGAGCCGATCGAGCAGTTGTCCTCCTTGCCGAAAGTTGGCCATCGCCTGTTCGATGCTCGCGAGTATCGTGCTCGCATGCCGTGGGAAGAGAACCTCGACGCAGTGGGCGAAGAAGTCACCGCGAGCCTGCGGGTAGGCTTCGTTCGCCAGAATCGTCGGTGTCGATTCTCGGTGATCTGCGAGCGCCAGAGTGTCGCCGTCAACTGACGCGACTTGACCGACGGTTTCGAGCTTCGGAGCAAGCCGCTGGTCGCTCGTTTCGGCGATACGCTTTACGTACACGCCGCGGACATCGACCCCACCTCGGATCAGGTCCGCACAACTCGCGAGAATGCGGCGAGAGACGAACCCGTCAAAAATGATCGCCACGTAAGCGGGCTGGTCCTCCGGGGCGATGACTCGCACATCGAGTTCGAAGACCGGACTCACCCGTAACTGACCTTGGTTCGTCACTCCTTGGGGCAGAGCCGCTGCGAGGTAGTCATCGTTATCACCACTTGCCAAAAAGGTGACGGGGCGGAGGTGGAGGACGGTCCGCTTGATGCGGTTTAGGTAGGCGAGAAGGGCGTTCCGTACCAGACTCGCAGACAGGTAAAGATTTTCATTTAAATCGATAATCTCGGTTGCCCCACCGAGTGAAGTGGCGTCTGACTTCAGGGGGACACAAACGACGGTCTCACCCTCGCGCCGAACCACATGCGTTTCGCGGGTGTGGATGTGCAGCTCTCGGAGCCAGTCGGCATCAATGAATCGCAGGCGTTCCGCCTGGACCGGGCCACCGGCCAGTTCCATCGGTGCGACGTTGAGCACGTGGCCTGTCTGGAAGGGAACAGCATTGCTCATGGCATTCTCGGCGGCGTCACAGGGCAATCAACCAAGTGTACCCGAGCACCAACGGCTTTGGGAATGCAAGCAGCATCGATAGGTCGTGTGGCGAGGTCACGCCGCGGTTTGCAGAGAGCACATTTGCCAAGTGGCTTGACCATCGCAAATCATTATCCAGATTTATCTTCCGGAGATTCGCTGCACCCGGTCGCTGCGACCTTCACGACAAGAAACCTCAACTCACCCAGCGGAATTCAAGGGTTTTGCTTGGATTCCACTGATCCGCGCGCAAACCGCGGCGTGACCTCGTCGTGGGGAGCCCGAGGAGCAAGAGAGCCGTGACGATTGCCCGATAACTGGTCTTATCGGTCCAGGATTTATTTCAGCAAATCCAGCCACTTGGGCCTCCTCAGCCCCTTCGTTTCCTCGCATCGATTGTGATCGCACATCACGCGGAGGCGGCCAAGCCTACAGACCGCTTGAATGCCGATCGATGCGAAAAGAATCTCCGGGAGTGATTGCCACAGCGATCGGCAGCCGGAACGCCCCAAGTCCTACGGTCACAGTCTTGAGACTTGCCATCCGGACAGACCCCTTCCCATGAGCCTCCCTCACCCGAACCATTGTATCCTCTGGAGTCCAGGCCGGAGGGTCCGGGAATTATCCACCCGATGACTGTTCAAATGCGATCCGCGCTGGCCGAGATACCGAGTTAATTACCAGATGACTTGGGCTAGAGATTTTAGACTTACTGAGTCGTGAATATCTGTATCGGCCGAGACAAGTGGAAGACGATGGGCGACAGCAGTTGCCGCAACAATGCGGTCGGGCATGTCAGGGACTTCGTCTCTCGGCACCTGGTCCATTGCCAAAACAACGGCCAGGTCAAGTGGGAGAATGTTAAGCGGCTGAGTAGGGTCAGCCAGAAGGGCAAAGAGCCGGGGTAACGCCCAGGTGTAGGGAAAGCTCTTTTTTCCGGTCAGGTAATTCACCTCGACAAGGGTGATGGTCGAGATGAAAAGCTGTCCCAATAGAGTTGCACTGGTAAGTGCTACGTCGGCAGGGGGCGACAGGCGAGCGGGGTCAAAGAGATACCACAAGACAGCGTGCGTGTCCGCGAGAACGTCGCTCATGACCCCTTGTGGTGTTTGGGGAAGTCACGCGGAAACCCGGCCCACACTTCCCGCTGGGCTTCGTCGATTAGTTCCCTGGGGACGGAAAGCCCCGGTTCAGTGAAGATGCCCCTAAGCGGCCGGCGTTCCGTCGTGGGAGGTATAGCCTCAGCACTCCCAAGTTTCACGCGGAGTGTCTCGACGAGGCGCCGAATGTCCCGAACCACGGACTCAGGGAGCCCACTTAGGTCGAGTGTCTGTGGAATTAGGGTTTGGGTGATGTCAGTCGCCATGCATTCAGCTTACCATCCGACTGTGGAACAGGTCAAAATGAACTTGACCAACCACCGCTGGGTTAACATCCCGCCCCTCTCTTGCATACTCTGAGAGGTTCCGGGCGACGCAGAACCTCTGGACAACCTTATTCAACCCGACCGGTCATCTGGTGAACGGTTCGGTCGCCAGCAGTGCCCGAGTAACGAAACCGCCGGACCCGCTGGACGCGGTAGAGTTGCTCCATCTGGACTGCCTTGTCAGCCGGATCACCCGGCTCGATGCCGATTACGAAGTCGTCCATTCGGTAGGCTTCGGTGCAGCCGTTCTCCAGGCACGCGAAGACGGCAATCGGGACAAGCATCTCCTGGCTGAGCATGATCGAGCCGACATGCGGTGTCTCCGCTGTCCCGCGGTTCCAAGCTTCGGCGAACGTCATGTTCGGAATTCCGAAGCACTTCTCGACGACCTTCTTCCCCGCGGCCGTCACGTCGAACAGAATCCGGTAGCCAAGGCCACACGCCTCGCCCGTCAGGATGATGAGCCCAAACGGTTCAAGCTCTCTGAACGAATTGATGATTTTCACGTGCTTCCTCCTGAGAGGGGCAGGAAGCGAAAACCTGATTCGCGTCGTCCGCCCCTCGGGATCGCCGGGGAGTGGATGGGTTCGTCTACTCGATCTGGATCTACCACACCTTCGCCCCGATGCTTTGCCCGGTCCACTGGTTGAGGAACGTGGGCATCATGGTTCAGCACCTGTATGAGTGAGGCCCGGTGGTGCAATAATCCCGAAGAAAAACCGGTGTCAGTAATCGTCAGGTAGGAGCACGGTAGTCGAGGAGCGGTCGGCTTCGGTGAGCACCCAGAACTTGGTGCCGGTAGCGGAGGAGTAAACCGAGAGCAGCCGGTCGCCGGACCGGAGCGCCTCGTCGTTGGCGTTGCGGTCGTCAGGCGTCACATCGCCCCAGTCACCGACCGCGTGCCGGCGAAGGGCGGTGACGATGTCGGCCCGCGTAAGTGCCTCCAGCACGGCAGGGGTCGCCACGATGCTGCCGAGCGGGACGGAGATTCGTTCCGAAGGGGTCATGAGGTCTCCTCGGTTCGGGGTTACGGCTCGGGACTGAAAGGGTGATTGCCGGCCCCTCTGATCGCCGGCGCGACGAGCGGGAGCAACTCCCCGTCCGAGACGGATCGAGCCCTTTTCCCGCGTCAGCATGGCCCCTGTGCGACCACCAGGCCGAACATGGAACCGTTGAGGGCGACGCTTCGTCGGTCACGGTCGGGGGGGAGCTACAAGGCGGTTCGCCACCATAGTGGGCGTCTGGTGAGAGGCTTGGTGGTGCAAGCGACGCAAACCTCTCGATGTGATGCATCACTTTCTCCCACTCGGGAGCACGATGCTCAAGCGGCGGGGACCAGCTCAAAGAGCCGGGCCGCTTTCATGTCGGCCTCGGCACGCTCTCCGGCGTACACGAATTGTTGGGAGAGTCGCGTCAGGGCGTCCACCACAGCGAAGATCGTGAACCGTCCCTTCTGTTCGGTAAAGGCCAACGCCTCCTTCGCCAGCCCCTTCAGGAACCCGTGCTTGGTCAGTTCCTTGAGTGCCTCTAAGATCATCCAGGTCGATATACGTGGCGAACAAATCGGCCGTCGGACTCGGGTCAACCTCGGCCTCGTAGGCGACATCGGGGAAACGATCCGGGCAGTGCTGCCGTCGTTGACCGAAAAAACGGATGCATCCCATCTCGATGACTCGATCCGTCACTACTAGAAAGCGTGTCAAGAACTGAACGATCTGGCAACGGGTACGCCCGGGCGCAAACCGATTCACCTTCAATATGTCGCCAGGATGTTCAATGAGGCAGCCGCGGATAATGCCGTTTTTACCTGCGATGTCGGCACGCCCACGATCTGGGCTGCCCGCCATCTGCAAATGAACGGAAAGCAGCGTTCAGTAGGATCATTCACTCATGGGTCGATGGCCAGTGCCCTACTGCAAGCGATTGGAGCCCAGTTCGCATACTCCGGAAGGCAAGTCGACTCTCTCCGGGGACGGCGGTCTGGCTATGCTCCTGGGCGACCTCTTGTCGCTCCGACAACTCGATCTTCCGGTGAAGTTGGTCGTTTTCAACAACGGGTCGCTGGGGTTCGTGGAACTGGAGATGAAGGCGGCGAGGATCCTCGACTTCGCGACCGATCTGCACAACCCGAATTGTGCGAGGCTCGCTGAGGCGGCCGGGTTGCTTGGGCTGCGGGTGGAAGACTCGGAGCAGGTGAAGCCAATGATCGCACAAGCCCTGGCCCACCCGGGTCCGGCACTGGTGGACGTGGTTGTGAACCGTCAGGAACTGGCAATGCCGCCGACAATCGATGTGGCGCAGGCGGTGGGGTTCAGCCTGTACATGATCAGAGCCGTACTCAACGGCCGGGGCGACGAGGTCATCGACCTGGCCCGCACCAACCTGTTCCGGTAACCCCAGCCTGTGTGCTGGGCAATACAAAACCCGTTGGGATCATGGGGGGACCGTCCGCACCCTGACTTGAAGATGCCCCTGATCCAGTTCCCATTCACCATCACCTGCTTCCCCAAATGAAGAAGATGGCCGTACAAGCAGCGAGGCAGGCGAAAGATTTTTCCTTCAACACTACCGGCAAGTCAACCAAGGATATGGGATGGACGTAGCACAGACGCACACAGGGGAATTCACCGCGGAAGAAAGAGACGACACTCGAACTGACTCGGTGATGACCGGAGACGAATGCTTTGGTCCATCAATCGACGACGTTTCGGTCGTGGTGGCCAATTCATCCGCATGAATCGAATAATCAACGGGTTCGGGAATACTCGCCTGGGAGTGGATCCTGAAGGACTCTGTGAAGTGAACGCCGGAGGATCCCGACGACGGTCCAACCGCTCAGCATTCCAGCCAGATAGGTTAGTCCCACCAAGATCGGCACATTAGTTGTGAAAGTGCTCTTGAAGACGGTCAGAGTAACTTCCTGTTGGTTTTCGTAGGCCAAAAGCCCCGAAGCACCCGAAAAAGCCAGCAAGAAAAGGAAGTATAGACCACGCATGATTGATCACCTCCAACGCTTGCTGTCGAAAACGCTCACCCCTGAAGTACGGGAGCAAATCTTGTGCCTATTCCTTCCAAAGCTCGCGTCGACCAAAACCATCCTCTGAGCCACTGCAAAGGTCGGCTATCCTGGTATGCGAGTTGCATTGCTTGCACCGGCCGTATGTCTTGCCTCTTTTCCCCCCCGTGAACGGGTGGCTCCCTCAAGGTGAAAGCGAAATCCGTAATGAAAGCCCTTTGTTGGCACGGGACCGGCGATGTCCGTGTCGATACTGTTCCCGACGCCAAGATTGAGCAGCCGACTGATGTCGTCATCCAGATCACCTCGACCGCGATTTGCGGGTCGGACCTGCATCTCCTTGACGGCTACCAGCCGACGATGGAAAAGGGTGACATCCTCGGGCACGAGCCGATGGGCGTCGTGGTCGAGGTCGGTTCAGCCGTTAGAATGCTGAAAAAAGGGGACCGAGTTGTGGTCCCCTTCACCATCTCGTGCGGCTCTTGTTGGTTCTGCAAGAAGACGCTCTTCTCCTGCTGTGACACCACCAACCCGAACGCCAAACTCGCGGAAAAGGCAATGGGCCACTCCCCCGCAGGGTTATTCGGGTTCTCCCACCTGGTAGGCGGATACGCCGGGGGCCAGGCGGAGTTTCTGCGGGTGCCGCACGCCGATATCGGCCCGATCAAGATCGAGTCCGGCCTGCCCGATGAGAAGGTGCTGTTCCTCTCGGACATATTCCCCACCGGATATATGGCCGCTGAGAATGCCGACATCGAGAAAGGGGATACCGTGGCGGTCTGGGGGTGCGGGCCTGTCGCGCAGTTTGCCATCAAGAGTGCGTGGATGCTTGGAGCCGGGCGAGTGATCGCCATTGATCGGGTGCCGGAGCGGCTAAAGATGGCGGAAGAGCAGGGGAAGGCTGAGACGATCAACTTCGACAAGGTCAGCGTTTACGACCGGCTCCAGGAGATGACTCAGGGACGGGGACCAGACCGGTGCATTGACGCGGTCGGCTGCGAGGCTCATGCGGGCGGGGCGATCGATGCGGTACTGGACAAGGCCAAGGCGACTGTCGGGCTAACAACCGACAGGGCACACGTCCTCCGGGAAGCCATCATGTGCTGCCGAAAGGCGGGTACGATCTCTGTTCCCGGAGTGTATGTCGGGTTCCCGGACAAGATTCCCTTCGGAGCATTCATGAACAAAGGATTGACACTGAAATCGGGCCAGACGCATGTGCAGCGATACACACGGCCTCTGTTGGATAAGATTGAGAAAGGGGAGATCGACCCCTCATTCGTAATTACTCACCGGCTGAAACTGGCCGATGCCCCCGAAGCGTACAAGACTTTCCGGGACAAGAAGGACGGTTGTATCAAGGTCGTGCTCAAACCGTAATCGATCACCGACCGGTGTCAATGGGTGAACCAGGCACTGGCTTCAAATTGCTGCTTGCCGGGTTACCACGGTATCAACATCCCACTCCCCCTATGGCACCCGATTTGCTTGACTCACATTTGGCATCGCAGGTAAGGCGAGAAAACAGGAAGACGTTCTTCCCGTTATTTTGTTCCCTCTCTCCTAATCCGTCGGTCTACCGACATCAGGGTTTTAGCCGTGAGCGCCATTCCACAGGACGAAATGGCGCCTCCTCTCCGGGTTCTCTGCATTGACGATCATCCGGATATCGCTGACTCTACTGCTCAACTCCTGCGAATCGTCGGGTTTGAAGCTCGTGCATGTTATGACGGCGTCTCCGCACTTGCTGAAGCCATCCGTTTCCTACCTGCGGTGTGCCTGATCGATCTCAATATGCCCGGGATGGGAGGGGATGAGGTCGCAGTCCGGATCAGGGAGCAGGTAAAAGGGCTGCCCTTGGTCCTGGTGGCTGTGACGGCCATGAGTAACGAGGAGAGTTCCGACCGGATCCGAGCTGCCGGATTCGACATGCATCTCATCAAGCCGGTGAACCCACACAACTTGCTCTCCATCGTGGATCGACTCTGGCAAGCGTGGCGTTACGCGATGCCGGGGTCATGTCAGTCAGATCTGCCAAATGCCGGTGGCAAGAGGAGTGGTGAGAGCAGGGAGTGAAGTGTGAGTCGCTGACCCAGATATTCCCTGTAACTCGCTTGAATCCATTACTCTGGCTTCCTCCCGAATTCGCCCAGTAGGGTCTCAAGATCACGTCGGGCGACCGGCTTGACCAGATGCCCATCGCACCCCGCCTCCCGCGACCGTTCCTTATCTCCCTCCTGTCCCCAGCCCGTCAGAGCGAAAATGGTGATCGTCTTGCCCCACGGCTCCTCGCGGATCCGCCGCGTTGCTTCAAGACCGTCGAGTTTCGGCATCCCCACGTCCATAAGGATCACCTCGGGCCTGAACGCTTCGGCCAGATCCACCGCGGCGAGACCATCATTCGCCGTTTGAACCTCGTTTCCGAGAAGTTCGAGCATGAGGGCCAGGCTCTCCGCTCCGTCCGGATTGTCATCCACAACGAGAATGCGATGGCCCATGCCTGCTGCTCCCCGATCCCCGTCGGACAGCGTCGTCGGCATGAGTTCCGGCGGCTCGGCCAAAATCGGCAGATTGACTGTGAACGAACTCCCCATCCCCTGGCCATCACTCCAGGCCGTTACCGTCCCGCCGTGCATTTCCACCAACCCTTTGACCAGCGCCAACCCGATCCCAAGCCCGCCGCCGCTCCGTTCGATCGGCCGGTCCACCTGGGAGAACATGTCGAAGATGGTCGGAAGGGCCTCGGCTGGGATACCGATTCCCGTGTCTCGCACTGTCACGACCACGATCCCGTCTCTCTGCTCAGCCGATAGCTCGATTCGACCGCCTCGTTCGGTATACTTGGCGCTGTTCGTGAGTAGGTTGCTGAACACTTGTGCCAATCGGGTCAAATCCGCATTGAGAAGGATCTCCCGCGAGGGAAGTGAAACGGTCAACTCGTGACCGGCTTCGTCAATGACCGGTCGGGCCGTCTCCACGGCACTTTCGACCATCTCGGCCAATGAGATCGTTGCCCTCCGCAACTCCATCTTGTTGCGGCCGATCCGAGACACATCGAGGAGGTCGTCGACCAGTCGCACCATGTGCGAGAGCTGGCGACTCATCATCGCTTGCACTCTCTCTCGGTTTGCCGGATCGTCCGAGAGTTGCATCACCTGAAGGCCGTTGCGAATAGGGGCCAGCGGATTCCGGAGTTCATGCGCCAGAAGGGCGATGAAATCGTCTTTCCTCCGGTCCATCTCCTTCAGCGCGGCCTCTGCTCTCTTGCGCTCAGTAATGTCGTGGGAGAGGCCGAGGATGCCGACCATTCGACCATCCGTGTCGCTCACCCTGGTGACCCGGGCGTCGATCCAGACCCGAGAGCCATCTTTTCGGTAGTCCTCATATTCCCCCGTCCATTCCGATCCCTCCGCTCGCGACCGGATCTCAGCTGCCACCCAGGACCGCACCGGCTCAGGGAATCGATCGGCGTAGGGGCGCCCCAGCATCTCTTCCACAGTCCAGCCGAAAAGCCGCGTGGCACCATCATTCCAGTAAGTGACAATTCCGTCGAGGTTGGTCACGACCACGGCATCATGCACATTGGCGAGCAGAATCGCGTCCCGCGCTCTCTCCGCCTCAACGCGCTTGCGATCGGTCAGGTCAATACCGTTGACGAGGATCCCCGAGACGGCCCCGTTACCGTCGCGAAGCGGCTGGTAGACGAACTCCCGATAACGCTCTTCCATCGTCCCGCCTCGGCAGATGACGATGGGCATATCTTTCCCAACAAACGGCTCGCCGGTCTTATAGACGGTGTCGAGGATCTCGAAGAACCCTTGCCTCGCCACTTCCGGGAACGCCTCCCGGGGCCTCCGACCGATGAAATCGCGACGACCAACCAGCTCGAAGTACCGCTCGTTGGCGCGCTCGTAGACATGGTCCGGGCCTCGCAAGACGCACATGAATGACGGTGCCATTTGGAAGACCTGCGCGAGCTGCTCGCGTTCGGCTTCCACCTCACGCAGCAGCCGCTGCTTGTCAGCCTCGGCCTGTCGACGGTCCGTGACGTCTCTGGTCACCGCCAGGTGGTTAAACCCGCCCCCAGGGGTGGGGAGCGGAACTGCCGTGGTCTCCATATGTCGGAGGGTGCCCTTCAGTCCGATGATGTCGAATTCGAGTCTCCCTCCTTCACCCCGGCAGACCCGCTCATTGAACGCCTGGTATTCCCCACGAGATGTCGGCGAGAGCACATGGTAAATGCACTGGCCCAGGACGGAGTCCGCATGATCCGCTTCGACCATGCCCAAACCCGCAGGGTTCATTTGGAGCAACGTGCCATTCGGACTGACGAGTTTCACGCATTCAGGCGTGGCCTCGACAATTGCCCGATACCGAGCCTCGCTCCCGCGGAGGGCTTCTTCTGCTTGCTTCCTCTCGGTGACATCGCGGAAGACCAGGACCGTTCCGATGATGACACCGGCACCGTCTCGCATCGGAGCAGCGCTGTCATCGATTGGTCGCTCAGTTCCATCCCTTGCGATTAGGAGGGTATGGTTGGCCAGGCCGACGACCACTCCCTCTTTCAACGCCCGAAACGCAGGATTCTCCACCGGCAGCCGCGTTGTCTCGTTGATAATCGGGAAGATTTCGGTCAGAGGATGACCGACTGCATCGCCTTGAGCCCATCCCGTCAATTTCTGGGCGACAGGGTTCAGGAAAGTGACACGGCCAGCAGCGTCGGTCGCGATGACGGCGTCCCCGATACTCGACAAGGTCGTCGAGAGCAATTCCCGCTGGGCTTCGAGGCGAGAAGCATCACGGATCCGTCTGAGGATGCTGCGCCTGAGTACCGCGACGAACAAACCCACTGCGACCAAGCCGAGGACAGCAGCAGCAAGACCATAGAGAACCGATCTGGCGTAGGCCTCCTGGGCCTGGAACTCCCAGGCGGCAAGCCGGGTTCGCTCGTCTCGGTCCATTTCTGTGAGAGTTTCGAGGAGTGGATCGACGAAACTCCGGCTCCCCCGCTTCAGTGAGAATGCGAGCACAGCCTCATAACCGTCCTTCCGGCGGAGTGCGATGACCTGATTCAGACTGTGAATTCCGCTCTCGATCTCCCTCGACACGGTTTCTGCCCGTGATCGCTGATCCGAGTCGTCGGCGGTGAGGGATTTGAGTGTGGAGGACTCAGCCTTGAGGGCGGACGACGCCTCGTGGTAAGGGGCCAGCCAGTCTTCGACTCCTGAGATAATGTACGCTCGCTGACCGGCCTGGAGTTTCCTCACATCGGCTCGGATCGTCGCAACGGCATCGATCACATTTCGGCTCTGGGAAGCCCGAGCGTTGTCATCACGCAATTTCCGCGTATTGAGGTAAGAGGTTGCAGCGATTCCCACAATCATTGTGGCGAGTAGCACGATCCCGATGCTCACGCCTCGATCCAGACCGTGACGCATTCCTGCACCTTATTTGCTGCCATCGGCTGTTGAGTCTCCACCGCGGGCCAGAGAAGTCGATTGAACCCAAATCAGAAACTCAATGGACCTTGGAGCGAGAACCCCAATCGGTACGGCCGGTTTTGCATCCTTTGTTGCCGACTCCGCCACCTCATCGCTGAGATTCAAGTACGTCCACGATGGAAGCGGTCATTTTAGAGGGGTCTAGCAGATCCTACCAGTCGGCTCTCGTCGGGTGTTCTGCGGGGTAGAACATCGTGCCCAGGGGACTCAAACTCTCGGATTCGAGCGTTTGGTGGCACGGACTGTGTTGGCCGGCTGCTGGCACTATTTCCCGAATCGCTGTTCCAGTAATACCTTGGGGAAACCCTCTCTCATGTGTGACTTCGGTTGATCCGGCGGGCTATCATGGCGCAGTTACTGTCCGCTCCACCGGTCACCTCGTGCAGATTGTTTACGGCGCTGGGCGAGAGCATGGCACGGTGGCTGCACCTGTCTCTCTGGGACCCACCCACATTCCAAATTCTGCAATGCCACTTTATGCCTTCCACCGAGTCACCCGACCCTTCGCCCGATGACTCTTCTTCGCTGCTGGCGTTTCACAGGGCGTTTGGCCGCGAACTCCATCAAGCCATCCGGTCCATTCCCCTGCCGATGGGAAGCCAGGTGCTCGACGCTCCTTGTGGGGACGGTTTCTATTCAGTCGCCCTTGCACGTCGCCTGTATCCGTTCGGAACGGTCACCGCGTCTGACCTGTCCGACGCCTATCTCGACCGTGCCCGGACGGCTGTTGGCCGACGAGTACGGCTTTCCTCGGTCAAATGCGTGAAAGCGGATTCCTATCACCTGCCCTTCGATGACGACCTGTTCGATGTGGTCTGGTGTGCCAGGAGCCTGATCAGCCTGAATGATCCCGTCGCCGCACTGAAAGAGATGCGGCGGGTTGTTCGGCCAGGTGGGATCGTGACCGTGCTGGAGGACGACGAATTCCATCGAGTCGTGTTGAACGGACCGGTGGACCTCGAACTCGATGTCCACCGAGCTGTCGCAGAGGCTGCCCGGAAGAGGTACGGATCATGTGCGGGAGTGTCGCCGTCCCGACGAGTGTACCGGTTCTTACTCGATGCCGGACTGCGATTGGAGTGGCGGAAGACATTCGCTGCCGACCGTCATGCCCCCTTCAACCCCGCAGTGCGGCGGTATCTGCGGATTCACCTGAAGGAAAAACGAATATTTATCGCTGATTATTTGTCAAATTCTGTACTTGCTGCTTTTGATCGGGCGATCGATCCGGGTAATCCGATGTCCCTGTTCTGTCGTCCAGACGCCGAACTCACGTGCTTGACTACGCTCTTCCTGGCTCGGAAGTGACCCAAGACAGTGAGCAGGAGGGAACTCATTCTAACGAGACGGGCACCTGATCAGGCGTATTACGTGACTAACCGAGCGGGCGGGACATTCGCCTTCTGTCTTAGAAGGTGTTCTCGCTCCCGGCGGTGATGATGGTATGCCAACCCCAGGAACGATACGGCCAAACCGATCACCGCAAGCGAAGTCAAGAAAACCAGGATGAAGATGAGGGGGCTGTCCATCTGTGACAGCCGGACCAGTACGGGTTCACCACCTGGGGTGACGGCTTTCTCCATCGTGTAGCGTTGGCCGATCCCGATCGAGGTCAGTCCCAGCCCGATCAGTGCTCCAGCCGTTATGATCGCACCACAGAGTGCTCGCATGTCGATTAACCTCTTAATTGAGTAAGTTGAATTGCTGGGGTGTCGGATCACATCCCGATCGTCCGGAGGCAACCCCCGAACACCAAGAGAACCCCGGCAAGAATGATAAACAGACTACTGCATCCGCATCCCGGCCACGCCCCATACTGCCCACCCGCTCCAAGTCCAGATCGTCCGAAGAATCCGCCGCCGCCCAACCCGCCATCCGTACTCATCGAAATCTCCCTTGATGGTTATTCTGAACATTGATCTCGTATCTATCACCGACCTGAAGCGATCCGACCTTCATCGAATGCTTTCTTCGCCGCCTTCGCCTTCGGTACCCACTCCTGGAGATCCCTAACCCGATGCTCGTCGCTCGGGTGATCAGAAAGGAACTCGGGCGGCTTGCCATGAGTACCTGCCGCCGAGTGCATCCGCTCCCAGAATGCGACCGCCTGCTCTGGGTCGTAACCAGAAAACGTCATGAGAAATAGGCCGATGTGGTCGGCCTCCGACTCCTGCATTCGGTCGTACGACAGGCTGCGAAGGATGTTCGCCCCCGACTGCTCGCGGGCCACCCGCTCGCTGGCGTGGTGGGCCAGAGCGTGAGCCATCTCGTGGCCCAGAACAGTGGCTAATTGGTCATCGTTCTCAGCGATGGGAAGGATCGCTGTGAACACCACCATCTTGCCGGCCGGGAGGCAAAAGGCGTTGACCTGGGGTTCCCGGATGACATGCCATTCCCATTCAAATCGATAGCCCCTTACCCGCAGAAGGATCTCCCGTTGGAGTGGTTCGATCTCGGTCGCCTGGGCAAGACGGTTGATCACTACGTCAACCCGCCGCGATTCGGAACTGTCGTCCACCAGGATCTTGCCGCGAAATTCGTCCAGCACCTGCTGATAGACCCGTCTCCCGGTGGCTAGTTCCTGCCGGGGCGACAAGGCGAGGTGTTGCTGGCGCCCGCCTGGGCCGACATCAGGATCACCTGGGGTGGGCCGTTCACACCCGGGAATGGCAATGACCAGGAGCACATAGCTAAGGACTGCACGCCGATGCGTGGTCTCATGCCGATACAGGCTTTGGGTACGTGGAAAACAACTGATTATGAGCGAAGCGACCATGCGAGTATGGGCCAGCAGGTGGTAGTCTCAAGATACTTCAGCCGAAGAGAGACGGTATGAGTTTTCTGCAACTGTGACGAGTCAAGTGCGAGCGGATTGTTTCCCTTTCGCTCGTGGTTTTGCCACGCCGGTCTTGGCTCCTGCGGCAGGCGGATTTCCGCCATCGTCCCCTTTACCGCTCTCGGCCTTGACGTTGATCACGGTTTCCGCCAACGCGGTCAGCTTCTTGTCGGCCTCCCCTTCCTCATTCAGCGTCTCTTGGAGAAGAGAGGCCGCATCCTCGTACCCGAGGAGTTTGGCGAACGTCCGGACGCACCCGTACCCGGCCATCTCGTAGTGCTCGACCCGCTGGCCGCAGGCGATGAGCGCGGCGTCGATCACGGCTGGCTCACCGTCCTCGTCGAGTACCTCCTTGCCCTCCGCGATTAGCCCCTCCATCGCCTTGCACTTTTTCCCCTTGGGACTGGCTCCAAGGGCGGTGAAGATCTGGTCCAGCCGCTCGACCTGCTTGCGGGTCACCTCCAAATGCTCGGTGAACGCCGTCTTCAGTTCCGGTGCAGACGCCTTCTTCGCCATTCGTGGAAGGGCCTTCAGAAGCTGGTTCTCAGCGCTGTAAAGATCCTTCAATTCGTCCACGTAGAGGCTGTGGAGTGAGTCCAAGGGCATGTCGGGGCTCCGGGAGGGGTGTTTGCTGGAGAAATCCTCGGCACGAGGCATGCATGCAATTCGCGGGCCGCACCCTGGGGGCAGCGAGCTATAGTGAGGCCAGAGCCGTGAAGTCCACCTTCCCTGATCGCGGCGTTGCCCCTATCAGGACTCGCCGCACCAGAGCGAGGGCCGCATCGCGATCAGCAGGGTTGTTCGAGGCGACGCCGTCAGAGGCGATGACATTCCGCAGGTCCCGCATGTACGCATCGTTGGCGGTGAACAGAACGCAGATGTCGGCGACGAAACTTCCGATCACCACCATTTCGGTGCCCAGATAGCGAAGCAACGTGTCGAGGGTGGTCGAGAAGAATGTCGAGTGCTTCGGCTTGAGCACACAGTCGTCTGCTGGCCCAGGCCGGAGAAGTTCCGCGTCCAACTTCCCAGGGCACTCCGGTTCCAGGCAACGCTCGACCATGCTGCGAGGTCCGACCGCCACCGCCCAAAGTTGTCGTTGGCGTAGATGACGGGGGACACCAACTACCTGGCCTTCTCCTTGAGGGCAGCAAGCTTTCCAAGACGGACTTGCCCGGGCTCACGAGTGAGGAAGGATACGAATTGATGATGAAAACCGACCATGCGAAGAGATCGTAACGAACAATGAGGCCGAAATGACCCTGCGCAGCACCTGGTCAATCGTTCGTGAGGCCGCCTCGGACTGGGTCGATGACAAGGCCACACGGCTTTCCGCCGCGGTCGCCTTCTATACTCTTCTGTCACTCGCCCCACTCTTTATGATCGCCATCGCCATTGCCGGAGCGGTGTTCGGCCCGGAGGCCGCGACCGGGGCACTGACGGATCAACTGCGCGACCTGGTCGGCGACGCCGGAGCGGAGGTTGCGAAAACGACGGTCGAACGTGCGAATAGGCCCAAAGAAGGGGTGGTGGCGACGATCATCGGGATCGCCACACTACTGTTCGGCGCGTCCGGAGTATTTGGCGAGTTACAGGATGCCCTCAACACCGCGTGGGGCGTGCAGCCAAAACCCGGACGGGGAATCTGGGTTATGGTGCGCGACCGATTTCTGTCGTTCGGTATGGTCCTGGTGGTCGGGTTCCTGCTCCTGGTCAGCCTGGTGATCACCACCGCCTTGGCGGCGTTCAGCGGGTATCTGGGGGGAATTGTTCCGGTCCTACCGGCTCTCATGCAGGCGGCGAATTTCCTCTTCGGCTATCTGATCGTGATGGCCCTGTTCGCCCTGATCTTCAAGTTCCTTCCGGATGCGGAAATTGGTTGGCGGGATGTGTGGTTCGGAGCGGCGGTCACGGCGGCGCTATTCACCGTTGGAAAGTACCTGATCAGCATCTATTTAGGTCATGGTGGAGTTTCGACTCCGTTTGGGGCAGCAGGGTCGTTAGTGGCGTTCATCGTCTGGGTCTATTACTCCGGTCTGATCCTGTTCTTCGGGGCCGAACTGACCAAGGTAACGGCCCAACATGCCGGGCGGCAGATCCGGCCAGCGGCGAACGCCGAGCCAGCGAAGTCGGAAGAGGGCGGGATGAAAGTCTGACGAAAGTTGGTAGGCGACATCGCCATCACCGGAAGCCCAGGGCGCGGACCGTCGGCTTCTTCTGTTATTTGGGTGCAGCATCTGCGAGTGGCGTTCTGGGACGCCACGCTTCCGCTGGTGGGAGCCATAACCGGATGGGAAGATGAGACTCCACTTCATGCGAAGCTGTTCGACACGACAGTTGGCCTGCTGGCGTTTGTTTCCCTCGGGCTAACAGCCAACCCGACTTAACATCTTGGGGAGGGTAAAAATCCCTATGAAACCCAGTGAAACCCCTCGGTGACCTGGAAAACCAGCCAGATCACCAGACATCAAAAACACTGAGTTTCATCGCCCCAAGTCGTTTCGACAAAGGACTTACGTCGAGCGAAGATGTTAAGTGCGGTTGGCTAACAGCCCCCCAACGGACCAATGACGACTCTCTTGGTGATTGTCGTGTGCCTAAGCCGGGAAAGTCGCCGGTAGCCGAGTTCGACCGCCCCCCTGGAGGCATCCGGACGAACGGGGATGCCAGGTTGGTAGTTGGTCACCCTGGCAGCAATCAAGGCCAAGCCCATTCACCGATATTGAGGTCAGATTGATGGATTTTTTGTGGCAACGGTCGCTCCAAACCGCATTTGCACAGTAACACTCGGGTGGGGATCGAGGGGGAATGATGGCCGCCTCGGTCAGGGCTGCTGCTTCCTATGGCACGCATCCACGACCCCGCACTCGCGCCTCTCCCCCCCGGCAATGGTCGAGAACCTCGGAAACCTAAGTCATCTGATGCTGGACATAAACGTATCGGGCCGCCCCAAACTGGAGCGGCCCGTGTTGGGTTGTCATTGGGCGTTACGCGCCGCTCTTGTCCTTCAGCTTCTGACCTGCGTCCTTCACCGCTTGACCTGCGGAGTGGGCCGCATTACTGGCCTTCTCGGCAACGGTCTCAGCCCCCTCCTTGATCTTCTCGCCCGCCTTCTTGGTTGCGTCCTTCGCAGCCTGTCCGGCATCCTCAATCTTTTCTCGGATCGTATCGGCCATGACGTCTCTCCGTAAATGATCGTATCCTATTGCCGGGTTTATTGACCCGGCTCTCGAAGTGAGAAGCAAGGGGCGTGCCTGAAGTCAACTTCGGAGCAGGCGGCCGGAGGCAACCGGCCTCTTCACGACCTTCGTTACGTGGAGCTGGTACGCAATTTCCAGAAGCAGTTCGGGAACCGGGCGAGGAGGGGCTGGCCGAGTCTTCTGGACAGTATTCCGACGAGGAGGGTGTTGCGTGGCGTTCTTCGTGACCTCCCGCGGGCGAGAGGGGTTCCGTTCGGACCGAGAGGTTTCCACTCTTCATACCGAAGCGATGAAAACAGGAATTTGCAGGGGATAGCAAGAGAGTCGAGGCTGGCACGTTTCCCGCCGGGCATACAGATTCCCACAGCCGGGAAAAGTTATCTCTTGCCAGAGGAATAGGAAGGGTATGCGAATGATGGCCAAGTGACCTGGCACGGGGGATGCTGTACTGACCCGCCGCTTCGGGAATGACTTCATGAGAGGAGCGGTGCGATGACTGGCGCGAACATCAAGAGGTATCGGAACAGCCTCCAGGCGATGGCAACCCGCCTCGGGGGAACGGTCGCGGGCCTCATCGATCAAGTCAGCACCCCAACCGGAGGCGAGGCCGCCGGTGGTCTATCGAACGCCCCGGTCCACCTCGCGGACGTGGGGAGCGAGGCGTATAACCAGGAACTCGGGGCAACCCTGTTGGAGAACGAGTCCTACCTCAGCGACGAGGTCGCGGCGGCATTGGACCGCCTCGACCGCGGAGTCTTTGGGACATGCGAGGGATGTGGCAAGGGCATCGTCCCCGAGCGGCTCGATGCCCTCCCTTATGCTCGCCATTGCGTGGCCTGCGCAACGCGGGTTCAATCGGGACGGCTTGTCAACTTGAACGATGGTCGTCCCACGGGATGGCTTGGTGCATCGGGACACGAGGGTCTGAGCCTGAAGGGTGACCGGGTTGTCGGCCAGGAGTTGGGCAGCGCGTCGGACGACGTTCACGCCGCAGGCACACCGGGCGGGGGCACCGCCGTGGGTGGCCTTGCGGGAACCAACATCGGGGGCGGGGCACCCGATCGAGTGAACCTGGAACAGTCAGCGGGCGGCCCAGAAATGGAGCCGCTGGACGAGGCCGGCGAGGAGGAAGTCGAGGCGTATTCAGGGACATCCGGCGGGGCAGTCGGGGGGAGCCCGGCGAACAAGCGTGCTCGCGGTGGGAGTGGGAAGAGGTCGGGCGGCACCGGCAATTCGACTATGCCGAGGAAGAATCCCAAGACGAAAACTCCCTGATGTGCCACGATGTGCCACTGTTTACCAGACGGCACCGGCCCAATTGGCCAGGGGACCACACCGCCGATGTGGATAAGATGACGGGCATGCAGGCAAAGGAGGGGCTCTCTTCGACGCAACCGATTCGGCCGGGCACCTTGAGAAGGTCGAGGTTCTCCGAAGCGATCAGTCTCACCCTACTCCTGCGAGGAGACGATTGAGGGCCGCGGGGTCCATTGGTTTGACAAAGTGACAGTCGAACCCCGACGCCTCGGCCCGTTCTCGATCCTCGTCCCGACCGTACCCCGTCAGGGCAGCCAGAAATGGCTCCTTATCCGTTCGAGTGGAACTGAGTTCACGCGCGATCTCGTATCCGCTCATTCCGGGTAACCCGATGTCGCAGAGCACGAGGTCGGGCCGGATGGCCTTGGCCGCTGCAAGCCCGTCTGGTCCCGTGTAGGCGACGGTCACCTCGCAACCGCAGAGTTCCAGAAGGATCTTCAGACTGTCCGCCGAATCCCGGTTGTCCTCAATGACCAGCACGTGGAGCCGCCGAGCCACCTTCGGCACCTGACTCACGCTTGGGACGGTTCTGGCGACAGCCCCTGGCTCGTCGGCCCGAGCCAGAAAAACAGTGAACAGTGCGCCCCTACCGACTCCACTGCTCTCAGCCTTCACCGCTCCGCCGTGGAGTTCGACCAACCCCTTCACGAGAGCAAGCCCGAGCCCGAGCCCCCCACTGCTCCGCGCGAGCCCCTGGTCGGCCTGGGAAAATGGCACGAACAGGCGGGGGAGCAGATCCGGGTCAATTCCCGTCCCCGTATCCCGGACTGTAACGACTGCCTCCGCGCCCTGCGCCGACACGTTGACCGACACACGCCCCCCAACTGGGGTGAACTTCTGGGCGTTCCCAAGCAAATTCCCGAATACCTGCGTGAGCCTGGTTCGATCGCCCTCGACCCAGACAGGGGTTTCGGGGGTATCGATCGTGAGCGCGAGCCCCGCCGCTTCAAACCCACCGGCCGCGTCTCCCGCAACCGTCCGGGCCAAATCGGCAAGGTCCACCCGCTCCCGCCGCAGCACGATCTTACCGCGCGACACTCGGGAGAGATCCAGGAGGTCGTCCACAATGTGGGAAAGTTGTCGTACCTGCCTGTCGATGATCTGCCTGGCGCGCTCCAGGGTGACTCCGTCCTGGCGTCGGGTCAGAAGTTGAACGGCATTTGCGATCGGGGCCAGGGGGTTCCTCAATTCGTGGGCGAACATGGCGATGAATTCGTCCTTCCGATGACCCTCCTCCCGCAAGAACTCCTCGGCAGCTTTCTGGACGGTGATGTCTGTGTTCGTGCCGAACCACCGAATTATCTGTCCGGTCGCGTCCCGTAAGGGCATCACCAGGGTCAAGAACGGGCGAAACCGGCCGTCCTTACCCCGCAGCGGGAAGACCATGTCGAAGGGCTCCCCGCTGGCGATGGATGCGGTCCATCGGGTCAGTACGCCCGGGAGTACGGACGGATCGTGGACGCTCTGCCAGCCCCACCCCTCCATCTCCGCCGCCGTTGTTCCGGTGTATTCATACCACCGCGTGTTATACCAAAAAATGTGCCCGTCGGGGCGGGCCATCCAGGCGAGTTGGGGGATCGAGTTGGCAAGCGTCCGGAACCGATCCTCGCTCTCGACGAGGGCCTCCTCCGCCCGCTTGCGGTCGGTGATGTCGCGAGTGAAGCAACGAGTGTGGCGGAACTCCCCGTCCGCACGATAGACGCTCGAACTAATAAGCACGTGCCGGACGGATCCATCCTTACACCGCAGGCGCGCCTCGTACGAATCGAGCGATTCATTATTCGTGAGCCGACAAAGGATGTCCTCAATGACCGGTGGGTCGGCGTGGAACTCGGCGATGTTGTGCCCGATGTACTCGTCCAGGTCATACCCGAGAAGCGCGAACTCTGCCTTGTTCGCCCAGAGGATCGTGCCGTCCGGCCCGACCCAGTGGAGGCCGACGGTCGCGTTCTCCACAAAGTCGGTGAGTTCCGCCTGTTTCTGGCGTAGTTCAGCCTCGGCCCGGCGCCGGGCAGTGACGTCACGAGTGACCGCCAGTTGGGTTATGCTTCCCGAGGCATCACGGAGCGGGACGGCGTGGGTCTCGACCGACCGGCGGGTGCCGCGGAGCCCCACGATCTCATACTCCAGGAGGCCATTCTTGCCCTGGCAAACCTGTTCGTTCAACACCCGAAAGGCGTCCCGGTACTCGGGGGCGATCAAGTCATAGACGCACCGTCCAACGGCCTCTCCCGGCCCATCCGCCCCGATCATTCGCAGACCGGCCGGGTTCATGTCGAGGAGCGTCCCGTCGGGGGAGACGATTTTCACGCACTCGGGGGTGGATTCGACGATGGCCCGATATTTCTCTTCACTCTCCCGCAACCGTCGCTCGGCCTGGACCCGCCCCAGGTATGCCCAGCACCGCTCGACGACCATCTCGACGACACTGATCTCCTCGGCCGTCCAGTTCCTGGGCGTAGTCTGGTGGATGGCCATTATCACAGTGAGTTGCCCAGACTTCACGAGTGGGCAGCAGACCATCGCCTTGGCCCCGACAGCGTTGAACATCTCGGCCCCGTCGCCTGGCTCGAGCTCTCGGTCCGCATCCCGGACCACCAGCGTACGCCCGGTCCGCAAGACGGCCACCGCTTGAGGGGCGAAGAGGGATAAGGGATAATCTCCGGCCGCCGACCGGCACCCGTCGAAATAGTCGTGGCGGATGACGAACCGGTCGGAGTCGGCCTCGACCTGGGCGAATGCACACCGACTGGCAGTCAGATATCGGCCAAGGAGCCTGGCCGTCACGGCCATCACCTCGGCAGGATCAGAGAGTGGCTGGATGGCGTCCCCGAGGTCGGAGAGGAACCTTTGCCGACGGGCTACGGCCGCCTCGGCGGCGTCTCGCTCGGCCCGTCTGAGGGCTCTGGCTTGGCGAAAGAACTCGACGAAGAACGCGACCTTAGCACGCAGCACCTCCGGGATGAGTGGTTTCACCAGATAGTCCACGGCTCCGAGCTCATAGGCCTCCCGGAGCTGAAAATTCGGGCTCTCCCAGGCGGTCAAGAAGATGATCGGGGTGTGCCGCGAGCGGGAACGACCACGGATGAGCCGGGCGGTCTCAAACCCGTCCATACCACTCATCCGGACGTCCAGGAGAATAGCTGCGAAGTCGTCGGCCAGGATGCACCGCAGCGCTTCTTCCCCCGAGTTCGCCCTGACGAGGGGCTCGCCCAGGTTCCCGAGAATGGCCTCCAGGGCCAGGAGGTTCGCTGGGTCATCGTCGACTATGAGGATCTTGGCCGTCTCGCCGCTCATCGGGTTCCCTAACAGTACACCGCGGGTCAATCAGACAGATTTACGGATGTTTCACATGATCCCCTGGATTTTCAGGAGGATGGAGCTTTGAGCCCGGAAGTGTACGACTCCGGGGTGAAGCCACCGATTCGTCGCAAGCCGTTGTCCCCCAAAACTTTACTAGGTATCTGCAATTGACTGTTAACGCGTCTGCCCGCCCAACCATAAGTTTCCTCGATCCTGGGCCGATCGGGCACACCCAGGGCTGTAGGGAAGCGATGACCGGTGGATCGAGTCCCTGACCTGCATGTTTGATGGCAGGGAACCGCCAGGCAGTCGATAGAAGTCTCGCACAGGGTCGGTCCACTTGAATCATACGAGCGCAATCCGAAAACGGGTGGTCGTGACCACCCAACCTCTCCCAACTCCTGTCGGCCAACATGCCGCATCAGGGGTGGGGTGACAAGACGAGTGCGAGCGGCTTCATCTCAGGGGAGCCACCCGATCGGAGCAAGCGAGAGGGGATTCTTGAAAGAGCCCCCATCGCGGCCTCCGTTTTGCGGAGACCATCTGCCAGTAAGGATATGCTCGGGTTGGACCCTGCCCCCGGCCCCGGAAGTCAACAGGATGTGAAATCGATTCTGCGCTGCCACTCTCCCCCGCCGTGGGGATGAGAAAACGCTGTGGCGGAGGAGAGGCCGTCCTGCGGGACGTTGGAGGTCGAGCGATGTTCGCCCCGCAGGACGGCCGGCCACGGGCTCAGGTCGGGGACGAAATTCGTGAGATTCCTGCCAGACCCGTACGGGTTTTGTGCGTCGATGATCATCGTGACGCGGCCGACTCGGCAGCTATGGTACTCAGCCTGTACGGATATGAGGCGGTGGCGTGTTATGACGGCGTGTCTGCGCTCGCTGGGGCACTACGGTTTGGGCCGGACGTCTGTCTGATCGACTTTAACATGCCGGGAATGGACGGGTGCGAGGTCGCGCGACGACTGCGGGCATGGCAGCGCGGTCGGGCGTGTTACCTCGTCGCCGTAACCGCGCACGGAGTGGACTCAGTTCGGGAAATGACCACTTCGTCGGGGTTCGACCTCCACCTTGTGAAACCGATCGATTGGGAGGAACTACGCGAGGCCCTCACGCATTTCGAGCAGTCCCTCCGCCGCGCCGAGTTGTTGTGATATTCCGTGGAAGGTTAATAGCGACGCGCTTCAGGTTTCATTCTATCCAGGTCATTGGCCGTCCCGGGCCGGGTGGGTGCTAATCACTTCGGCCAAGCGGGCCGGTTCGACGGGCTTAAGCAGGTAGATATCAAATCCACCGCTGACTTCCGCCTCGACCCCGTCCGGCGGATGTCCCGACAGGGCAACAAAGAGCGTCTTGGCGAGCGCAGAGAGTTTTCTCAACTCAGCGCACACCATGTGTCCGCTCATCCCAGGTAAACCGATATCGCAGATCACGACGTCCGGAGCCGTGGCCGTCGCGAGAGCCACCCCCTCGGACCCCGAGCCCGCGACCGCCACCTGATGTCCGTAGATCTCCAGCAACAGTTTGAGACTCTCTGCCGAGTCCCGATTGTCCTCGATCACCATTATCCGCCGCGACGCAATCGCGTCACCACCTGGGCGCTGAGGAACGGGATCGCCAGTGGAGAGGTCGATCAGGGGAAGTTCGACCACGAACTCGGACCCAGTCCCCGGTCCCCGACTCGACGCTCGCACCGCCCCGCCGTGCAACTCGACGATCCCCTTCACCAAGGCCAGGCCCAGGCCGAGCCCGCCACGGCTTCGTTCGACCGATCGGTCTGCCTGGACGAAGGCGTCGAACACGTTGGGGAGTACGACGGGGTCGATGCCGATGCCGGTATCCTGAACCCCGAGTATCGCGACCCTCCGGTCCACCTCGGACGCGAGCCACACCCGAACCTCTCCGCCCCGGTTGGTGAACTTTTGGGCGTTGCCAAGAAGGTTCCCCAGCACCTGACTCAGTCGCGAGATGTCACCCGTGGTCCACACTGGCCCGGCCGGGGCATCGAGAGTGATTCCGATCTCCGCCTCCTCGAACGCCCCCCGGCGGTCATCGACGACATCCCGTGCGAGGCGGACGAGATCGAGCCGTTCCGGTTGGAGCCGCATTTTTCCGCGGACGAGCCGAGGGAGATCCAGGAGGTCATCCACTAACCGCGTCATGACGTGGAACTGTCGTTCCATCAGGAGCCTTGCCTGCTCGACAGTGGTCTGGTCACCCCCGGAGAGTTTCAGGATCTGGAGCGCGTTGCCGAGCGGGGCCAGGGGGTTCCGGAGCTCGTGTCCCAGAACTGCGAGGACTCCGAGGAGGTCTTCCAAGTCGGGATCCCCGGACGATCCAGCCAATTCGCCGGGGGCACCGACGGCGTTCTGGCACCCGAGATAGGCCGCGACACTTGAGGCGATGGCATCGTCGATGAACACGCCGAGGGCCATTACTTCCCGGGTGTGGAGCGGCCGGCCGATTGTCTCGTCGAGGTATTCGGTCACGACGACCCGGAGGAGTTGATAGTCCCGGACCACCTCCTCGACCGACCACCCTGTCTCCCATCGCTGGTCGCCGTGGGCGTTAGCCGTCCGGCAGTGACGGAAGGGATCCTGGCCGTGCGCTTCGGCGAGTCCACGACCGAGTTCCCAGAGAAAAGTCGGCAGGTGGTCGAGTAGGACGTCGTGGTGGACGCGCTGCGCGGACGGCTGCTCTTCGGCGGCCCGGCGTGCCCACCGCTCGATAATGACCCCGGTGTCCCGGAGTATCGCCGTCCCGACAATGTTGTGAGGCTCGGACCGGAGCTGCGCGGGCTTGGTGCTCATGCGGTCGCTCGTGGACGTTCGTGCATCACTGTAAACACGGTCCGGCAGCGGGCGCAACCGATTGCGCTCGCCTCAACATAGTGGAGTACTCCGGACCTGGCCAGCCTGCGGTAGTATCAGCATAAGTCGGGTCGAATTGCGACGCCAGGGGAGTTCTGAATCGGCCCGCGATATCTGTGTTGCCATGCCCTGCCCACGAGCCGCGCGGCTTGCTGATGGAGTGCCACCGTCGTCATGATCTCCAGCCCAAGGAGTTCCAAGATGGGCGGAACACGAGAGGAGACGTCAAACCGAAGCCCGTCCGAGGGGTCTTGGGCATTAACCGGGATCCGTTCCTGTCCTTCAGCCTGGTACTGGTGTTTGGATTCTCTTCTTGCTCTTGCTCGAAGTCACCACTGCCCTGGCAACATTCAGCAACGACCTTGGCCGGTTTATACCAGGTATCACGCTGCTCCTCCTTACGGCAAACACGGTCGTTGAACTGTAACCGTTCACGCCACCTGCGGGAGTAGCGAGGGTGGCTTCGTCCCGGCCCGAGCGGCCAGAACCGCATCGCAGAGGAATGAGAGAACATTTCGCTTTTGCTGACGGCAGGAGGCAATCACTGTCAGGATTCGCTCGACAAAACGACTCCCTCCCTCGGAGTCGGTCCTGTAACTCGTCTTTCGCCAGCAGACCGCATGACGCAGAGCCCGCTCGGCAGCGTTGTTGGTCGGCTCCACCCCATCGACTCGGGCGAAAGTCCACAACGATGCCTCAACTGCCAGGATCTCTCGGCACACACCGGCCGTCTTGAGGCAGCCACACTTTGTCCCAAGGTCCAGCAAGGCGCACACCTCTGCCTGGAGATACGAGCCGTAGTGGGACCAGAACCCCCGACGGGTCAGCGTCCCGTCCCGGACCCGGTTCCACTGGTCGAAGAGGATATCTGCATGGATGAGCAACTCCTCACCAACCTTCGACCCCGCATTGTTCCGATCGATCATCGCCTGGAAATCTCGACGCAGATGAGCCCAGCACACCTGGCGTTGGTCGGCCGGCAGGTGAGTGTACACCCCGTATCGGTCAGTCGTCTTGATCGACGATGAACCCCCGGCCAGGTCATCGTACGCCGCCCGTCCCCGTGTCAGGCGGATCAGGAAGGCAGTCACCAAGGCGGTCACCGCGACCCACAACCAGGCCCGGTCCACCCCCTCCCTCCAGCCGGTCTCGTCCACGTTCGCCGGCTGAGAGCGTGTGTACGTCAGTGCCTCGGACGCGATCGGCTCCAACGCCGCCGCTGTCTTGCGTTCGAGGGCACACAGCGGCCGGACTAATGGGCATCCCGCACACATCGGCGAGTATCTGGCTGATGGCCCGCTTGCCCAGTCGGCAGGAGCCACCCAACGGAGCGACGACGGCTTGGGTTCTTGGTCCGAACCCTCCGTCCACCTCCACCGGGAGTTCAGCCGTTGTGAGAGTCCCACACTCAGGGCAGGGCAAGCGGTGCTGGCGATACTCGGTCACGTGCGGACGGATTTGAGGAATCTCGTGGACCTGGTGAACCAATGGTTCGGGGTCGTCTCCAGCCAAGCGATGCCGACAGCAGTGGCACCGGGTCGGCTTGAGGGGACGATCACATCCGGGGGCAGCAGAACACGCTCAGCTTTGGAGTGGCCAACTTGCCCGCCCTTGGTGCGACCAGGGGGTGTCTTGGGCGGGGCCGGCTTGGCATGCGACGGATTAGCCGACGGAGGGATCGATGAGTTCGAGGAGTTCTGATTCAACCGGGCTTCGAGACCGGCGATCCGAGCTTCGAAGGTCGAGACCAATGTCAATACGGCCGCTCGGGCGGCTGGCGATAGCTCGGCCCACAGCGACTCCGGTATTGGCGGTGACGAAATCATAGGGAGAAATTGGCGAAATGATCCGCTGCCGGCAAGTTGACTACTGATCAGGGCCCTGGACGGTTACCAGAAAAAAATTGTAACCGTTCACGGGTCGAACTGCTTGAAAACAAGGCTTTTCCACGAGCGATACCCTGTTTTTGGGCCAATTGACACCCGTGTGTCACGGAAAACGCCTTGAAATCATGTGGCTTCGACCCGTGAACGGTTACAAAAAATTCTCCTGGCTCCAGTACGAATGAAATTTGCCGCCTCAGCGAGACGGAACGAATGTCGGCTGGAAAGTGTACTGTTCCCCGGTCATCTCGCCCCATGCCTTCTGCTGTTCCGGAGTCAGAAACTTGTTGAAGCGTTCCTGACGTTGCGTCCAGTAATCACGGTACATCTGTGTGCCCTTGGTGGCGTCCATAGCTCCCATGCGATTAATATCCTGCATCTGCTGGTTACTCCATTCCGCTTGCTCGCCCAGCCCGTTCATCTGAGCAGCAGTCAGATTTAATCGCTTCTGCACTTCCGGATCGTAGAAGGTGTTGAAGCCGCCGTACTGGTGGCTGACCTGCTGGTAGCGGCTCCGCTGAGTATCGTTGAAGATGCCCTGGGCACCCTTGTTCCAGTCAGTGTTGTATTGGCGGTGCAAATCCTGGAGGCGAGCGGCTCGCTCGGTCTCGTTGAGTGTCCCGATTTTCGTGTAGTCATCGTGATAGCGGGCTTGCGTTTGATCGGTCAGCTTATTCAGGTTGCCGATTTGATTCTCTGTGAGGTTCAGTGACTTACTCACGTCGTTCATCCGGTACAGCGGTATCGGATAAAGGGTAGCCGGTGCGGCTTGAAACCGATTGGGGGGCGCTTGCGGAGGAGGTTTTGGAGTCTTGGTCGGCTGTGCAGAGAGCGAAGGAGACCACGCCAGGCCGCAGGCCAAGCCGAGAACATACTTGAATCGCATTGTAATACTCCCGGGAAGATATTCGTGCCTATCGCTGGCCTCATCCCCAGCCAGCGTGGTGACTTTCCCAGCCCCAGCGGCGATTGCCTCGCTATTCGAGACTGCCAGTCACTGAGGCAGATCAGGACGGGCGACAATTGTGGAGCAAATAGGAAGCCTTCGACGTCGCGGGGGAGAATATCCAGAAAACTGTTTTGAATGAGGTGTTTTGTGAAAAGAATGGATTCCTCCCTGAATCCACATCGGGCGGACTGGCAGCAGGTGTGTGGCATCGAAAGTTACAGAACACGGGTCGCAGCAGTAACGAGTGCTGAATGACCGCACCGATTGGAATGAAAGCTGATTCTGAAGGGAATTCCCTGACGCACCTTTCTTCGATTTCCCGACGACCACCACGTTACCTGTCGGTATAACTACCTCACGTTACCCGCCTCAGTTGCCTTCGCGCCTGACGTCCTCCCTGGACAAAACGCGAGAGATCAATGACGTACCCCCATCTGGCCTTGCGGATGCCATCGCGCGATTCGAATAGGCTCTCCGTCCTAATCGTGGACGACAACCAAGATGTGGCCGACTCCACGGCCGATCTCATCGGCCTCTACGGGTATGATGTTCGGACTGCCTACGGTGCAGAGGCCGCCCTGGACGCCGACCCGTCAGACGTAATTATTCTGGAACTTCGGCTGACCGTGCTAAACGGTTGGGAAGTGGTCCGGTGGATGCGAGCGCGACCGGCGATCAAACGACCGGTTTTCATCGCCATCACAACCTGCTCATCGAAAGATGACCGCCGCCGCTCGGAGCAGGTGGGTATCGACCTCCACTTGGTCAAACCAGCTGATCCTGTTGTTCTGAAAGAGGTGCTGGAACGGTTCGACCGGGTTATCAACTGATCGTGGGTGCGCGAGCTTCCACACTCTTACAATACCCCTCGCGATTCCCGCATCGGCGCCTTCGCATCTTGCGCTGACCCAAGCGGGAGTGGTCTCCGCGACCGCCACATCTCCAGACCTAACAACTAGCTCCGTCTGCACTGCTCCTGGACGACCTCATCTTCCGTCACTCCAACGAATAACGAGCCGGGTAAGCCCGGCTCGCGACTTGAAACGGCTTTGGTTCTCCTCTTCACACAGCTGGAGTCGTGTGCCGGTCGTAGCCGCCATGTCGTGAGAAGACCTCCACAACATCATCCTTCCTGTCACCGCGATCTACGGTCACCAGATACCGCCCAGCCTTCACCTCGCCCTCGTAATACTTGGCGTCCTCTTCGGGAATTCCCCACCCGATCAACGCTCCTGCAACACCTGCAACTGCTGCACCGCCCACTGCGCTAATCAGTGCTGCCGCGAGCGGGCCAACGGCGAGGATCGGGCCGATCACAGGGATTACCCCGAACGAAACTGCGAGCGACCCCAGGGCCATCGCACCGGCCCCAGCAGCCGCACCGATCGCTGCACCTTCACCGGCATGAGTGTGCCCAGCGCCATCTGTTTTCACCGTCTTGCCACTCGCATTCTTGCCGACCAGCCCGATCTGGTCGTCTCGGTATCCAGCCTTCTTCAGGTCTGCGATGGCTCTGTCCGCCGCCTCGTGGGTTGAAAACACACCGACTGTAACTGCCTTGACTGTAGTTTTCGGCATAAGATAAGCCTCCATGAGATTGATCTGATCTCGATCCAGTTGATCGAAGACGGATAATCTCATGCATCATCCGTGCCGAAGTGCTGTCATATCTCGTCACGCCTCAAGCCGCACCAGAAAGTCTTCCTGACCGGGTTCTGATCCCGTTGCGGGCGTTGGCCTGCTCTCCTCCCACATCACTCCGCCGTGCATCCCAAGCCGGAAAACTGAAACTGTGGCTCTTTTCCGCTGTCCTCCAGTGCGGGCCAGTACAAAGCCGCGCAACCTCAGCCCCGATGCGTAGAATACCCCCACGTTATCCGCCTCAGCTGCCTTGGGCACCTTGCGCCTAACGTCCGCTTAGCCGGACTGCTACCGCGAGTGCCACCATGCCCCTCCCGGAAAACCGGCTTCTGGCCGCGTCCGCGCGTGGCGGGAACGACCCCCAGTTCCGCCGATTGCTGGAGGTGATTCCACTGGCGGCGTACACCTGTGACGCCGAAGGACTCATCACGTTCTTCAATGAACTGGCGGCAGCAGCATGGGGCCGTGAACCCAAATTGAATGACCCGGCCGACCACTTCTGCGGCTCGTTCAGGCTGTTTTCGACCGACGGGTCACTCATGCCGCATAACGAGTGCTGGATGGCAATGGCTCTCCAGAAGAACCAGGGATTCAACGAGCGAGAAGTCGTCGTCGAACGCCCAGACGGAACCCAATGTACTGTCCTGGCTTACGCGAACCCCATTTACGACGAGAGCGATCGCCTGATTGGGGCGGTGAACATCCTCGTGGACATCACCGACCGCAAACGGGCCGAAGCAGCCGAACGGGACGCAAGCCGCCGCAAGAGCGAATTTCTGGCAATCCTGGCGCACGAATTGCGCAACCCGCTGGCCCCGATCCGCAACGGGTTGCAAATCATGCGGCTGGCCGAGGACGACAAGGCAGCAGGGGCAATGGCCCGCGCCATGATGGAGAGGCAACTCGGGCAGATGGCGCGGCTCATTGACGATCTGCTCGATCTGTCCCGGATCGCGAACGGCAAGATCGAGCTCCGCAAACAGCGGATCGACCTGATGTCCGCAGTTCAGGACGCCGTGGAGACCAGTGGCCAGCTCATCGAAGCCGCAGGCCACGAGTTCACGGTCTCGGTGCCGCCCCGGCCGGTCTATGTCGAGGCCGATCGAACCCGACTGGCCCAAGTGTTCGCCAACCTTCTAAACAACAGCGCCAAGTTCACCCCGCATGGGGGGCATGTCCGACTTGCCGTCGAACAACAGGGCAGCGACGTGGTCGTAAAAGTCTGTGATAACGGCGTCGGCATACCCGTGGATATGTTGTCTACGATTTTCGACATGTTCACGCAGGTCGATCACTCGCTGGAGCGGTCGCAGGGCGGGTTGGGAATCGGGCTGAATTTGGTGCGAGGATTGGTTGAAATGCACGGCGGCCGGGTTGAAGTCAATAGCGACGGCCCCGGAACTGGGAGTGAGTTCGTCGTGCGTTTGCCGGTCTCGCTGACGCCGGGTCGGGAACACCGGCAGGATGGCAAAGACGGTTGTTCCCGCTGTCCCTCTTCGTACCGGATACTCGTCGTGGACGACAACAGGGACTCCGCGGACAGCCTGAGTATGTTGCTCGAACTGATGGGTCACGACACGCGCACGGCCTACGACGGATTTGAAGCCGTGACAACGGCAACGGCGTTCCGTCCCGAGGTAGTGCTCCTCGACATCGGGCTGCCCAAGTTGAATGGCTACGATGCCTGCCGTCGCATTCGGGAACAGCCGCGGGGCGAGGCCGTGGTTATCATCGCCCTGACCGGTTGGGGGCAGGATGAGGACAAGTGCCGGTCAAAGGAAGCCGGGTTCAACTTTCACATGGTCAAGCCGGTGGACCCTGCTGCGCTTGAGAAACTGCTGGCGGGGTTATTGATGTTCCCGTCTTGATCTAGCTCGCTTCGCCGACAAATGGTCGCATTCGTCGCCAAATCAATTTTCCAGCATCCCTGGGCCTTCTCCGCACTTGGACTGACCCGCGACGCCCGATGAGCGGTCTTATCGGGAGTGTGATTTTTCCTGTAAGTCCGCGTGGTTATCTGCGTTGTCTGGTTCCTGACATTTATCCCGCGTCTCCGACGCTCTTGCCTGCCAGCCCAGCAGACCATCCCTATCTGTCAAATATCTCCTTCAGCACAGCTGAAAACTCGCCCACACGAAGGCCGTCGCGAAACAGTTGGTGCTCGCGCATCCGGAGGATCCCCAGCGAGGTCTGCGTTCCGAAATCGGCGGCCACGATCTCACACGCCCGAACGAAATGCGGATCGGAGCGGCTCCGCTCGGCCAGCGCCCTCGCCCGATCATACTCCGCCTCGGTCATCATGCCGACGATGGTGTACGCGTCGAGCGCGTGGTGCCTGCCGAGGTCTTTGTTTGTGTCGACTTTCCGGTCCGCAAACGCTGTGAGCTTCATCAACAGGTATGGAAACGCTTCCGGGACGAAGACCGTGGCGGCGTATTCTTCCCCACTCGACCGATAGCCGGTTAACTCTACTGCGATCGGCGCGTCTTCAAGGAACAGCGCCTCGTCTGTTTGGTGCGCGTGCAACCCGACGCTCTTTCCCTTCGGCCGCACGCGGGGCGGCTTCACTTGGAGTTTCTGCCTGCTCGTGCCGAGCGGGCCGACGAGCGCGTCGAGCTTGACCTCCTGCGGCACGCCGTTCACGTCGAGCGCGCGTTTCCACTGAAAGTATTTCGCTTCCTCCACGACGACGTACCCGAGGCGGTGAATTGCCTCGACGAGCGTCGCAGTGCGGGACGAATTGGTCAGCAGGTCCACACGGAGGTACACGTCGATGTCGTTAGTCGCGCGTGCCTCGGGCAGTTCCGTGAACAGCGTCCGCGCTCTCCGGTCGACGAGGTGCATTCGCTTGAGGAACAGGCCGAACCCGCCGCCGACGGTGAGCGGCATGTCCTCATCGCGGATCTCGTAGAGCAGGTCGAGTAGGCTCGTCCGTAGCGGGTCCATGCTTCCCCCATCCGTGGGGCCGGTTTCGACGACCGGTCTCCTCATCCGTAGTGACGATCATCGTCACGCCGTCTCGCCGATTGCAAGAGAACTATTTTCGGCCAGCCGGCGCACCAGCATTCAGCACCAGCTTCCGCACCTGGTCCGCGGTCTCTTGGTCCCGCTTGTCGCCGCTTGAGAGTTCGAGAAACGTCTGCACCGGAGAAGCGGTAAGGTTATCCCGACAGTCGAAGTACACCGTGTCGTCCCGGGTTTCAAGAAAACTGACAGCGGCAAACCGGTCCGTCTCCTGGAACCTTTCGCCGAGGGCACGTACGGCACCGAACACATCGGAGCAGTAATATTCTTCGACTCCGCTTCGCGCCATCACGGCGTAGGCAGAGACGGAACTCGCCCCGCTGAGCACGATCTGGTTGTCCGACTTCTCTGCCCACTCTTTCAGAAACTTACGGAGCTCGGCCGCTTCGATGCCGCGGAGTTTCCCCGTGACGCGTCTGGAGACGGTCGGCGAGGAGAAATTCGCTGCAAGCTCGGCAAGAAGTTTTTCGGGCTGGATCAGCCGGAGTTTGGTCACGCCGCCGCGGCTCCGCTCGATGACGAGATCGTTTTCGAGTTCCTTGCACACTTTGGAGACAGTGGGTAGGGTGACACGTCCGCCGCGTCGGCGGATCTCTTCGAGCGCCTCTTGCACGGAGTCGAAAGCGGGCCTCGCGAGGAAGAGACGGGAGACCACCGAACTCGTGTTGCGGTAGACGTTCTTGATGACGCCGTCCGGGCGGAACAAGTTGGGGCTTCCGGCTTTGCGAATGAACCACCCGCCGGGCGCGATCACGAGCCCGTTACCGCACTGGTCGATCCCGCTGACCTCTTTCGCTTCAAGCGTGTCGAGTGCCTCTTCATTCAGGAACGGGACCACGATGAGCGGTTGCAACTTCGCAGCGCTCGCACGCTGCCGGGATTTCTCCGCCGCGTCTGCGAGCGATTTTGGGCTCGTGGCGCGCTTGCACTGCACGGCGAATGGCACCGTCTGGTCTTTCCAAGTGATGCGTAGAACGCCGTCGATCTCCTTTGCAGGCGATGCCGTCCAAGTGAGGCGCAACGGCGGAAACGCGATCTCGCCGCGGCGGAGGCGGGTTTCGAGTTCTTCCTCGGTCGGCAGTGGAAGTCGGGACATTGCAACACCGGGCGCTAGCTGCTTCTGGATCTATTTTCCTATTATCGGCGATTTTCCCAATTAAGAAAATAGCAATTTACGGGAAAATTGGATGGCTGGAGTTCCGCATTGGGTACTGGAAAAACGGCGGAAACTGCGAATCTACCAGGAGTTGCGCATGCGACCCGTGCGTTTTCCACATCTATGAGGCCACGAGTCGAGATTAGAGACCGCATTTCGCGTCGATCGGGTTTTCCTGCCAGGAAGCGGCCCGGAGGAGTCGTCAGCCGCAGTGCAACGGTCCGCCCATGCCTTGCGCCGACCCTATTACCAGAGCGACCTCGCCCTTCAAGTCGTTCGCCATCGTCATTCTCCCCTGTCGGAAGTGACGCTGCTGACCCCGACCTCCTCGCCACCACGAACCACGCTTTCGGCCCGCCCTCTGCGAAACTGCTGTCGTTCGGGTTTGGTCGGACCTCGTATCGGGTGTTCTTTCCCCTGCCGCACCCGGCGTCCAGAACCGACCCCGTAATCCGGTCGGCCACGCCGAGGAGCGCCCGCTACGGCCTGCCGATTTCCCAGCGGGACTGCCCGGCGTACAGGTTCTCGAAGCTGTTACGGACGTGGACGGGCATGATTGCCTCTCGCTTCCCATTACTCAGGCGTCGGCGTTCAATCGCCCTGCCTGTCGGCAGCCGCATCCTTCGGTACAATGACCCCTTGCGCCTTCGCCCTGTGAGCGGACGCCTGCATCAATGCTGGTTCAGAGATGATTTTACCCAAGAAGGCGGAACATGGCGGACGAGTCGGAATCCCTGGCCCTTACTCGGAGCGAGCCGTCCGAGTCGAGGGCCAGCATTCTCCTGGTCGATGACACCCCGGCCAACCTGATTTCGTTGCGTGCCATTCTCGACGAACTCGGCCAGAACCTCGTGGAAGCCCGTTCCGGCGAGGAGGCGTTAGAGCGTGTCGAGGCCCAGGAGTTCGCCGTCGTCCTGCTCGACGTGCTGATGCCGGGGATTAGTGGCTTCGAGACGGCCAGGGTGATCCGGGGCCACGAGCGTTCCCGGCATACGCCCGTCATCTTTCTCACTGCCAGCGACATCGACCGCTCCCAAACGGAAGAGGCGTACCGCCTCGGCGCAGTGGACTTCCTCGTAAAGCCGCTCCTGCCGGTCGCTCTCCGAGCCAAGGTGCGTAGTCTCGTTGAATTGTTCCTGGACAAGCAACGGGCTAGGCACGAGGCCGATCAGCTTCGATTGCTCGTGCAAGGAACCACGGATTACGCCATTTTCATGCTCGACCCACAGGGGCGAGTCGTCACCTGGAATGCCGGGGCCGAACGATTCAAGGGCTACAAGGCTGGCGAGATCATCGGCCAGCACTTCTCGAAGTTCTACCCCCAGGACGCACTGGACCGGGGCTGGCCGGAACACGAACTGAAGGTGGCAGCAGCCGAGGGCCGATTCGAGGACGAAGGCTGGCGGCTTCGCAAGGACGGCACGCAGTTTTGGGCGAACGTCGTCATCACGGCCCTCAAGGACGAGCGGGGCGAACTGCTCGGCTTTTCCAAGATCACACGGGACATGACGGAGCGCAAGCTCGCCGAAGAGAATGCTCGCCGCTTGGCGGAAGAAGCCGCTGCCCGCCAAGTGGCTCATGAGCAGAGGGAGCGCCTGCACGTTACGCTGGCGAGCATCGGCGATGCCGTCATCAGCACCGACGCCAGCGGTCGGGTCGATTTCCTGAATCCGATCGCCGAAGAATTGGTTGGTTGGAATTCGAGCGAGGCATCCGGGCGGACGCTCGATGACGTGTTCCGCATTGTCAACGAAGACACCCGCCAGCCGGTCGAGAACCCGGCGCTGCGGGCGCTCAAGGAGGGCAAGATCGTCGGGCTGGCGAACCACACCGTATTGATCTCGAAGGACGGGACTGAGCGACCGATTGACGATTCCGCCGCCCCCATTCGAGACACCGAAGGCAAGGTCGTCGGAAGCGTGCTGGTCTTCCGGGACATCAGCCAGCGGAAGCGCTCCGAAGCAGCACTGAACGAGCGGGTGCGCCTGCTCGCTCTGAATGCGGCGGTTGGCGAAGCACTCGTTCAGGGCAACGGCCTTGGAGCGATGCTCCAGCGGTGCGCCGAGGGATTGGTCGAACATCTCGATGCGGCGTTTGCACGCATCTGGACTCTGAACCAGCAGGACGATGTTCTCGAACTGCGGGCCAGCGCCGGGATATACACGCACCTGGACGGCCCGCACAGCCGGGTTCCGGTCGGTAAGTACAAGATCGGCCTGATCGCCCAGGAGCGGAAGCCGCACCTGACCAACGCCGTGGTCGGCGATCCCCGTGTGGGCGACCAGGAGTGGGCGAGGCAAGAAGGTATGGTCGCCTTCGCCGGATACCCGCTCGTCGTGGACGACCGGCTCGTGGGGGTGATGGCGATGTTCGCCCGCCAACACCTGTCGGAGATGACGCTCGATGCGATGGCGTCGGTGGCGGACGAGATCGCCGTGGGGATCGAGCGGAAGGTCGGCGAGGAACGGTTGCACCAGCAGCGGGAGTGGCTGTCGGTCACTCTCGCCAGCATCGGCGATGCGGTGATTACCACCGACACCAACGGGCGGGTGACGTTCCTAAACGGTGTAGCGCAGGAGATGACCGGGTGGACGTTGGTTGATGCGGCGGGGCAACCGCTTGAGGCCGTGTTCACCATCATCAACGAACAAACCCGTCAGCCGGTGAAGAACCCGGTCGAGAAGGTGTTGCGAGAAGGGGTCATCGTCGGACTGGCGAATCACACGGTTCTGGTCGCCAGGGGCGGGACGGAGCGCCCGATTGACGACAGCGCCGCACCGATCCGGGACTCGGCGGGCAAGCTCATCGGCGTTGTCCTGATCTTCCGGGACGTGACGGAGCAGCGGCGGGCGGAAAAGGAAGTGCGGGCGAGCGAGGCCCGCAAGAGCGCCATCGTGGAGACGGCCCTCGACGGTATCATCACGATGAACCACGAGGGAAAGGTGGTCGAGTTCAACCCGGCAGCCGAACGGACGTTCGGCTACGCCCGGTCGGAGATCGTCGGGAAGGTGCTGGCCGACTTCATCATCCCCCACCCGCTACGGGAGCAACACCGCAAGGGGATGGCACACTTCCTCGCCACGGGCGAAGGGCCGGTTCTCGGTCAGCGGCTCGAACTCCCCGCCCTGCGTGCGGACGGCTCGGAGTTCCCCGTCGAACTTGCGATCACCTGCATTCCGATGGACGGCCCGCCGCTGTTCACGGCCTACTTGCGGGACATCAGCGAGCGGAAGAGGTCCGAAGCCCGGCTCCGGGAGAGCGAGCAGCGGTCCCGCCAGCTTGCCGACGCCATGCCGCAGATCGTGTGGTCCGCCCGACCGGACGGCCAGATCGACTACCTGAACCGCCAGTGGACCGAGTTTACCGGGCTGCCGGAGACGGTTGGCAACGACGGCTGGGGACAAATCCTTCACCCCGACGACGCCACGTCCGCCAGCGAGCGCTGGGGGGCGTCCCTGAGCAGCGGCGCACCGTTCGACATGGAGTTGAGGCTGCGGGAGCGGGAGAGGCCGTCCTATCGCTGGCATCTCGTCCGCACCGTCGCCGTCCGGGACGAGGCGGGGGCGATCGTCCGCTGGTTCGGGACCGCCACCGACATCCACCACCAGAAGCGGGCCGAGGAATCGTCCCGCTATCTGGCCGAGGCGAGCGCTGCCCTGGCGGGCGTGGTCGATTACGAAAGCACGTTGCAGAAGGTGGCGAACCTGGCGGTCCCGCACTTCGCCGACTGGTCCGCCGTGGACGTGGCGGACGGCGACGGCAAGCTGCGGCGGCTGGCGGTGGCCCACCAGGACGCCGCCAAGGTCGCCCTCGCCCACGAGTTGATGCGGGACTATCCGCCCGACCCGGAAGCGGCGGGCGGGGTCGTCGCCGTCCTCCGCACCGGCAAGCCGGAGATCGTCGCCGAGATCACCGACCACATGCTCGTGAAAGGGGCGAGGGACGAGCGACATCTGGGCCTGATCCGCTCGTTGGGCCTGAAGTCCTACATCTGCGTGCCGCTGACCGTCTCCGGCAACCCGCTCGGCGTCCTCACCTTCGCCACCGCCGAATCGAGTCGCCGGTACTCTGAGTCCGACCTCGAACTGGCGATGGACTTGGCAAACCGGGCGGCGGTCGCTGTCGAGAACACGCAACTGTACCAGGCGCTGCGGGACGCCGACCGGCGCAAGGACGAGTTCCTGGCGACGTTGGCCCACGAACTCCGCAACCCGCTGGCCCCGATCCGCAACGCCCTGCAAATCCTCAAGATGCCGAGGGTCGATGCGGCAATGGTCGGGCGGTCACGGGACATGATGGAGCGGCAGGTGGAACATCTGGTCCGGCTGGTGGACGACCTCCTGGACGTGTCACGAGTGATGCGGGGCAAGATCGAGCTACGCCGGGAGCGAGTCGAACTTGCCACGGTCGTCGCTCGTGCGGTCGAGACGGTCCAGCCGCTCGTGGACGCCCAAGGGCATCAGTTGACCGTTCGCCTCCCGACCGAATCGCTGCCCATGGACGCCGACCCCGTGCGACTGGCGCAGGTCGTCGGCAACCTCCTGACCAACGCCGCCAAATACACGGAGCCGCACGGTCGCATTTGGCTGACCGCCGAACGGGAGGGCGGCGGGGCGGTGTTGCGGGTGCGGGACAACGGCATCGGCATCGCCCCGCACATGCTCCCCCGCATCTTCGAGTTGTTCGTCCAGGTGGACCACGCCTCCACGAAAGCCCAGGGTGGGCTGGGCATCGGGCTGACCCTGGTGAAGAACCTCGTGGAGATGCACAACGGGACGGTCGAGGCCCACAGCGAGGGGTTGGGCCGGGGCAGCGAGTTCGTGGTGCGGCTGCCCCTGGTGGCCCAGGCGGTTGACCCGGATCACGGGCCGGAGGGTCCTGCGCAAGCCGACCAACTGCCTTCACGTTCCGGCAATCGGCTGTTGGTCGTGGACGACAACCAGGACGCCGCCGACAGCCTCGCCATGCTGCTCCGGCTCCAGGGGCACGAGGTCCGGGTGGCCTACAGCGGGATGGCGGCACTGGAGATGACGAAGACCTACACCCCGGATGTGGTGTTCATGGACATCGGGATGCCGGGGATGGACGGGTACGAAGCGGCTCGTCGCATACGGGAGCAACCGGGATTGGGGAAGGTCGTGCTGGCAGCGCTGACCGGGTGGGGGCAGAAGGAAGACCGCCGCCGCACGGCGGAAGCCGGGTTCAACCACCATCTGGTGAAGCCGCCAGAGCCGAAGGTGGTGGACAGTGTGCTTGCCGAGTTGAAGCGACCGGACGTGCGGTAATCGAAGGCGGAACGCCGTGCCTGTGAGAACAAATCGACCAGCGAACCGACCGCCGACACCGGCCATGTTCGACTACACACTCGACTTCAAGAACACCGACTTCCGCCAGCACCCGGAGCTTGACCGCATCGGCAAGGGCGAGCAGGGCGTGCTGCTGGTCGAGCCGTACAAGGGCGAGATGCTGCCGCACTGGAGGTTCAAGACGGTTGCCGAAGCGAAGAAGTCGTCGACCACGATCTACAAGATGTTCCTGGCGTACCTGAAGGCCGACGATTTCCCCGGTGCGGACATGGCCCGCAAGTTCCTCCAGATGGGGTGGACACGGGTGAGGCGGTACACCAACCGCAAGGGCGGGCGGAAGTACGACAAGAAGACCGGTGAGCCGTTGCCCAGGGCGGAAGATGGGGAGAAGGCGGCGGCAGCGGCGGTCTTCTACGAACGGTACGTCGCCGCCCGCCAGCACGCCGAATACGTCCGGCAGAAGGCGGAACACCGGACGAATTACGAGTCGGTCTGATGGGGCCCACGCCGTCACGTCTTCGCCGATAGAGCCGCCAGCAGCTTCATGAGGGCGGCGGGGCCCACCGGCTTGACCAGGTGGTGGTCGAACCCGGCCTCCTGTGTCCGCTGGCGGTCCTCGATTTGGCCCCAGCCGGTTTGGGCGATCAACACCACCTTCCTGCCGTTCGCCTGCGCCCGGATGCGGCGGCACGCTTCATAACCGTTCAATTTCGGCAGCCCGATGTCCAGCAGGATCACGTCGGGCCGGAACTCGACCGCCGCCGCTACCGCCTCCTCGCCGTCGTAGGCGGTGCGGGTGTCGCCGCCCATGAACCCCAGCATGTCGGCCAGACTGTCCGCACCGTCCCGGTTGTCGTCCACCACCAGGATGCGGAGGGAGGTCTTCGGGTCACTCCCGTCGTCGCCCGCTTCCGGTTGCGGTCGGGACTCCTCGACCACGACCGGCAAAGTCACGACGAACTCCGAACCGTTCCCCAATCCGCCGCTCCGGGCCTCGATCCGCCCCCCGTGCATTTCCACCAGCCGCTTCACCAGGGCCAACCCGATGCCCAGCCCGCCCTGCGACCGCTCCAGGGCCGTCTTCACCTGCGAGAACATCTCGAAGATGCGGGGCAACTGGTCGGCGGCGATCCCGATGCCCGTGTCCTTTACCGCCACTATCACGTCGCCCCCGCGCCGCTCGGCGGTGAGCGTGAGCCGCCCGCCCCGCTCCGTATACTTGGCGGCGTTGGTCAGCAGGTTCGAGAACACCTGGGCCAACCGGGTCAGGTCGGCCTCGACCATGATCGGCTGGGTCGGGAGGACGACCTCCAGGTGGTGCCCCATCTGCTCGACGAGTGGACGGCTGGTTTCGACGGCGCTGGTTAGCACCGCCGCCAGGTCGATCCGCTCCTTGCGCAGTTCGAGCTTGCCCTGGTTGATGCGGCTCACGTCCATCAGGTCATCGACCAGCCGCACCATCTGGCCCAACTGTCGCTCCATCATGGTTCGGGCCTTGTCCCCGGTGACGACATCGCCGCCCGACAGCCGCAGGAGTTGGAGGCCGGTGCGGATCGGGGCCAGCGGGTTGCGCAGTTCGTGGGCCAGGGTCGCCAAGAACTCGTCCTTGCGCCGGTCGGCGGCGAGTAGGTCTTGCACGAGGCGGGCGTTCTCGATGGCGACGGAGGCCATCTGCGCCAGTTGCACGAGGATGTTCTCGTCCTCGGCGGTGAACTCCCCCTCGTGCCGGTCGGAAAGCTGGATCAGGCCCAGGTTCCGCCCGTCCCGCCCCACCAGCGGGGCGGCGAGCCAGCTCCGCATCGGCGGGTGCCTCCGGGCGTGTGCGCCGAATCCCAAGTACGCCGGGTGGCCCTCCAACTCGGCCTGCGTCATGCGCATCGGCCTGTTCGTGCGGCAGACCAGCGAGTACACGCCCGACCCGTCCGGCCCCGCCTCGTACCCCCGCCAGGCGGCGTACTTCTCGGACAGGGACACGGTGTTGATCGCCTGGCCCCAATTCTGGTCCGTGGTGAAGCCAGTGACCGCCTGGTGCGCCCCGATCAGGGACCGGGCCTCCTCGGTGACGAGGCCGGTGATCGAGGCGACATCCGGGGCGGCGTTCAACCGGGTGGCGATCTCGGCCAGGCGGCGCAGTTGTTCCGACTGCTTGCGGGTCGCATCCTCGGCCCGCTTCCGCTCCGTGATGTCGGTGAACAGGATGCCGACCTTCCGGCTCCCGGCCCCGCCCACCCGGTAGGCGTACACGTCGTACCACCGCCCCATCGCCTTCGCCTCGTTCACGAACCGGGTTGGCTCCCCGGTCGCCGCCACCCGCCCGTAAATCTCGAACCAGTGGGCGTCGTGGTCCGGGACCAGTTCCCGGATCGTCCGGCCCAGGGCGTTCGTGAACCCGGTGTGCCGCTCGAAGGTCGGGTTCGCCTCCAGGAAGCGGTAGTCGGCGGGCCGGTCGGCGGCGTCGTACAGCATCTCCACCACGCAGAACGCCTCGTCCATCGACTCGAACAGGGTGCGGAACCGCTCCTCGCTGGCCCGGATCGCCTCGCCCGCATCCCGCCGCATCCGGGCCATTTGCAGGTGGGCCGACACACGGGCCAGCAGTTCCCTGGCCCCGAACGGCTTGACCAGGTAGTCGTCGGCCCCGGACTGAATGCCCTCGACCCGGCTCTCCTCCCCGGCACGGGCCGACAACATTATGACCGGTACGCTACGGGTGCGGGGGTCGGCCCGAAGTTCCTGCAAAAGCCCGAACCCGTCCAACTGGGGCATCATCACGTCGGTCAGGACCAGATCGGGCGTCCGCTCCCGTGCCGCCGCCAGTGCCGCCTCGCCGTCCGCTACGGCCTCGACCTGGTACGCCCCGGCCAGCAGCCGCACGACGTACTGCCGCATGTCGGCGTTGTCGTCGGCCACCAGCACATGGGGGCGGTCGTCCGGGGCGGTTGTCGCCTGAGAATTCGGAGAGGGCGTTTCCGGGTACGGCGTGGGATCGGTGCTTGCTTCTGTCGGGCCGTCCGGGAGCCACCGGAACGCCTCCTCGATGAAGGGTGTGGCCTGGGACGATACCGGCGTTGTGGTCCGGCTCCCCACGATCCGGTCGGCGGGCAGGTGCGCCGACCCCAGCGGCACGGACACGGTGAACGTCGTTCCCGCCCCGACGACGCTCTCGGCGGTGACGGACCCGCCATGCAACTTCACCAACTCCTGCACCAGCGCCAGCCCGATCCCGCTGCCCTCGTGGGTGCGGCCCCGTGCGCCCTCGACCCGGTGGAACCGCTCGAACAGCCGGGGCATCTCCTCGGCGGGGACGCCCGTGCCGGTGTCCCGGACCCGCAGTTCGGCGGCGTCCCCGGCCCGCCGCACGGATACGCCGATCCCGCCCTCGAATGTGAACTTGAGGGCGTTGGACAGCAGGTTGAGGACGACCTTCTCCCACATCTCCGGGTCCACGAACACCGGCTCGCCGAGCGGCGGGCAATCGACCTCCAGGTTCAGCCCGGCCCGCTCGCACGCCGACCGGAACACGCTGGCAAGATCAGCGGTGAGGGCGGCGAGGTCGGTCGGCTGGTACACGGCCCGGACCCGGCCCGCCTCAATGCGTGAGAAGTCCAGCAGGGAGTTCACGAGCCGCAACAGCCGCAGCCCGTTGCGGTTGACGACTTCGAGTTCACTTCTGACTTCGGCAGGGGCCAGGCCGTCACTCCGGGCCAACAGCCCCTCGACCGGGCCGAGCAGGAGCGTCAGCGGGGTGCGGAACTCGTGGCTCACGTTCGAGAAGAAGGCGGTCTTGGCTCGGTCCAGTTCGGCTAAAGTCTCCGCCCGCCGCCTCTCCTCCTCGTAGGCCCGTGCGCTGGCGACGGCGGCGGCGACATGACCGGCCAGCAGGTCCATGAACCCCCGGTACTCGTCGTTGAACGGCAGCCGGGGGCTGACCCCGGCCACCACGAACCCGGTCGGCGGCTGGCCCGGCTTCACCAGAGGCAGGACGACGGCACGGTGCGCCGGTTCGGGCCACGCCCCACCGGGGAGAGGGCCGAACGTGGACGGCAGGTCGGCGACCTCGACGGCCCGGCCCGTCTCGACCGCCCGGTGCAGCGGCCACGGGACGTCCGGGGCGTCCAGGTCGACGACGGCGGGGCTGGCGTGCGTGTCTCGTTCCAACCGAGACTGTCCGCCCAGAACCGCCCGTCGCCCGCTCTCGTCCGTGAGGTAGATGAGGGCGAACGGCAGGTCGTGCGGGTTGCCGTCGAGGATGCGGGCGGCGGTGCGGCAGGCGTCCGCTTCCGACCCGTCCCCGCCCGCCGTCCACGCCGCCAGTTCCCGCAGGGTGCGCAGGCGGCGCTCGCCAACCACCCGTGCGGTGGTTTCGAGGACGGCGTTGAACACCCCCTCGACGGCCCCGCTCTCGCCCCGGATCGGGCTGAACGTGTAGTCGAAGTAGCACTCCTCGGTGAACCCGTGGCGGTGCATCGGCAGGAGTTGGTCCTTGCTCCGGGTGGCCTCGCCCGTCGCCAGGACGTGCCGGAACAGGGGTTCGATGATGTGCCAGATTTCGGGCCACGCTTCACGGGCCGGTCGGCCCAGCGCCCACGGGTGCTTGGTGCCGGGGATCGGACTCCAATCGTCGTTGTACAGCAGGGTGAGGTCGGCCCCCCAATAGAGGGCGATGGGGAAGCTGGAGTTGAGGCAGATGCTCAGGGCCGAGCGCAAACTCTGCGGCCACCCGGCGACCGGGCCGAGGGCGGTCTGTGACCAGTCGAAGGAGCGGGTGCGCTCGCCCATCTCGCCGCCCCCGGAGAGGAAGGCGGGGGACTCGGCGGCGCTCGGATCGGGTCGTTCAGTCGGCAAAGTGTTCACGCCCCGTTGTTCTTCCGTTTCCAACCGTTCCGACGTGTCCCGTTCCAGCGTCAGCGGCCCAGGCCACGAGTCCGGCAAGATTAGGGGCTTTTGACCGTCGAAAGGATAATGAAAGACTAGCGGAATGCGGGGTTACGAACAGCGGAACGGGAAGTCGCCACCAATCTTCTATTCCGTCGAATGCGGTTCCCGGTGCGGGCACGAGGCGGCGGGGATGGAGAAGGTCAACTTGGGCGAGAAGCTGGCGCTGTTCGCCGACCACTGGAGTCTGAAGGTAATGGGCGAACTGAACGGCCAGCACGTCAAGCTGGTCAAGTTCGTCGGCGAGTTCGTGTGGCACAAACACGACCACGAGGACGAACTGTTCCTGGTCGTGAAGGGGCGGTTCCGCATGGAGTTCCGGGACCGTCAGGTTTCGCTCGAAGAGGGCGAGTTCCTGATCGTCCCCCGTGAGGTCGAACACCGCTCGGTGGCCGACGATGAGGCCCACGTCATGCTGTTCTAGCCAGCAACCATCCTCAACACCGGCGACGTGCGGAACGAGCGCACGGTGGACGTGCCAGAACGTCTCTGAACGGAAGGCGGATCGCCGATGCCGAGGCAGAACCGTGTCACCCCGTTCGGCGAGGTCATCGCCACACCGGAGCGGGGCACGCTCATGGGCAACCGAGGCGTCCTCCATGATAGGCACGGGGCGATCAGGCGGAACTGGAAAGGAACCCGATGGATTATCTGCCTCCTCGACTTTAAGGGACGAAAACAGGAAGTCATGAAGCCGGACTGTTACACGCAACTCTTCTTCCTGGATGAAGCGACGGCCCTGGCTGCCGGGCACCGCCCGTGTGCGGAGTACCGCCGTCCCCGGTTCCTCGACTTCTGTGCCGCCTGGAAGAAATCCCATCCAGGTGAAGACGAGCAGGCGAAACCAAGCGCTTTCGTGATCGACGACCGCCTCCACGCCGACCGCCTGGCACCCGACCGTTCTCGCCGCTCGTTCGTGGCTGCGCTGGACGACTTGCCGGACGGGGTGTTCGTGACGACGACGGGTGACAGGCGGCAGGCGTACCTGGTGTGGGGCGATCACCTGTTGGCCTGGTCGCCGGGCGGTTATGCCAAGCGGCGTCAGCGACCTCCAGGCGAGGAAGTCATGGTGCTGACGCCGGGGGCGACAGTGAAAACGATCCGGGCCGGGTACGCACCCGCCGTCCACCCATCTGCCGTGGCACCCGTCCAAGGACGTGGTTGAGATGATGTCGCTTTACCGTGAATCGCACTTCACATTCCGCTTCGCAGACGACCGCATCATTCCTCGTTTCCACCTGGAAGGGATCGAGATCGGGCGGAACGTCTCCGTCTTCCGACTCGACCCCGTGACAGGAGCGTGGCTGAATTTGATCGCATCAGCAACAACGGGGAAAGGAGGCTGGGTGGACATGGCCGAGCCTATTATGGTGAGAGCGGGTGGAGGATCGAGGGATGAACGCCTCTGACCTCGCGATGATTCGGGAGGCGATCACTGGTTTGAGCCGACAGGTCAGTGCGGGCGTTCGGTCAGCACGTGATATGTCAGTCACTTTCGCGACCTCCACGACGCTTGCTATCCCTCTAGTCGCGGGCGACCGTGTACTACTCCACCGTTTATCTGAAAGCCAGGCGCACGCTTATCAAATCTACACACTTTGTGGCGAGATAGTTGGTTCGTATCGATTTTCGGAGCAAACTGAAAATTTACGAGACCTTCTCACAGCTCCAGAATTATTGGACAGCGTAGTCGAATCCGTAGCACCTCACGGGACCGGCTTACGTTTCCGCGTTCAAATTTCTTCGGTCTGAGCCGCTCCCCCCAGAGAATGGTCTGTCCAAAGGCGATTGAGGTTAGCGAACGCCGCGAGGTAGTCGCGGGTTGAGATCCCATTTCCTCCGCCAATCCTGTGATGTATGCCTCCCACGTCGCCGAGGGCGCTGTGAGCGTGTTCGGCGGAGCATGAGGGCTGCGCGTCTTGCAGGTCGCTGGGAGCGCCGCCTTGTGGCGCGTTCGTCAGTTCGCAGTTCGGTGTCCGGAGGCGGAATACTAGGTGGTCGCCGAGTCCGACGTCGGCAGCCTCCGGAAGCTGCGCGCGGAGTACAGCCGACATCGGCCCGACGATGTGCTTGACCAACAGGTCGACATCTTTCGTGGTCCGCGCCCGTGAGAGGTTCCGGGCGACGCAGAACCTCTGGACAACCTCATTCAATCCGTCCGGTCATCTGGTGAACGTTTCGGTCGCCAGCCGTGCCCGCGTAACGAAACCGCCGGACCCGCTGGACGCGGTAGAGTTGCTCCATCTGGACTGCCTTGTCAGCCGGATCACCCAGCTCGATGCCGATTACGAAGTCGTCCATTCGGTAGGCTTCGGTGCAGCCGTTCTCCAGGCACGCGAAGACGGCAATCGGGACAAGCATCTCCTGGCTGAGCATGATCGAGCCGACATGCGGTGTCTCCGCTGTCCCGCGGTTCCAAGCTTCGGCGAACGTCATGTTCGGAATTCCGAAGCACTTCTCGACGACCTTCTTCCCCGCGGCCGTCACGTCGAACAGAATCCGGTAGCCAAGGCCACACGCCTCGCCCGTCAGGATGATGAGCCCAAACGGTTCAAGCTCCCTGAACGAACTGATGATTTTCACGTGCTTCCTCCTGAGAGGGGCAGAAAGCGAAAACCTGATTCGCGTCGTCCGCCCCTCGGGATCGCCGGGGAGTGGATGGGTTCGTCTACTCGATGTTCAGCGCCTGTATGAGTGAGGCCCGGTGGTGCAATAATCCCGAATAAAAACCGGTGTCAGTAATCGTCAGGTAGGAGCACGGTAGTCGAGGAGCGGTCGGCCTCGGTGAGCACCCAGAACTTGGTGCCGGTAGCGGAGGAGTAAACCGAGAGCAGCCGGTCGCCGGACCGGAGCGCCTCGTCGTTGGCGTTGCGGTCGTCGGGTGTCACATCGCCCCAGTCACTGGCCGCGTGCCGGCGAAGGGCGGTGACAATGTCGGCTCGCGTAAGCGTCTCCAGCACGGCGGGGGTCGCCACGATGCTGCCAAGCGGGACGGAGATTGGTTCCGAAGGGGTCATGAGGTCTCCTCGGTTCGGGGTTACAGCCCGGGACTGATGGGGTGATTGTCGGCCCCTCGGATCGCCGGCGCGACGAGCGGTAGCAACTCCCCGTTCGAGACGGATCGAGCCCTTTCCCCGCGTCCGCATGGCCCCTGCGCGACCAGTGGGCCGAACATGGAACCGTTGAGGGCAACCTCTGCGCTGGTCACGGTCGGGAGAAGATACAAGGCGGTTCGCCACCATAGTGGGCGGTTCGTGAGAGGCTTGGTGGTGCAACCAACGCAAACCTCTCGATGTGATGCTTCTCTTCCCCTCACGCGGGAGCATGATGCTCAAGCGGCGAGGGCCAACTCAAAGAGCCGGGCCGCCTTCATGTCGGCCTCGGCACGTTCTCCGGCGTACACGAATTGTTGGGAGAGTCGCGTGAGGGCGTCCACCACAGCGAAGATCGTGAACCGTCCCCTCTGTTCGGCGAGCGTCAACGCCTCCTTGGCCAACCCCTTCGGGAAACCGTGCTTGGTCAGTTCCTTGAGTGCCTCCTCGGTGTCTGTCCCCAGAGTGGTGCCCATCGCCTTACGGATCGTGGTGACAAACCCATCTCGGCGAGCATCACGCTGCTGGACGAGCCGTTCGATAATCTGCCGGATCTCGCCGAGTGAATCGCCGACACTGGCCGTGTGCTTGCGTGTGAACTCCACAACCTCGACCGCGTCCCACACGATGTGGTTGGCACAGACCGCCTGGAACCAGAACGACTGGACGCCGAGGGATCGCTTCCCGACTTCGGAGTTCCAGACGAAGAACCCAGGAGCGAACGCCTCCCCGTCGATCTCCGCCCACCCTGTTGGGTCGATGAGGAAAGCGAAGAGGTCTTGCTCCCCGCAGTAGAGCCCTGTGCCACCCGACGCAGCCTTCTGCGGTGGGGTGAAATCGGTGACGAATTCCTGGACCGCAGCGAGCAGGTCGGCATTGTGAAGTCGGGTGTAGCCGACTCCGTGGACCGACCGGACGGCCTGCCCACGAGTGAATACCTGGAGTGGCTTGTTCCCTCCTGGGAGCGTCTCTCGAAACACCTGCGCAGCCGTCCCTGGAGTGAGCCGGGTGACGGTCTCCTTGTTCACGTGGGCCAGGGAGCAGAGTTGACTGAAACTCCAGTCATTGAGCGTGAAATCGCCGTCCGAGCCGAGAGACAAGTCCAGCCGCCCATCTCCCAGGGCCGGTGTGATGGCCCGAGGGGGATGCCAGCGGTCGACGGACTCGGCTTTCGCGGTCCGGCAGTGGGCGACGAGTGAGGTCAGATCGGGGAACGACTCGTCGGGAGCGCGGCGAAACAACTCGTTGCGCGCGCGGGTCAGGGCCTTCATGCTCAGTTCCTCGCTTGGTCGGGTCTGACAAGAACCTGTGAATAACCGGATTACACCACCGGCCTCCCGCGGTCCCCCGTACGGAGAGTCGCGGTGGGCCGGCTGTTTCCACTGCCCAGTTTGAGTCGAAAAAGAACAAAAAGTTACGATATGGCCGGCACTACCACGGCGGCGGAACGTGGCCAAGACGCGACGAGGTGGGGGCTGACCCGGATTTTGAGGCCACTCTATAGGCCCGCGACCGCCATGCCTGCGAAGGACCATCGGCAGGACAATTCCCCGAGCATGCCTCAACGCCGTGACGATGGGGCGTTTCCGGTTGCCGAGAGTGGCAAAGACTGGTAGCATTCAATTGAGTGCAAATTTAGCAATAGGAGGAGGGCGCACCATGCTCGACATCGCCAACGACATCCAGTCGTTGTCCACATTCAAACGAGACACGGCGAAGGTGGCCGAGCAACTCAAGAAGACCGGCCGCCCGGTTGTCCTGACGGTAAATGGGAAGGCCGAAATGGTTGTACAGGATGCGGCAGCCTACCAGCGGTTGGTGGAACTGGCCGAGCAGGCGGAGATGCTCGCGTTCCTTCGCGAGGGCAAGGCAGAAATTGACGCTGGCCGCACCCTCCCGGCACTCGAAGCCCTGGACGCACTCGCGAAGAAGTACAAGCTCACAGGAAAGAAGAAGTGAGTTTCACGGTCGAGATCACCTCCCCCGCACTGGCCGAGATCGAGGAGACGTTCGAATTCCTGTCGAGGAATTCTCGCCCCGTTGCCCTCCGGTGGTATCAACGGCTTCGGGCCGCGTTTGAATCGCTGCAACATCACCCGGAGCGATGCCCACTCGCCCCGGAGGATGAGTGGTATGACGGTGTCCTTCGTCAACTCCTTCACGGCAAGCGGCGACACGTCTATCGCATCCTATTCGAAGTTCGGAAGCAAACAGTCTACATCCTCCGGATTCGGCACGGCCGACAGGAGTTGCTCGGACCGGATGAGTTCGCGGACGACGAGTGAGTCACACAAGTCCATTCCTCCCTTCTCCGATCAGGAAGCCCCAGGGGTTCCGGTGTTCTCACAGACACCGGTGGCGGGATCAACCGGGTTGATGAACTGGTGGGACAACTCCCGGACGAGCCAGACATGTGGGTTCGCCTGAAAGAACTCGGTGCCCGCGTCGCTCGCTTCCTTTGCTCGAATGGGGAGGACCACACCACCGCCTTTGGATGTGGCAACCTGGGCGGCGTAGTCCAGGCTTGCTGTCAGGTGGACGAAGGCCCGGTTCATCGGCCTCAGTCCGTCACGGGTGATGATCGGGAGGGCGGCAGTGGGGGTGCCGTGGAAGAGGATTTCGGGCGGAGTAAGCCTGTCGCCGGGTGAGGCGAGTCGGATGGTGTGGCCGTATCGCGCCCGGATTCGGCCGTCCCGGCACTCAAACCGGTCAGGGCTTGACGTGAGCAGCGCGGCCTCCAGGATGAGGCGGTCGAGGAGAGCCCAATCGTAGCTGCTGAAGCGGATGCCAATGACGAGCTCGTCGATGTCGGCGAACCCGTCTTCGTCGAGGGCAACGCCGAACTGTCTGGGGTTGTGTCGGAGGGCGTACGCCAGGGTCCGGAGTAACCGGGTCGGGTCGATGAAGGGTTCCACGTCAGGCCCTTTCTGCGACGAGAGGCAGTGGGTCAGTGGGGGTGGATCGGGCGAAGGTCTCCAGGGAGGATCTGTCCCAGGTCTTTCGCGCATCGGTCGAGCAGGAGCATCGCCTCCATTCGGGCACCGTCGAGTAACAACGCTCGGACGGATCGGGCGTCCGTGTCACCGAGGACTACCCAGAATCCGACCCGTCGTGGGCGATCTTGGATCCACTGATGAACCAGTGACAGTGTATCATCGCGCTCCGGTTGGAGAACGGCGAGCCCCTGGCTTGATGCGGCTCCGACGCAAGCTATCAGCATGACCTACCCGTAACACAGTCCGCGGGAGCCATTCAACTACCGAGTACGGTCAGTACCCCTATCGAAACATGTCGGCGGAAGATGTCGAGTTGAGAGTCCTTTTTGGTGAGCCGAGGGAGCATCGCGAAAGCGGGGGAGTGACGTCTCGATGGTTAAGTTTGGAGATAACAGATGGCGTTGGTGGCTCTTGGCTGACAAGGCGTCTGCCAAGTTCCTTCTCCTGATCTCCGATTGGGTCATCAGTCAGTGAATTGAGCTGAGGGCCCACCCTACCCCAATATCACCGAAGTGTTGCTACCAAATTGCTACCAAATTCTTGTGGGCTGCTGATAGCAGGTAGGTCTGGTCGAAAGGGGCGTGGTCAGAAGCGCTTGCAATTTCAGGGTTTCCATCGAGTGCGAGAGGGGGGACTTGAACCCCCACGGCCTTTCGGCCACTGGATCCTAAGTCCAGTGCGTCTGCCAGTTCCGCCACCCTCGCGCCACTCTCCCAGACACTCTGCGGATGAGCGGGGTTCAGTTTATCGCGGGCGACACCGTCGGGCCACGGTGGATCACACTCGTCAGCGGTGGCTCCAGGAGTTGGAAATCGACCTCGGCCCCTACTCCGGTTCGTCTTTCTGCTCCGCGTTTTCGGGTTCATGCGTTTCCAACTTGAACGGCTGCCAGACGTGAGGTCGGGCCAGTGGTTCGATGTGGAGCACCTCCTCACCCCGCTGGAAAACTCGGACCGACCCGCTCGACTGGCTCACCGCAAACGCAATTGCGTTTGTCTGTTTGCTCACACCTGCTGCCGCCATGTGACGGCTACCGAACCCCTTCCGGAGCGTGACTCCGTCGGCCCGAGCGCTCAGATGCAGGCAGGCGGCCTCTGCGATCCCATCCCGACCGATCAGGATTGCCCCATCGAGTTTCGAGATCTCCTTGATCTGCTCCCGGACATCCCGGTTCCGGATGTCGCGCTCGGCCCGGGTGTACCCCCGAAATGGATTGAAGTTCTGGAATCGGGACAGACTCAGAACTTTGCGCGTGTCCCCTACCACCAGAATCGTCCCGACGGGCTGTCCCTCCCGACCCTCCCGGCCGATCTCCGTCGCCAATTCGACCACTGCTCGCAGGACATCGAGCGGAACCGACGTGCCAAGTATCCGAAGATCCTGCGAGGTCATCCGCTCCAGGTGTTCGCCAAGGTGGATCACGCTCAGGCTATCGACCGGTTCGGGTGCGTCATCCAGTGTTGCAATACCGTTGTAAAGCGCGACAATGTGTGACCCGGGTTGAAGGAGGTTTTGAGTGACCGCCTTGAGCAGCGCGTCGTTCATCCGCTCCTGGGTCGGATGGGGCTCCGGATCCAGGTCGATGACCGTCCAGTCTGGGTGATCTCGCAACGGTTTGGTGAGTGCCGGGTTCTCGGCCGCGACGAACAGCCTGCACCCACCGAGCAGGCGGCCGACCTCTTCCCAGTCGATGGAAGTCTCGGTCAGGATCAGGACAGCGTCCGCGGGGAGCGTCTTGACCAGATCCCGAGCGGCCTGCAACAAGGCGACGGTTTGGCTGGGCAAACTCATGATCACGCGATTCGAGAATGACGCGGGGGCGATGGGATGTGACCACTGTAGATGAGTTCACGCATCGGGCCAACCAGCCAAGTCGACAGTTTCCAATTTTTCTGAAAAGCCGACTGTCGATGATCACGATCCCTCCCGCCTGGACGCTCGGGGGGGTCAAAACCGTTCGGAACAAGAATCCCTCGGTCGCGGCCTGGAACAGCAAGAGCGAGACGAGCGCGTCCACACCCGCCCCGTCGGGACAGGTGGTGATCTGGCAGCGGGTTGCCAAGCCATAACCTGGATCAGTCCATACAACGGCTCGCGGATAACGTGAGGATCCCACCGGGGTGAACGCCGCTCGCATGATCTGCGTTGATCCCCGCCGGAGTCCGCGGTATTCGTGTTCCTCCTTGTGGAGAGTCCGCCGATGATTCCGATCGACCTGACGGGCAAAATCGCACTGGTGACCGGGGTGGGGGACAACGAGAGTTTCGCCTGGTTCATCTCCAAGGCCCTCCAGGCCGCCGGGGCGAAAATTGTCCTCGCCTGTCACCCCCGCATGGTCGGGATCGTCGACGGGATCCTGGGGCGAGAGGCCGACCGGGAGAGCCGCCTCCTGCCAGATGGGAAGACCGAGTTCAAGCCAGAGAAGATCTTCGCTTGTGACGCCAGCTACGATACGATGGAGGATGTCCCGGAGACGGTCCGGACCGATCGCCGGTACGCGAAGTACTCCGAGTACTCGATCCAGGGTACGGTGGATGCGGTCGGCAAAGAGTTCGGCGGAATCGACATCTTGATCCACTCGATCGCGTTCAGCCGGGAGATCACCAAGTCGCTGATCGAGACGAGTCGGAAAGCCTACTACGAGGCGATGGGGATCAGCTCCTACTCACTGGTGAGCCTGATCCGGGCGGCAGCTCCCTACATGGCGAATCGCCCGGGTGGGGCGAGCGTGGTCGGGCTCACCTATGTCGCCGGGGATCGCGTCGTCCCTCACTACGGCGGTGGAATGGGCACCTGTAAGGCCGCACTCCAGATGGATGCAAAGCAGTTGGCCTGGTTCGTGGGCGACAGGAATATCCGTGTGAACCTGATCTCGGCGGGTCCGTACGCCAGCCGGGCCGCCCGAGCAATCAACAAGGATTTCGACAAACTGATCGAACACGCCGCCAGCCACTCACCGCTTCGTCGGCCGATCGGCCCGGAGGAGGTGGCGAACTCCACCCTGTACCTGTGCAGCCCACTCGCCTCCGCCGTCACCGGTCAGATCCTGTTCGTAGATTGTGGCTACAATGTGATGGGGACATGATTTCGATAGTATAGATTTTAAAGTTTAAAGTTTAAAGTTTAAGAAGTTTAAAGTGGCAATTCACTCCCTGGTTCCCACGCTCCGCGTGGAACCGGTCTTTCCCCGATCTGCGGGGTGGGCCAACTCGCTGGGTACGACGTCCATCGTATCCCCGGTCAAGCGTCCGTTCGGTTCAGACCACGACGCGGAGCGTGGGAACGAGGGAGATGGGGAACAAACGGCGCAAGATGCAGTCGCGTCGAACGAGAAGTCTCGTTGAACGGTTACAGTTTAAGAAGTTTTGTGTGGAAATTCATAGGGCAATCAGCCATTTGGTTCGTCGTAGTCGGAACAGAAAACAGTCCAGGCTCTACCCGACGGTAGGGCCGGGCGGACTGGCGTCCACCGGTGCAACCTGGGCTTGAGTGGCGGTCGCGGGATCTGGTGGAGAATCTTCCGGTTTGTCGTGACGATGCCCGACATGCGCAGCGTGGGCCACCGCCACGGCCGCCTTCTCGACGACATGGACAACAGCCTCGGCTGGTCGGGCGATGATCTGCGGGACGTGGGGTGGATCGCCGGTGGAGACTTTCCGGTTGAACGCATACCTTTGGAGGAGTGCCCCAATGACACCGGACAAAACCAAGACCACAACCAGTGGGCGATACTGCTCGAGCTTCTTGACGATCTCGACGACCTGATCGGTCAGGAGGTAGGCGAGCCAGAAGAGCAGGTTGACCCCGGGGATGGCATAGAGTCCATCAGCCAGCAGGAACCGACCGAGCGGAACCCGCAAGGCCCCGGCAATGATGAAAATCGGAGTGCGGATCCCAGGCAACAGACGAGCGCCGAGCAGAACCGCGATCCCCCGCTCATGAAAGTTCTTCTCGATCTTGGCCCGTTTCTCCGGTGTGACTATGCGGCGTCGAACCCACGCCGAGTCGAGGAAGCGGGCACCCCAGAGACGCCCCAGCCCGTACAAAAAGCCATCCCCGATCACCACCCCAGTGATGACCACTGGCAGCATAATGTACCACTTGAATGGAGTGTCCTCGTGTCCGACCAGTGCCCCGGCCGTGAGGACCGGCACCTCCTCGGGAATCGGTAACCCGAGTCCGGAGGCGATCAAGGCCGTGAAGATCCCGAGATACCCGTACTCTTCAAAATGTTTGAACATCCGTTCACTCGCCGGGGGGGAATGGGCCAGTGCCTCCCGATACCGTCAAAGTACAGGAAACCTATTGGTGCGGTCCAGCGGGAAACTCCGCCCCCGGGTTGTGTGAGGTGTGGGAGAGGCTGTGATCATCGAGTGAGCGATGCCTGATCCAATCGCGTTGAATGGGATTGCTCCGCAAAACCGGGCCGCCACGGAGGGCGGCCCCTACTACATGGTGAGCCGGGACGCCCTCCGTGGCGGCCCG